>NZ_JBJZOR010000006.1:0-180751 GCF_046269225.1 Acinetobacter sp. TY2
CGCTCATAGCTCAGCTGGATAGAGCACTTGGCTACGAACTAAGGGGTCGGGAGTTCGAATCTCTCTGAGCGCACCAATTTAAGTATTCTAAAAGTAACGATGTCGTTTACGACACATAAGTATTGCGCTCATAGCTCAGCTGGATAGAGCACTTGGCTACGAACTAAGGGGTCGGGAGTTCGAATCTCTCTGAGCGCACCAACTTAAACATCTTCGGATGGTAATTAAACCACACTTGTTGTGGTTTTTTTGTGTTTGTAGCTTTATGAAAGATAAGAAAATAGAACTAAAAATAATGAAGTAACAACTCCATCAATCAAGCTTTATTGGAATGGATCATCTTTTATATCGGTATTTTTTTTGTGAGAAGCTTATAAAGTGAAAAAAAGGTAGTGATTGTATTTTCATATAAATTAAGTAGTTATTTTTAGATTTTTGAGGATCATAGTTTTATAACGATGATTTTAATTGTTCGATTTAGAAAATTAATTTTTTGATTCATTCTTTGTGCGTCAGTTATTGTCGTAAAGTCTGAAATCTATCAATTATTTATAAGTTAAAACTATTAAAATAAATACAATAACAGACGTATTGAAAAGAATATGAAAATCTATACAGACGGTTACTATACCTATTTCCATGCAAATTTTGTTTGTCATTTTAATTTGCAACATTGCGATGGCTGTAACCGCACAATGACGGGTTTTGTTTATGAATTAAAAATTCAAAGTTTAGAAAATGAAATCGTAATTTTTTGTGCAAACTGTATGGAACAATTAGAGATTTTGTTGATTGATGAGTTGTAACTTAAATTATTATGATTTGAAATAAGGTGATAAAAATAATAGGAGTATATTTTTTAGCATGGTACTACGTGAATTGTCCAATAACTATGCAGTTGAACTTTGATAAATACAAAAAGGCTTTTCAAGAAAATTAAAAGGCGTATAATGCACCCTATCAAGACGTCGCGCTCATAGCTCAGCTGGATAGAGCACTTGGCTACGAACTAAGGGGTCGGGAGTTCGAATCTCTCTGAGCGCACCAACTTGATGATGTAATGAAAAAAACCGCTTAGTTGCGGTTTTTTTGTGCCTAAAATTTGATGAAAAATAAACATAATGTTTTTAGTTGCTTTAAAGATAAAAATGAAAATATTCAATTAAAAAATCAGTTGTCATGTCTACAGTATTAAGATTCTGAATTTCTAATTTTTTGTACAAACACCGCATTTCCGCCAATAGCAGGAAGCATTTCGTGGTAGGGCAGACTACGTGCGGCTCGAAGTAAAAAAGGCGCTTTTTCATCAACTTTCATCGCTGTGGTCATTTTTAGTAAAGTACCATTTCCATTGGGATTAAATTGCGTCATGCCTTTTAAATAGCGTAAATCTCCACCATTGGCTGAGAAATTGTTTTCAGTGGATTTGGGATACGTGAAGTGCATTTTGAAATTAAAAGGAATACTGATTACACCCAAACCCACACTGACTTTAAATTCCGCATCTTGTCCTTGAGGGCTTACAGTAGCTGCTTTGATGTCTTTAATTTGTCGAGGAAATAAAGCTTTATAAGCACTCGGCACAGTCCATTTTTGTAGTTGCTGAGGTGTTTGGTTGTAATACTGATAGGTTGTAGTAAATCGCATATCTTCACGGCCATGTTGATAGGGCACAGTCGTTTGTGAATGAACAATACTCACAGGCTGTCTAGATACTTGACTGAGTTGGCTAATTTTTTGCAGTTGTGCTGCTGAAAAAGGTAGAGTGGGAAATTGACCAGGGATTAATGCGGTAACTTTTTTCGCATTAAAACGATTTTTTAGTGACTCCATAATAAAGGCATTGGTTCCACTTGGAATACCAAGTTTAGCTTCAGGTAAAGCATTTAAAATGCTTTTAAATAGAAAACCTTGAGGTTGATTCAGGTCACCCCATTGTGTCAGGGTAATTAAGGTTTTGTTATTGCCCAAATTAAACCATTCAAATTTGCCGACCGCATAGGGAATAGGAGCATCAATCACAAGGGTAGAAATACTGTTTTGTCCAATTTGGTGTTGCATGGTGACATCTTCATTGAAATTCAGTACAGGAATAGGCGTGGGAATAGAAACCTTATATTTAACCTGCTGAATTGTTCCCGAACTCTCAATGATTTTGGCAGATTTGAGCGTAGGAAATAATCCAACATATTGATTAAAATTGGATAATGTTTTCGCCACATCTTGTGGATTGGCAGAAACGATAATCGCTGAAGTCGTGAAGTTTGCATTCGGTTGAGGGTTATTTTTAAGTGTTGGAACAGTCGTTTTTGTTGTTGGGTGAGCAAATATGAAAATATTGTCTTGAGTATAGGCTGCAAGGTTCTGCGGATTATTTTGAAACGGCTGAACCGCACTTGGAATCTGATCGTTCCATTTAACGAGCTGAGCAAAACAATTCGTATTGATCAGTATTAAGCTTAATGTGGTAAAAATGGGTATACGCATTGTGGTGTCATCCGTGTCATTATCTTTGTGTCTGTATTTTTGATCGTTATGTGCGCCTTAATTGTGTGCTGATTTTTTAATTTTTCAAATTAAAAATCTATAATGAATATGTAAAGTACGATTAAATACAGCCATGTGATTGATTCGTGCCTGTATGACTGAAAGTGAAGCGAAAAGACACAAATGTGGTGTACTATTCGGACATTCAAAATATTTATTGTGTTGAAAAAAGCTATGTCAGACGTTCAGCCGACAATCTCTCTACGTTATTACTTGAATCTCGAAGAATCTCAGGATGGTTTTAAACTTGCGACTTTTGGGAAAAAACAACTCAGTCGTTTTTTGACACCCTTGGTGAGTGTAGGAATTATCGCTTGGGGGCTTTATCTTGGTTTTTCAGGGATTGGTAAATACTATGTGATGCTCGGCGGGTTTTTCCTATTGTTACAAGTTTTTATGCGTTATTGGTTTTTACCAATGATGTTTAAGCGTCAATTTATTAAGTACCAATTTGGAAAGAGTGAACAGGGTATTGAATTATTTCAAGATTACTTTGAATTGTTTACGAGTGGTCGTCCGAAGCAAAAGTTTAATTATGCCGAAGTTCAGTCTTTCTTAGTGGGTAAAATGACCTATATGATTGAGCTAAAAAATCGTACTGTGGTGATTGTACCGAAACGAGCATTTGCACAAGCGGCAGATCAAACTGCTTTTGAAAATACCTTTAAAAAATAGATTTATATCATCGCTTTGTTTGAATTATCGCAGTCTATAGAAGGGAATAAGATGAATACACGTCCATCAAAAATTGTCTGTGTTGGTCGAAGTTACGCCGAGCATGCTCAGGAATTAGGCAATGCGATTCCAGACAGCCCTGTGTTATTTATTAAACCACCAAGTAGCCTCATTTCACTTGAAGACGGGATTACTTGGAATAAAAACTTAGGTAATTTACATCATGAATGTGAATTGACTCTACGCCTTGATCAGCCTTTAAAAAATGAAACGGATCCACAAAAAGCTTTAGAAGCGATTGGTGCTGTGACACTTGGACTAGACCTTACTTTACGAGATTTACAAGATAGCTTGAAGAAAAAAGGTCATCCATGGGAACGTTCCAAAGCATTTGATGGTGCGTGTGTATTGGCAGATTGGGTCGAAGTCAGTGAAGTCAAGGCGTGGAATGCAGTGACATTTGATTTTCAGGTCAATGATCAGGTGCGTCAAAAGGGCGATACTGCATTGCTCCTTTTTAGTATTGCATATTTGCTCTGTGACATTAGCCAAGCGTTCAGCCTTGAAGTGGGTGATGTGGTGATGACGGGTACGCCTGCGGGTGTTGCAGCACTTGCATCAGGTGATCAATTGACCATGACTTTACATGGTCAAACGCAAGATTTTGTATGGAAAACCTTTGTAAAATAAAGCCTTTAAATTTTTTAAATAAATGGTAAGTTATTAGAATTAATGGATTGGAATGTAAATTTCAATCCATTTTTTATAAGTGTTTTCTTGAACTTATATGTGAATCATCATCAGCTTTGACACTGTTTACGAAACTGATCAGGCGTGATATTCATCCAACGCTTAAACATATTAATGAATGCAGAAGCATTGGCATAACCCAAATCATAGGCAATATGCTCGACACTTTGTCCTCGATTGAGCATCGACATAGCTTGAGTCACTTTTAAACGCTGTCGCCATTCATGTAAAGACATGTTTAATTCTTTTTGGCACAAGCGTGCCAACGTGCGTTCAGTCATATTCATTTTCTGAGATAAGACAGCCAAATTACTTTGATCGGCAGGATGCTGATGCAAATAATCTAAAATTTTTTTAAGCCCTACATGTTCTGTATGTGGTAAATAATTTCCAATCAGTTCCGCATGTTGAAGTTGATCATGTAGAACGTGTAAAAGTCGGATGTGTTCAGGATGAGTATCGGGCAGGCGATGTTGCTTTAAATGCAGAAAAATCGCTGACACCAATGCTGAGGACAACATAATACCGGCTTGGCTTGGAAGTGCATGACACAGGCTTTCATGGATATATAACGTTCCATGTGACACAGAAGTCCGATTGAGCCCGCTATGTTGTATGTGTGGCGGTAACCATAGTCCATGAGGTGGTGGAGTAATATAGTTAATTTGATCAATAGTGACCTGCATAACACCATTAAATGCATAGATAAATTCCCCCCAAGCATGACCATGAACTGGGTAAACAGACTGTGCAGGATCATCCCTAAAATCAATCCATAAGGGTGCAACTATTTCATCATTGGTTTCGAGTTTTAACAGTTGCTCAGTCGAATGTTTTGAAAATGACTTTTTGACCATAAGTGTGAAATTGCCTGAAAGAGATGATCTTTTGTCTGAAATGAAATATATATTTCAAAATTGACAGTTTTATAGTAATGCATTGTTTATCTTTTGAGAATGCCTTGTGGATCAACGTCAGGATCTCGATTCGAAAGCCTCTATACTCATGCTCATACTGTGCATTATTTTGGGTTTACAGCAAGTGGTCTTAAAATTGGCTGCGACAGATATTTCACCGATGATGCAATTGGCATTACGTTCGGGTCTGGCAGCAATTTTGGTCTTTCCATTGATTCGTTTACCCGAAGGGGCTGGTTTATTATCAAAAGAATATTTACGTCCTGGAATTTTGGTTGCACTTTTATTTACTGCTGAGTTTGTTTTAGTCGCTGAAGCGCTACGTTATACCTCTGCTTCACATACGGTTATGTTCTTGTATACCTCACCAATTTTTACTGCATTAGGGCTGCATTTTAAATTTCCATCTGAACGATTATCCAAATTTCAGTGGGGCGGAATTTTACTTGCTTTTATCGGCATCATTGTGACTTTTGTGGGGAGAGATGCGACACAGTCACAAAACTTGATGCAAGTGCTTTATGGTGACTTTTTAGCATTGATGGCAGGGCTATTTTGGGCATTGACGACCATTTCACTGCGTATGAGTAAATTGGGCGAAGCACATCCGACTCATACTATGTTCTATCAATTGATTGGAGCATTTGTGGTCATGTTTCCATTGGCATATTTTACAGGGCAATCGGAGATCCATTGGACATGGCTCACCTTGTCGACTTTGGCTTTCCAAACTTTGATTGTATCGTTTTTCTGTTTATTACTATGGTTTTGGTTACTTAGACATTATCTTGCTTCAAGAATCGGTGTATTTTCATTTTTAACTCCAATTTTTGGCATGTTATTTGGAGTATGGTTCTTGGATGAAAAAATTGAATTGAATTTTATTGTCGGAACAATATTGGTGATGTGTGGAATTATGGTCGTTAGTATTCGAGGTTGGTTCAGTAATTCAAGAGTATAAGTTAATCAAATCATTCGGCAGATTTTATGTATAAAAGCAAAAAGACCTCATTTGAGGTCTTTTTGCTTAAAATTTTTGATCATTATTTTTCATCTAAAATGGTCGAAAGCGGAATAGAAAGTTTAGCCGCTAGATATTCATCAGATTCGATGAGTGCAGGGGCAATACGTTGCATCCAATGATGATCTGCTGGAATGCCACCAATCTCACTACGCCGTGGTAATGGGTAGGGTAATGCTTTATAAAATGTCCAAAAATCAATCGTATCTAAATTACGTGCCAAGACATATTCATTATTATCTGTACGTCTAATTAAGTTTTGTTTTTCAAGCATAGATACATAAGTAGGCCAATGCCCAATTTCGCTACGTCCAATAATGTCTAAGGCTTCGGCATCTGTAACCACTTGACCATGCTTTTGTTTGTTATAAAACAGTTGTAATAACTCGAGCAGCATGAGAATAGGATGGCGATTTTGAGTTTGATGGGCGTGAAATGCAGTCAGAGCATAACTGATTTCTACACCAAGCAGTACGATATTCCATGATAAAAAAATCCATAATAAGAAAATAGGAATAGCCGCAAATGCGCCATACACAATGGTATAGCTTGTAAAATTGGTCATGACGAAACCAAATAGGTGTTTCAGTAACTCAAACACAACAGCACCAAATAATCCCGCAATCATCGCTGCCCGAATGGGTACAGTACGATTGGGAATAGTCCAATACAGAATGAAAAAGCCAAGAATGGTCAGACCGAAAGACAGCATTTTCAATAAAAATGCGCCATCGAGTTGATAACCGCCAAAGCTGTTGCTTAAAATGCTCATAGAGGCAAGCGTTGATGAAATTGCAAAAGCACTACCGAGTAGAATTGGACCGAGAGAAATAATCGTCCAATAGCGCATGAAACCTACTATTCCACTACGGGTATCAGTGACGCGCCAAATACGATTAAACACGGTTTCAATACTTGTGAGCATCATCACTGTAGTAATAAATAAAAATAGCACACCAATTACAGTCAAATTGCTCGAATTTTCTGTGAAGACATTAAATGCCTTATCGAATGCAATACTCGTTTTAGGTAGAAAGTTGCTATAAATCATTTGTTGTAATTGTTGACGGGCGGGTTCGAGTGCTTTAATGGATGAAATAATCACTAAAAAAACCGTCAACATCGGTACAACGGCAAATAGGGTTGTATAGGTAAGTGAGCCTGCTTGCTCTCGGCAACGGTCAGCTTCAAAACGTTTTAAAACAAAAAAAATAAATTGAAACCAAGTCTTGTCGTAAAAGGGTAGTTTCTTTAACAAATTCATCATAAAGCTTGGGTCTCTGTTTTTATTCATCATTCTTACAAGTTACATTACTAGCTTAACCAAAAAATGGTGAAAATATCGTATAGTTTTCTTTTTCTATAAATTTGAGTCAAAGATGCAAGCGTACGTATTGGTTTTATATTACAGCAAATATGGCTCAACCAGAGAAATGGCACACCTGATTGCCAATGGTATTGAGTCTGCAGGCGTGGCAGTAAAAATACGTACAGTACCCAATTTATCGACTGTGGTTCAGCAAGCTGAAGCAAGTATTCCTGAAGAAGGTGATATTTATTGCACTTTAGATGATTTACAAAACTGTTCGGGCTTGGCACTTGGTTCGCCAACACGCTTTGGTAATATGGCATCGGAAATGAAATATTTTTGGGATCAAACAACGAGCCTATGGCTGAATGGTGCGTTGCACAATAAGCCTGCTTGCGTATTTACATCATCAGGTTCAATGCATGGTGGGCAGGAAAGTACATTACTCACCATGCTTCCGCCCTTGTTTCATCATGGCATGATGATTATGGGGTTAAGCAATGCAACCCCCGCACTATCTAATACCAAAACGGGTGGAACACCTTATGGTGCAACGCATGTCAGTGGTCCACGCCATGATCAAAGCCTCAGCCAAGATGAGAAAATTTTGTGTGAAGTGCAAGGCAAACGCTTAGGTGAAGTGGTTAAAAAATTACAATCATCTTGATTGATTTTTGAATAAAAAGTCAGCTTAAATATGCTGACTTTTTAATGCTCACAATAAAACTTTACAACAAAGCAAAATTATTGATCTTTGTGATTGATTTGAGTTATTTGTTCAGAATCGGGCGCTTTAAAACGATGCTTGCATTTTAAACATTGATAATCAAGGTAAATATTTTGATCAACAATTTCACCTGCTTTTTTACCAAAACGATGTCCTAAAAAACCACCAGTAATGCCAATGCCGACTGCGCCAACAAGTGTACCAATGGTTCCACCCATGATGACACCGAGTGGTCCTGCAGCAACAGCACCAATAGCAGCACCTATGGTTGCGCCAGATGCTGCGCCACCGACTGTTCCTGCGGTTGTGCCTGCAGCAGATAATAAAACACCGCCAGTTTTTTGCAGTAATTGTTCATGATTACGTTTGGCAATTTCAGTTGAGCCACATTTTGGGCAACTTAAAGCTTGTTCATCAGTCATTGATTTTTACTCGCTCGGCAAAGTCCATTTGTCTTTATCGAGTTATGGTGAATCGATACGTTTCTGTCTGTTACGAATATCTATTTTACATGTATTGTCGGTAAGCGATGTAAAGCAGATATACCTGTTTAGTATAGCTTTGAATTGTAAATCAACAATGACTGAAATTTTGATATTTTATGTCAATAGATTGGTGTGATAAGTATCCATTATTGTGGTACTCGCATCAGGCTTTCTTGCGTGACGCTACAGACAAGCTGCCCATTTTGCCATAGACGTCCGAAATTAATTCCACGTGATTGACTCGTGCGTGTAGCGTCCATGTCATAAAGTAACCATTCATCGGCTTTGAATTTGTGATGAAAATGCAGACTATGATCAAGACTTGCGCTGCGGACACTGCCATTGGCATAGCTTACGCTATGTGGTCGTAAAGATGTCGTCAGTAAGTTGTAATCTGAATAATACGCAATAATCGCTTGATGGATCATGACTTGATCATGTTCGGGTGGAATAGGATCAAAGGTTTGCATATATTCGGCATACTTTGCTTCGGCTTTTTTTGGGCGAAATGGATTGAGCGGATTGATTGGATGCATGCGTAGGTTAAACTGTCGCATAATTGTTTTACGCATATATTCAGGAATATCATCAAAAATCATTTGTTTATATTCTTGCTCTGACATGAGTGTTTCTGGTGCAGGGTACTCAGGCTCAGGTAGTTGATAATTCAATCCTTCTTCAGGTTTAGCAAATGAAATCATTGCAGAAAAAATAACTTCACCATCTTGTATCGCATGTACTTGTCGTGTGGCAAGGCTTCGTCCATCTCTGAGATTTTTAACTTTAAATAAAATTGGCGCATCAGTTCGACCACTACGAATAAAATAAGCATGTAGTGAATGTGCAGGGCGATCTGTGGTTTTAGAGGCTGCAATCAGCGATTGCCCGAGAATTTGTCCACCAAATAAATGCGAGCCAAACAGTTGAGTACATTGTCCTTGAAAGAGATATTGATCGATTTGTTTTACATTGAGTAGATCAATTAAATTTTGCGTCAGTGATTGCATTGTACATCCGTGTCTAATTTTTATATGTAAACCAATATAGTAGAACAATGCACTGAAATGAATGATGAAAATGATCTTTTTATTTGAGATAAAGGTCAGGCATAAAAAAGCGCCACGAGGGATTCCTTGTAGCGCTTTTCGACAATAATTTGTTTAGCTTTTATTCTTGAACAAAAGTTACTGTACCATTTGCCAAAGACTCTACACGAGCCAAAGACTCTACACGGTAACCTTTATCGAGTAGAAGTTCACGACCTGGTTGGAATGATTTTTCAATCACGATACCAATACCTACGACTTCAGCATTGGCTTGATGAATAAGATCAGCAAGACCTAATGCAGCTTGACCATTGGCAAGAAAGTCATCAATTACAAGAGCTTTGTCATTTTCATTGATGTGTTTCTTTGAAATCGCAATGGTGCTTTCAATTTGTTTGGTAAAAGAAAATACTTTTGAACGATACAAATCATCTTTAAGGGTTAAAGATTGATATTTACGTGCAAAAATAACAGGAACACCAAGTTCAAGACCTGCCATGACTGCAGGAGCAATACCTGAAGCCTCAATGGTAATAATTTTAGTAATACCTGAATCTTTAAATAGACGAGCAAATTCCTGTCCAATTTGCTGCATCATCACAGGATCAATTTGGTGATTTAAGAATGAGTCGACTTTTAGTACTTCGTCAGATAAGACAATACCTTCAGCCAGGATTTTCTGTTCCAGAGCGTGCACGGGAGATTCCTCTAAGAGCAAGGTGCTATTTATAGCAAACGCATATTTTAGAAAGCACTAAAAAAAAAGCAAGCTGAAAATGATTAAATATTGAAAAGTTACTTATTTTTTGTAACCAGTCAACAGCAAGCTAAATGATGTTTTCTCATCTTGATGCGCCATTTTAACGGGTAAATAGTCCAAATTGGGTGCAAGCCAGAAGGTTGAACTTTTTGAGCCATTATCATGTGTTAAGACAACTTTAAGAGTGTTATATGTCCCATAAGGCGTTTTAACTGTTTCATTGCCTTGTTTCACAAAGCGACGTGCTTCAAGACTTTTTGCACCTGCAATCAGATAAGTTGCTTTTAATCCATTGTTTTTTAAATCTTCACGTAATTGGAGTTCAGCATTTAGTTCATCCAATGCACCTACTTTCCAAGCAAATGAGCGTGCTTTATTGCTTTTATTGGTGTTAATGACTTTAGCAGCAGGGTTAAATTTGATGCTCATCGTATCATTGTGGACTAAAACTTTACTTGTTCGAGTGAAGTTATTTGAAATGATTTGACCATTGTTGAACGTAAAATTGCTCGTTTCTGTTGCTGATGCAAGTCCTGCTGCTTTGGCTGCAAAGACATAATTCCAGTTGTTACCACTTTGGCTTAATGTACGGGTTGCTGTTCCGACATTTTTACCGTTGTAGGCAAATTGATAAGTTGCCTGAAATGGACTCATTGCATAGGCTTGTCCTGAAAAAGCTGACAGTAGCAGGACAGCAGTTGTTCCTGTAGCAAGACCTAATTTTTTAAAGACGGGTGTTTTAAATAGATATTGTGTCATTTGAAATAATCCTGTGCAAATTCAATTGCGATGGTTCATTCTCGCTATTATGCGACTCAATTAAGGAGAAGAAATCTGTTTTTAGCGCAAAAATGTAGAGTTGTGTATCTTTTGAATTTAACTTGTGTTCCGTATGCATAGGTTAAGTATTTTCTTTCTGTCGGATCGGCGTGACTGTTTCTTCAGGTAGATCCTCATCATCTTCAAAAGTAGAAGACATACGACTGACCGCAAGTTTGCTAAAGACCGCTGCTAAATTGACATTGCCCACAACAACAAGTTCGGTTTCTCTAAGTTCAGCATGGTTCACATGAACCTTGTTTAGTGTTTGCATGATTGAACGATTTTTTCCGAGCCAACGATTTAAGTCCAAATGCAGTAAATCATCTTTGACTTCAATGACATTAAATTTTTGTAAAATTGGACCTAAAGGGTCGCTATGTAAAAAATTATGATAGAAAAATACTGCGCATTTTACCGCCATTTTCATCCAAATACTTGGATAGCGTGCTTCAATAATTTCAGTATTGCTGATTTGTTCAAAGACGATTAGCTGCATATCTTTGTTAAATTCCATCTGAACCAATTTGAGGTTTACACCTAAAACCAAATGCATACCTTTGACGTTGATTGTCGCATATAGGCGTAACCAATCATCATGTAAATCGGCGTGTAAATCTTCAAGAATTTTGACATTATCGGTGACAAAACGCTTAAATGTCGCGTTCAGAAAAACTTGAGAAACAGGAAACTCTCGTTCTTCTTCTATGAATCCTTCCGCCTTTTGATATACTTGACGAATGCGATTCGCAATGTTGGTAAGCAACGTCGGCATAGATGTTTTCCTAAGTGAACGACATTTTATAGGGCTGTTATCTTGTCGATTTTTTAAAAATTTTCAAGTCTAGTGATTGCAGTTTAGCAAAATTCCATGCACCATTTTTCTTGATTTAAAATAACAGGTCGGAAATTTTTATCATCATCACGCTTTAGCATAATTGTGATAACTGTTTAAAACCACTGTAGGTTCGTACTGTTTTATACTCTTTTTGTTTTCAAGATCAGGTGTTTGATCGGTTTAAAATCATGATAAAAACGATAGTTCATTTCCCAAAGCCTGTTTCAACGTGGTGGCACGATCGCTTATTTTTAGGCGCTGTTTTAACAGCTATTCTTGTGCACGGTGGAGTTTTAGCAATACAGTTTGGTATGCCTACAGAATCAGACACACAGAGTAAAGATATTGCTGTGACATTGCGACCAAGTAGTGAAAAAATAAAAAATGCAGATTTTTTGGCACAAGAAGATCAGCAAGGTTCAGGAACATTTCGCGAAGCGCATAGAATGACCAGCGAAATGCCAGCACAGTCTGAAGATATCAGTGCAGGCGATCAGCAATTACAAGCGCTTGAACAAATTCAACAAAAACGTGAACTCAAATTTGAAGAAAAAGTGCTGATGACAGTGTTGAGTTGGCAGAAGCAAACCGAAGAGAGTGAACGTAAAAAAGCCTTAGATGAAATGCAAAGTCAGTTTCAGGCAAAAGCTGCTATGGTGGCGAGTCTAGAAGCCCAATATATGCAGAAACAGCAAAATTTTAGTCGCTTGCAACAAATTAAAACGCTTGATGGTATTCAAGCAAAACAGGATGCTTCGGCAGGCTATCTCGATAAATTTCGTGAAAAAGTAGAAGCGTACGGCAATCAATATTATCCTGATTTGGCTAAACAACAACGCTTATCGGGCGAAGTGCGTTTAATGGTAATTTTGAATCGGGAAGGTGGGATTCGTGCCATCCGTTTGATTGATAGTTCAGGACATAGTGTTTTGGATGAAGCTGCAAAAAACTCTGTTCGAAAGGGTGCGCCTTTTGGTCGTTTTGATGCCAAAATGAAAGATATTTCAGAACTACGTATTGTTCGAACTTGGCGATTTGACCCTGCAGATGCAGAATTTGAAGTCCATTAATTATTATTTTTAGATTAAAAAAACAACATTAACTCCATAATTTTACTTATAATTTATGGAGTTTTTTGATGTTTTTATTGAGTGATTTTTACCATAAAATCTATTTATTTATCTATTTTATTTGACCTTTTTCATAAAGGTTTGTGTAATATCTCTTTTCTGTTCTACACAATTATACTCTCCCATGTTAAAAAAAGTTGTTTTGCTTGACCTTGAAAATAATATGCCGACAGCAAAAATGTTAAGCGATATTGTTGAGCACTATCCTGTCATTTACTTTTTTAATTGTACAGGTCAGTTTGAGTTTGCACTTGAAGATATGACTGAGCTTTCAACATGGATCAGCAGTGGGCAGATTGTCATTTTAGAGACACCACCTGCACGTGAAAAAGAATTTGAATATGCCATGATTGTTGGACAGTTAATGGCGTTGCTTGAGCCTGAAACCCATACAGAAGTTATATCAGCCATGCCTGAAAGCACTTTGTTGGTCAAGATGATGGCTTCTTCCAATTTAGATTGTAGTTTGATTCAAATTGAACGTGAACCAGTCAAATTATCTAGTAAGAAAAAAGTATCTTTACCCGATATTGAAACGATTAGACAAAAGCCACAATTGAGCTTGGTTAAAAAATATTGTGATGCTTTGGGGCAAATGACAGGTCAGCCTAATACAGTAGAAAGTTTACGTAATTCAGTGAGTAATATTTTAAAAATTGTCCCAGAAAAAGCCCAAAATTTAGTGGGAATACTTATTAACCTAAATATTATTCGCCGTGAAGAACAGAAAGTATCTGTGCGGAAAAAGGTTTTGAAACAATGGGTCGATCTTGATCTCAATAAAGAAATTGAGCAGTCAAAATTGGAAAAAATTGATACGATTCTGGAGAATTTACAATCTGATACGCATCAATTGGTTCGCATGGATGATGCTTTAAGTGAAGATGTTCATGGTGTGCAACGCCCTTTATTTAAAAATTTTACACAAATTGATCCCATGCAAATGGAAGTGATTCGTAAGTTGCATGATCTAAAAACAGATAAACCTAAAGATATTTATGCTTTACGTGACATGCTTGAAGAGATGTTCCCACAATCTGACATTCGACTTTTACTGAAAGAGCTGATTGAAAAAGGGTATATTTATTGGAATGGTTATGAGGTGGTTTATAGCCATGAGATGTACTTGAATTAAGACCATGACTTAGTGTTTAAAGTCATTATTTTTTGATGAATATGGGTAATCCTTTTTATTGACCGAAAGTAACGGGTAATATTCAGAATTTATTACCTAATTTCAAAAATCATAATTATATGAATGTCCTATAAATAATTATTGTTGTATTTTTATCTACCAATGAGATTGTGAAACATTTAAAACTTGCCTTTGACCTATTGCTTATGCAAATCTAATAGGAGAATGAAAAGGTGAGTTATGGAACACACAGGTCTTTGGGTTGCGATTTTTATTGGTGTTTTTTTATTGGGATCAATTTTTGGACTACGTGTCAGCCCAAGAGAAAAAGCATTGGGAATGATGCGGGAAAAAGCCCGTAAAATGGGTTTAAATCCTCGGTTAATTGTTGCACCTGATTGGACGGGTGTACCAATGGCAACAGAAAACCGTGCGAGCATGGTCGCATATTATAGTGTAATAATGCCTGATACTCGCTTACCTTTAATGCGTGCCAAAGTCGAAGATCAAAAACTGAAACTGATTCAGGGTGATGAGAAATTTAATGATTTTCCCATTGCATTAAAAGGGATTTATGCTATTGATATGCAGGCTAACTATGTGGGCATTTATTGGGATGAAGAATCAGACCTAAAAGCATCCCAGCTAGAAGATATGAAAGCATATCTACTGCATTTGGCTGAAATTTAACTTTAAAAATAGGATTAACAGTTCACATGGCGAAAGCTCCTCGCTCTACAACAAGCAAAAGCACTACAGCAGACTCTCCTGATGCTGGAAAAAAACGTGCCCTAGTGATTGTGGAGTCGCCTGCAAAAGCGAAAACCATTAATAAATATCTTGGCTCAAATTACATTGTGAAATCATCGGTTGGTCATGTTCGTGATTTACCTACTGGTGGTTCAAGTAAGTCGACTGAAAAAAAACCAGTAACACGCACCAAATTGACGGATGAACAGAAAGCTGAAAAAGCTCAAAATGCCCTCGTTAATCGTATGGGCGTTGATCCAGAACATGATTGGAAAGCCAAATACGAAGTATTGCCAGGTAAAGAACATGTCGTTGCGGAACTGAAAAAGCTTGCTTCACAAGTTGACGAAGTTTATCTCGCAACGGATATGGATAGGGAAGGGGAAGCGATTGCTTGGCATTTAAAAGAAGTGATTGGTGGTGATGAGTCACGTTATCAACGTGTAGTCTTCAACGAAATCACTAAAAATGCGATTCAAGAAGCCTTCAAACAACCTTCTCGCCTTGATATTGATAAAGTTAATGCACAACAAGCACGTCGTTTCTTAGACCGTGTTGTGGGCTTTATGATTTCACCATTACTTTGGGAAAAAATTGCCCGTGGTTTATCGGCAGGTCGTGTTCAATCTGTTGCAACTAAACTTGTTGTTGAGCGTGAACGTGAAATTCGTGCTTTTATTCCTGAAGAATATTGGCAAGTTTTTGCAGATACGAAATCTAAAAAAGATCACATTCGTTTAGAAGCCGTCAAACAAGGTGGTAAAACTTTAAAATTGCAAAATAAAGCGCAAACAGATGCTTTATTAAAAATTTTAAATGATGCGGAATATAAAGTCGCTGTACGTGAAGATAAACCAACCAAGGTTAATCCAAGTTCGCCGTATATCACATCGACTTTGCAACAGGCAGCCAGTACCCGTCTGGGCTTCTCAGTGAAGAAAACTATGATGTTGGCACAACGCTTGTACGAAGCTGGTTTTATTACCTATATGCGTACTGACTCAACGTTCTTAAGTGATGATGCAGTCAATATGGTACGTACACATATTGAAACTGAATTTGGTCAAAAGTATGTTCCTGCAAAGCCAAATCGTTATGGTAATAAAGCAGGTGCGCAAGAAGCCCATGAAGCGATTCGTCCATCTGATGTGACTTTAAAAGGTGACAGCTTAGTAGGTGTGGAACGTGATGCACAGCGTTTATATGATCTGATTTGGCGTCAGTTTGTGGCATGTCAGATGACACCTGCGGAGTATTTGTCATCGACTATTCTGGTAGATGCTAATGGCGTTGAACTCAAAGCCAAAGGTCGTACTTTAGTTTTTGATGGTTTTACCCGTGTTCGTGGTCAAAACAAATCTGATGATGATGTATTATTGCCTGCTGTAAAAGTTGGTGAAGTTTTAAGTCTTGAAAAACTTGACCCTTCACAGCACTTTACTAAACCGCCTGCACGTTTTACTGAAGCATCATTGGTCAAAGAGTTAGAGAAAAAAGGCATTGGTCGTCCATCGACTTATGCTGCGATTATTTCGACTATTCAAGACCGTGGTTATGTGAAGCTTGATAACCGTCGCCTTTATGCAGAGAAGATGGGCGAGATTGTTACAGATCGTCTAGATGAAAACTTTAATAATCTGATGAATTATGCATTTACCGCAGATTTGGAAGCTCAACTCGATAAAGTTGCCGATGGTGAACGTAATTGGAAAGAACTACTCAATAGCTTCTATGGCGACTTTAAACAGCGTTTAACCAAAGCTCAGGGTGAAAATGGCATGCGCCGTAATTTACCTGTCGAAGTTGAAGCTGTGCATTGTAAAGAATGCGAACGGCCAATGCAGATTCGTACAGGTACAACAGGCGTATTCTTAGGATGTTCAGGTTATAACTTACCACCGAAAGAGCGTTGTAAAGGAACGTTGAACCTGACACCTGTAGAGTCACTTGCAATTTTATCTGATGATGACTCTGCTGAAACTGCAGATTTGATGTCGAAAAAACGTTGTCCAATCTGTGAAACAGCAATGGACAGTTATGTGATTGATGGTGGACGTAAATTACATATTTGTGGGAATAATCCAGATTGTGATGGTTATGAGCTTGAAGAAGGTGAGTTCAAGATCAAAGGCTATGATGGTCCAACTATTCCATGTGATAAGTGTGATGGCGAAATGCAGTTGAAAACGGGGCGTTTCGGTCCTTATTTTGCCTGTATGAGTTGTGATAATACGCGTAAAGTTTTAAAAAGCGGTCAGCCTGCACCACCTCGTGTAGATCCGATCAAAATGGAACATTTACGTTCAACTAAGCACGATGACTTCTTTGTTTTACGTGATGGTGCAGCAGGTTTATTCTTAGCTGCAAGTAAGTTCCCGAAAGTTCGTGAAACTCGTGCACCGAAGGTTGCAGAGTTACGTACCGTTGCTGATCAGCTTGATCCAAAATACCAATTTATTTTGCAAGCACCCGATCAAGATCCTGAAGGAAACCCAACTTTGGTAAAATTCAGTCGTAAAAATCAAGTGCAATATATTGGTTCTGAAACGCCTGAAGGAAAACAAACAAAATGGTCTTTGGTTTACCAAGATGGAAAATGGGTTGAAGCTTAAGTTTTAGCGCGCTTAAAAATACAAATAAAATGCTCACTTTAGTGGGCATTTTTTATATGATGTGAAATATATAATTGAATAAAGTGAAGTCACTTACTTATGATTCCAATTCGTTCAGTCGTCGTTTCAGCCGTTCTATTATCAGAAATAGAAGGTGAACTCAAAATTTTGCTAATGAACCGTGTTAAGGGTAATTTTTGGTGTCATGTTGCAGGTAAAGTTGAGCCTAACGAAACTGCGAGTCAAGCTATATTACGTGAAATTCTAGAGGAAACGGGTACTCATGTTCAGCAATTATTTAGTGCAGATTTTATTGAACAGTTTTATGAACCGAGCTTAAATGTGATTGAAATGATTCCTGTCTTTGTTGGCTATTGTGAGCCGAATCAGAGCATTGAATTGAATCATGAACATACAGAATATCAGTGGTGTAGTATACAAAAAGCAAAAAAATTAGCAGTATTTTCAAATCAGAGAAAGTTGTATGATTTTATTTGGGAAAATTTCGTACTACAAAAGCCATCATTACTCCTAAAAATTAAGTAAAACTGAAAGATTATTCAGCATAATGAAAAGATAGAATCAAGGAGTATATTGAAGTGTGGAAAAAAATTCGAGTTTCGATATTACTGCTGATTTTAGCATGGGCAGCATTTAGTACTTGGCAAGATATGAATCAAGATTGGAACAAATCAGTGATTGTATTGCTACATCCTATCAATGCTGATGGGGATCCAGTAACGGCAAAATATATTGAGCAAATTTCCATTGAAAACCTAGATCAAACACAGCATTTTCTAGCTGAAAATTCTAGACAGTTCCGTGGGCAAGCTATCTTTTTTGACTTTCAATTGGGGCGAACATTGACGGAACTTCCTCCGAAAGTACCGGTATCGAACAGTATGTTGGATAATATTTTATGGAGTTTAAAATTCCGTTATTATGCTTGGAAACAGCATCAAAGTGCAGATGGTTCTCCCGATGTAACACTTTATTTAAATTTTTATAATCCGCAAAAAACCAATGTACTTAAGCATTCTGTGGCATTACAACGTGGCCGCATTGGTACAGTCAATTTATTTGCATCCGAAAAATATCGTGGCTCGAATCAAGTGGTTGCGACACATGAGTTATTGCATGCCTTTGGTGCAACAGATAAATATGACATGCTAAGTGGACAGCCAATTTATCCTTTGGGATATGCAGAGCCTGATCGTAAACCTTTGTATCCACAAAGTATGGCGGAAATCATGGGCGGTTATATTCCGTTATCTGAAAATAAAAGTGTGACGCCTAAAAGCTTACAAGATACGATGATGAGTCCAACAACGGCACAGGAAATAGGTTGGATGAAATAGTGATAAGTATTTGTTGAAAACTTAAGAAGTTATAATGTGGATAAATATTGTTTTATCCACAATGATCATAAATCATAGAAAATATTTCAGCTCAATAGTTAAAAGTAATCGACAAAATGAAACAGACAGTTGGAAATATTTGAGCTAACAATAAAACTTCAATTAAAAAATGAATATAGAACAGAGGAGTACGTCAGATGAAAACTGTGGGAAATGATCTTGTTCGTCATCAATTACATGAAAATCGTAAATGGTATTTGTTATTGGGGGCATTGCTCGTCATCTTTGGTTTAGTTTTATTGGCATCTTTAGGTATGGCAACACTCACAGTTGTTACACTATTTGGTGTATTGATGATGATCGGCGGTGTACTTCATCTTATTGCTGCATTTAAAATCTTTGATGGCGGTTTTCGATGGTTATGGGCGCTATTTGGTATTTTGTATCTTGTGGCTGGATATTACGCATTTAAATCACCAATCACTACAGCCATAGTACTCACAAATTTATTGGCGGTTGCATTGTTAATTGCTGGTTTTATTCGAATATTTAATGCATTTATACTTAAACCAATGTCAGGTTGGGGGTGGACATTATTTTCGGGCTTACTCACACTCATTACAGGTATTATGATTTTAGCTTCACCAGATGCGCCATTTTGGGTGCTAGGTTTATTTTTAGCTGTTGATATCTTATTTCAAGGCGTGAATTATCTCACTTTTGCTGCAGCAATTAAACGGATTCCTCCCGCAAGTTATTAAATGTTAAATATTATTGATTTAAAGAAATGCCTGATGATTTAATCAGGCATTTTTATTTTGTAGTTATCGTTTATGAATGAAAATTTATCTAAGCTTAGATTTGTGTTAATAATATTTGAAACATCAAATATTCACAAATTATGAAAACTTTTCTCCTAGCACCTGATTCATTTAAAGAAAGTATGACGGCTGAGCAAGCTTGTGCTGCTATGCAACGAGGCATTGTAAAAGCTCTACCCGATGCACAATTTATTTATGTACCTATGGCAGACGGCGGTGAGGGAACGGTAGATGCCTTAGTTGCTGCCAGAAATGGTCGAAAAGTTGAGCTAGATGTTTCAGGTCCATTTATTCAGCAAAAAGTGCAAAGTTATTTTGGCTTAATTGAAAATGATCAAACCGCTGTGATTGAAATGGCGTTAGCAAATGGTATTCACCTGATTGAATCATCACAGCGAAATCCGTTACTGACATCGACTTTAGGTACAGGGGAAATAATTAAAGCGGCTTTAGAATTAGGTGTATCCAAAATCATTATTGGTTTAGGTGGCAGTGTGACTAATGATGCAGGAGCAGGCATGGCACAGGCGTTAGGTGCAAAATTTTTGGATGAAAATGGTCAGGCTGTTCAAGTGGGTGGTGGTCAACTGGATCAAATTCAAAGCATTGATCTTTCACAGCTTGATCCACGTTTGAAATCGACTGAAATTGTTATTGCCAGTGATGTAAATAATCCTTTATGTGGTGAAAATGGCGCATCTCATGTATTTGCTCCACAAAAAGGTGCAACATCTGAAATGGTAGAAGTTTTAGATCAAAATCTCAGCCATTTTGCCGATCTTGTTGCTCAGCATATTGGGCAAGATTTTCAAGATATTGCAGGAGCTGGGGCAGCAGGTGGTCTAGGTTTCGGCTTAATGGCTTTTGCAGGTGCAAAAATTCGCTCAGGTGTGGAAATTGTGATTGAGGAAACAGGATTGAGTGAAAAAATTGACCAGGCAGATTATGTCTTTACGGGTGAGGGAGGAATTGACTTTCAGACAAAATTTGGCAAAACACCATTTGGTGTAGCGCAAGTTGCCAAGCGATTCAATAAACCTGTGATTGCCTTTGCAGGATATGTGGGGAAAGGTATTGAGGAATTATATGATAAGGGATTTACTGCAATTTTCGGCATAGTAGATGGTGCATGTGATTTGCAAACGGCATTAAAAAATGGTGAAAAAAATTTGGAACGCTGTTGTGTTAATGTGGTTAAGGTATTGAAGTAATATAGAGATCAAAAATGAAAAAAATAATGGTTGGTATTTTAATGTTGAGTATTCAAAATTTTGGTTTTGCTCAATCTGATATGACAAATGAAGTCAAAAATTATTTACAACAAGGTAAGAAAATCTCTTTCCGATTCGAAGATAATTCAATCGGTACTGTGGCATATCTCATCCAACATGAAAAAGGGATAAAAGTCATTTTTGATAAAAATATAGATACGAAAAAAAGCTTTCCTATTAATTTACGAGGCCAAAATTTTCTCGTATATCTTGATGTAACAACGAAGAAATTGGGCTTGAATTATCAAGTAATTGATCGCCATACAATTCGAGTTTATAAGTGAAATTATAGCTTATGTTAAGAAGACATCATCTTAAAGTAGAAACCACCTCATTTACCTATAGCTCTGTTAAACTAGCATCATCCACAATGTGATGAGTACCCATGAGTTTAGCCAACCTGATTAACGAATTAAACCCTCAACAAAAACAAGCTGCTACGACTGAAACTAAGCACAGTCTAGTCCTTGCAGGGGCAGGTTGTGGTAAAACCAAAACCATCGTGGCACGAGCAGCCTATCTGATTGATCAAGGCGTGCCTGCCAATCAAATCCAAATTCTCACTTTTACTCGTCGTTCAGCAAGTGAAATAGTCGCTCGTGTTGAACTTGCTTTAGGTGATGATGCCAAAGGCTTACGTGCATCAACATTCCATACATTCTGCATGTATTTGTTGCGCCGTGTACCAAAAGCATTTGGCTTAGATCAATTTTCAATTATTGATCGTGATGATCAGCTCATGTTGTTTCGCCTGATTCGTGGCAAAGACGATAAAAAGAATCCAAATGCCTTACCAAAGCCGAAAGAACTCTGTGATCTGTATTCATTTGCACGAAATACTCGTCAAAAACTCAGCCTTGCTTTAGAAAAGCAGATGCCTGAATTTTTAGAATATAAAGATCAAATTGCCGAAGTAATGAAGGAGTACGAAGCTCGGAAACAGGCACGTTATTTTTTAGATTATGACGATATTTTGGCTGTGGTGGCTTCAGGTTTAGCGCAATCGGAAGGTCTAACTGACTATGTTGCATCACTTTGTAAGCATATGCTTGTCGATGAAATGCAGGATACAAACCCTTTGCAATGGGCAATTTTAGAACCTTTAAAAGACAAAACTTCATTGTTCTGTGTCGGTGATGATGCACAGTCGATTTACGGTTTTCGTGGTGCAGATTTTGAAAACATTCACCATTTTAAAGATCGTGTACCTGATGCTGAAATTTTCAAACTCGAAAAAAATTATCGTTCGACCCAAGAAATTTTAGATTTTTCCAATTGGTTGTTGGGTCAAAGCTCAATTGATTATGATAAAAAACTTGAGGCTTATCGCGGTGATGGCATTAAACCTCGTATGCACGTATTTCCGAATGAGTTTGATGAAGCCAAATGGATTGCCATTGACATTAAAGAGCGTCATTTGCTTGAAGGTTCTGCTTGGAACAATCATATGGTTTTGGTGCGTTCGGCCTTTGCTGCACGACATATTGAAGCTGCATTTATTCAAGCGAATGTGCCGTATCGTTTTATTGGTGGCATGAAACTACTTGAAACAGCGCATGTGAAGGATTTACTCAGCTTATTACGTGTGATTGCCAATCAGCTCGATGACATTGCGTGGATGCGTTTTCTGACGCTGTGGAATGGTGTGGGCGATGTGAGTGCAAGTAAACTCGCTCAACAATTACTAGCTGAGCCCGATTTCGATAAAATTACTGAAAAACTCGAAAAATTTGGGCGCATTCCTGAAAGTACATTGCTGATTATGAAACAAATGAATGTACTCAAAACGGAAGTGGAAGCTTGCGTAAAATTGGGTGTGGAAGCGATTCTTAACCAGCTTGAAGAAAATTATGCTAAGAAAGATTGGAACAAGCGTATAGGTGATTTTGATCTCGTCAAACAACTTGCATCTAAACATTCTCAGCTCAGTGAGTTTTTAGAAGAATATGTTTTAGATCCTGTGTCTATTTCAGAAATTGAACGTCAATCGCAAGATGATGTAGTCACACTTATTACCATCCACTCGGCAAAAGGTACAGAGCAAAAAGTCTGTTATGTGGCAAATGTGTCTGCAGGGCAGTACCCTCATGCTCGAGCGCAAGGAAATTTTGATGAAGTTGAAGAAGAACGCCGTGTGCTTTATGTGGCGATGACACGTGCGAAGAATGAACTAATATTAACCAAACAAAATTTAAATATGTGGGCAAGTAGTCAAGTTGATGAGCAAGGTCGTAAGGTTGAAAGCTATTTTCTCAATGATCTAACACGTCATTTATGTACCACGGAAACACATTATAAACAGCGTCAACAAACCGTTAAAAGTGCTTTACTTGAACGACAGGCGATTAATTTAGATTTTGGTATTGATCTCGATTAAACTATAGCAATCCCGTTTTCATTCAAAAAGTAGTGTAGGCGAGTGCTTTTTGATGTTTTTTGCCTATTTTAGATTGAAGGTTGTGAGATGAAAATTTTAGTTCGTAGTTTACAGCGTACTGTAACTGAAGCAGAACTGCTTGAATTGTTTAAACAATACGGCACTGTAGCCGCATGTGATTTGATTATGGATGCAGCAACAGGTAAGTCGAAAGGTTTTGCTTTTGTTGATATGCCAAATGCACGTGAAGGTGTTAAAGCAGTGAAAGGTTTAAATACTTTACGCTTACATGGTCATGGTATTCGTGTGAAAATTGCTGAAGAAAAGCCAGAAGCTTAATTTATCGTAAATATAGGCATAGAAATTTTGTAAATAAAAAAGAGCTTCAATTGAAGCTCTTTTTTATTTTTAATAGAAAATAACAAGCTTAAACAATAAAACTATTCAACTAACGGGAGTTGTTTTATTGGACTTCCACCCAAAGCTTGCATTAGTGTCACATAAGCATTGTATTGGCTTTGTTTGGTCTGTACTAAGGTCAGGCGTGCATTACGTGTAGTTTCTTGTGCATCCAAAAGATTTTTTAACGCAATTGCACCATTCTTATAACGTACTTGGGTCAGACGTTCAGTTTTATCTGCAAGTTCTAAATTACGTTGCTGTAAAGCCACTTGTTTGTCTAGCTCGCTACGATTAGACAATGCATTTTCAGTATCAGCAAAAGCTTGATATAAGGTTTGGCGATATTGAATAATGGTTTTTTCATAGTCCAATTCACTTATTTTTAAGTCCTTTTTCATATCGTTATATTGAAGAAAAGGCAGACTTAAATTTGCACCCAAAGACAGCGCGGGATTTTGTAAAAGCTGTGTCAGTGAGGTACTGCTTGAACCTAAATTTCCCGTTAAACTTATTGAAGGATAGTAGCTTGCTTTGGTCGCATCTTTAGATGCCAAAGCTTCACGTAAACGTAACTCAGCCGCTTTTAAATCGGGGCGACGTGAGAGTAATTCAGCAGGCAAACCAGCAGATACTTTAGGTAGACTAATACGTGGCAGTTGTTTTGGTTCTTGAATATTGAGCTGTTGTACAGGTATTTGCAGTAGCACAGCCAACGCTGTACGCGTTTCAACACGTTGCTGATCAATTTGGCTCAAGCTTGCTTTTTGGCTTTGTACAGCCTGTTCTGCTTGGGTTAAATCTAAGCCTGAAACTGCGCCTGCTTTATATTGTGAGCGTACTAATTCATAGGTTTTTTGCGTTGATGCTAAATTTTGCTGAACAGTATTATAGCGTTCATTTAAATAACCTAATTGCCAGTATAAATTGGCAGTTGTAGCAATCAGACTTTGACCTGTCGCTTGTAAATCTTGCTCAGTCGCTAAAGCTTCCCAACGACTTACTTCAGTTTGACGTGCAAGTTTACCAAATAAATCAACTTCATAACTCACGCCTGCACTGAGTGAAAGTCCAGATGATGTGTCATCGCCTGAATTTAAATCAAAGCGATGTCCTGTAGAAACACCAGAGTTGACCCGAATACCTTGCTGATTTGCTGCCAAGCCTGCACGTAAACGTGCTTGTTGTAACTGGATGCCTGCAACGGCTAAATCGGTATTTTGCGTTAAGACTTGATTGACTAGGGTATTGAGTTGCTGATCACCAAATAGCGTCCACCATTGGTCTGCATATACATCGGTATGCAGTTGTGCTTGATTGGCTTTGTTATAAGCAAAACCTTCAGGAATTTGTACGGCAGGGGCTTGATACGGTGTTTTCACCACAGCCGCACACCCAATGAGTGAGCTTCCTAGAACTAAGGCAGCTGCAAGTTTTGTCATATTCATTTGCATAAATGGAGTCCTTATTCTCTAGACAGTGCATCGACAGGATCGAGCTGTGCGGCGTTACGTGCGGGAATAAATCCAAACACTACACCAATAATGGTTGAACAAACAAAGGCTGCGATAATGGACGTTGTCGAATACGCCATTTGGAATGTACCTTTGGCAAAGTGTCCAATCACCTGCCCAATACCAAGCGATAACAACACACCTAAAATACCGCCCAAAATACAAACCAAAATCGCTTCGATGAGGAATTGTTGCAGAATGTCACTTTGACGTGCACCTACAGCCATTCGTACACCAATTTCCTGCGTGCGTTCGGTCACTGATACCAACATAATGTTCATGACACCAATACCACCCACAATGAGCGAGATCACAGCAATAGCAGACACAAGCAGGGTCATAGTTTGAGTGGTTTGCTCAATGGTTTCACGAATACTGTCGGAGTTTTGCGTAAAGACATCTTGTGCGCCATGACGTTGCTCAAGTAAAGTAAGAATGGCATTTTCAGCAATCGCACTTGGGTATTCATCTTTTACTCGAACAATAATATTACGGACGTTAGACTGCCCGAGCATACGGCTCATCACAGTAGAATAAGGTAAATACACATTCAAACTGTCAGAATTCCCCATCATGCTCTTTTGTGCATCGGTTACACCAATAATTCGACTTGGTAAATTACCCAATAAAATGACCTGTCCAACAGGATTTGTACCATCAGCAAAGAATGTATTTTTGGTATTGGAATCAATGACAACATCTTGCGCACGTTCAGTTACGCTTTGTTTGTCAAAGGCTTGTCCAGATTGGAAGGTGAGTCCTTTGACGTAAAAGAAGTCCTCGCCTACACCATTGACACTAATGGAGGCTTCTGTGTCTTTAAAACGTCCTGTGACACTTGAGCTGACCGATGGACTAACACCATCGACATAAGGTTGTTCTGAAAGTGCCTCTGCATCTGCAGGAATAAGGGTTTTGACTTGTGCTGTTTTGGAGTTATCGCCAAAACCTCGCCCTTGATACACGGTGATGGTGTTGGTGCCTAAACTGCTAATATTTTCTAAAATTTGTTTTTGTGATCCATTACCCAGTGCAACTACAGAAACCACAGAAGCAATACCAATAATGATCCCAAGCATAGTCAAAAATGTACGCATACGATGTGCATTCATCGCTAACAATGCCATATTAAAGGCTTCACTAAAGCGGTCTAAAGTGGCACGAAAAGTCGATGATTTTTTCTGTACTTTATTGATATTCGCATCAAAGCTGTGATCTTCTGCAACCTGAACTTCAGGTACATTAGGCTGATCGGAAATAATATTTCCATCACTAATCTCAATAATACGGGTTGCATTTTTTGCCACATTCATATCATGTGTGACAAGAATGATGGTGTGTCCTTTGGCATTCAATTCACGCAAAATACGCATGACTTCAACACCACTATTTTTGTCCAAGGCACCAGTAGGCTCATCGGCAAGAATTACATCACCGCCATTCATCAGCGCACGGGCAATGGAAACACGTTGCTGTTGCCCCCCCGATAATTGACTTGGACGGTTTTGAGTTTTGTCACTAAGTCCGAGTTCACTCAAAAGTTCATGTGAACGTTTTTGACGTTCTTCAGGATCAAGCCCTGCATAAATGGCAGGTACTTCGACATTTCCCGCAGCATTCAAATCACCAAGTAAATGATAGCGTTGGAAAATAAAGCCAAAATATTCTCGGCGCAGTTGTGCCAACTCATCGGGTTCAAGTTGTCCTGTTTCACGCCCACTGACTTTATAACTACCGGATGTCGGTTTATCTAAGCAACCGAGAATGTTCATTAGGGTCGATTTACCTGAACCTGATTGCCCAACAATGGCAACCAATTCTCCTGCAAAAATCTCTAAATTAATACGCTTTAGAATCTGAATGGTGGACTCACCCGCAGGGAATTCACGAATCAGATCACGAACCTCAAGCAGAGGTTGTTTCTTCTGATTGTTGTTCTGATCCATGCTTATAATCTCATTGGGCCGCTGTTTTTATTGCTACGTTTTGCTGAATCGTTAGACGTATCAGAACCATCAGCAATAACAACATTGTCGCCTTCATTTAAGCCACGTAAAACTTGTGCCGTGACTCGGTTGTTTAGTCCAATTAAAACTTGTTTACGTTTTACTGAACCATCAGCTTGTAAGACACGAACTGTTGCAACAGAAGCTTTGCCTTGTTCAATAAGTGCTTTTTCATCTGCTGTGAGTTCTAGGCGTTCAGGACGTTCGCCTTGTGGGCTATTTTTACTGTCTTTATTTGTACCCGTGGTATTTGTATTTTGACCTGATTTCAGATCTGCTGATGAAGCATCTTTACTGCTTGCTCGCTTTGAACGGTTTGATACTTGAAGTGCCGCTGAAGGTACAGTAAGGGTATTTTTTGCTTCATTTAAAATGATATAAACCTGTGCAGTCATATCAATACGCAATTTGCCATCATCATTTGGAACATCAAATAGGGCATTATAATAAATTGCTGTACTTGACGTAGATGTTGAATTATTACTTGTTTCTGTATTGATTGAATCTGGTGCAGGCTCGACTTGACGTAAAGTTGCATAGCGTTTTTTCTCGCTATCGCCCAATGTGGTGAAATAAACCGTTTGACCTTCTTGAACTTTCATAACATCGGCTTCAGAAATTTGAGCCTTAATGGTCATAGTGTCGAGTTTTGCAAGTTTAACAATGGTTGGTGCACTTTGATTCGCATTTACCGTTTGACCTTCTTCAGTCACAATCGCAACAACCGTACCATCAATAGGTGCAAGAATTTGCGTATAACCTAAATCTTCTTTTGCTGTTGCAAGGGTGAGGCGAGATTGCTCAATTTGTGCATTGACCGCAGCAATATCGGCTTGTGCCGTTTTAAAACTTGCCAAAGCAGATTCAAGTTCTGCTTTTGATGTCGCATCTTGTGCATACATCGTATTTTGACGGTTATATTCCGCTTCGACTTTGGTCAAGTTCGCTTGTTTGGTTGCAAGTTGTGCTTGTTGATTTTTAATACTTGCTTCAGCTGTTTTAAGATCATTGGTCTGACGTACAGAGTCAATTTGTGCAATCAATTGCCCTTGTTTGACTTGATCACCCAATTTTACATACATGCGTTTGACCTGACCCGATACCTGCGCACCCACACTGACCATTTTAGTCGCTTCAAGATCACCTGTTGCAAGGACTGAATCTTCAATATCACCCCGTGTGACCTCAGTGCTGATGTACTGTGGTTGGGTATTTTTTGGTTTGAAATATGCCCATGTGAGTCCAATAAGTAGGGCAATGCCCAATACAATGACAATGATTTTTGACGGTTTTATTTTTGGCATAGTTGCAAGTCTAGGCAAACTGAAAGATGGACAAATTATAGAGATGAAATAAGGATAAAGCGTGGATTTTTTGAAACTTAAATGAGAATTATTTACTTTTAATTGGTGATGAGTGCATTAAAAATCAATGAAATAGCATTGAGTGCAGTATATGGAAGTGACATTCCACCATTTTTAGCCACTTTTGCCTCACGTGGATTGATCCGAAGAAGATGAGGTGAAAACTGTTCACTAAACATGCGAACACTCGGAATAGCGGTGCCTGCGCCTATTTCAATGACTAAAGGTGAGCGGTATTGATTTAACCACTTTTTTAAGCGTTTATCTTGCTGATCTGACTGTGTTGAAATCCATGTTGCATCATTGAACATGAGAATATTGGGACGCATTAAGCCACCACATTCAAGACATTTAGGAAGATTGCCAAGCCATTGACAACTATCTGAGTTAATTTGAGGTTTAAGCGTGTCGGAAGTTTCAACTTCATTGGTACATGCATTGAGGCATTGGATATGATGAATAGAACCATGACATTCATAAATGAATTTTGGATCAAAACCCGCTTTTTGAAATTGACCATCGACATTAGAGGTAAATACAAAATAGGGTACATTCAATTGCTCTGCGAGTTGCTTTAGAAGTTGAAAGCCTTGATGAGGTTGGGTTTTACGGTATAAAGCCAAGCGATGTCCATAAAAGCCCCAAGCAAGGTGAGGCTGAGAACGAAATGCGGCAGGATTGGCAATTTGAGTAAAATCAAAGTTTTTTCGCCCAAGTTCAGGGTAGACTTTCCACATCCCTTGATTGCCCCGAAAATCAGGTAGACCTGAATCGACTCCCATGCCTGCACCAGCACTAAAAATTAGACTATCAGCCTTTGAAAATAGTGTTTTAAGCTGTTGAATTTGATCAGGTGTTAATGCTATAGACATAAATATTAAGCCTAAGATGTTTATTTGAGATTTCTGTAAATATATTTATAATACAATGACTTATGTTTCTATGTGGGTGTTGAAGAGTTTTGGGTTTTTATTAAATGGCATCATGAAAATGATCACTTAGCGGAATAGAGTTTTACCACAAAGTTCAGTAATACTTTGCAGAATTAAATGCTCAGGATTTTCTTTGCTCATCCCTTTAATGGCAGCATCAATGCGTAACAGAAGTTGTGGCCAATGTAAAAAAGCCTGTGGATTGAGTCGTCTTAAGGCTTGTTGGTAATTGGAAATTTTGGTTTTCCAAATACCAAGTTGTAGTGCATTTTGTGGTTGCTCAAAAAGTTGCATGAGAAGACGCATTTCTTTACTAATCGTCCATAAAACTAAACTTGCGGGCTCACCTGCAGATATTAAAAATTGAAAAATACGTGCAGATTGAGCTAAATTTCCTGCAATGAGGGCATCACTTAAATCAAATGTCGTATAGCGAGATTGATCTTGTAAACATTCATACAACTGTTCGATTTGAATCTGTTTTTGTTCAGGAAAGGTATCTGCGACACGCATTAAGCTATTACGAGCAGCCAATAAATTATGTTCATGGTGTTGTTCAAGCCAAGACCAAGCATCCTGATTCAGTTCAATGCCTAATTTTTCAGCTTCAATACTTAAAATTCGTTGACGATCTTGAGGGTAATTCGCAGTCAGTTGAACCACGACACCATTAGCTTCGACCATTTGAAAGAATGCAGATTTTAGGCTACTCGCATCCTGCTTCGGCATAATAATCAGTAGTAAATTATGTTCATTATGATGAATGTATTGTTTTAGAAGTTTAAGCGCATTGGCATCAGGTTTGATATTACCATGAACTTCAATCGCAAGATTTTGCGAAAATAGTGACAAACTATTGAGTGCATTAAAGACATTTTTCCACTCACTTACGCTACTAATGTCAAAGCGTTGGCGTTCAACTTCTTGGATGTTCCAACTCTTGCGAAAAGCATCTATCAAGTTTTGCTCAAGCAAAGGCTCTTGACCGTGCATAATCCAAGCACCACGGGCTTCATGTGTGCGTTTGAGTGCTTGAATATAATCGAATTTCATAAGAATGAGTACAACCGATTATTGAACAGCTTGTTGAGTTGGAAGCGTTGCGTTCACTTTTGCTTTTGGTAAGCGATTTGCCGAAATTTGGCGGGAAATTTGTTGAGCAATATCATCAACCATGATCTGACTTAAATAATGATATTGTTGATCGTCGGTATTGACCGTATTGATGTTGTATTGATAGCTACGAGATGACGTTAATGTACGAGGTTCTGTAATTGGATTACCTTGGCGATCTTCAATTTGGAAGGTGACACTCAGGCGGAGTAATGTTTCAACCAATGTACCGTTGAGCTCATGGCGATAAGGTGTGTAATTGAGTACACGTAAAACGTAAGCATCGTTTGCATTGCTGAGTTGTACGCCACTTGCAGCCAAATAAACGCTGAGTTTTTTCTCAAGGTCACTGGCATTTTTAGGCAAAGCCAATTCAAGTTTAGTATAGACCAAAGGTGTTGTTTGAGGGTTTGTCCCTTTTAAATGGAAGCCACAGCCGACTAAGCCCGCACTTAAGCCTAAAGTTAAAACAATTGCTGCCAAACGTTGTGCTAAGTGCATGTTTTGTCCTCTGTTCATCTTGTCTAAAAATTGATGGGAATATCTTCCCAATTGGAATCTTGATTGTAAAGTCAAAGCCCGTTGACTGACAACGGGCTTTGTTTGGGTTTTGTTTTAAATCCCTTCCGACCTCCTTTTAAAAAAGAGAGGAGAATCTCTCTTTTTATGTTTGGAGATGGAGTACCCCTCCTTTGTAAAAGAGGGGGACTTCGTGGGATTCATTTATTTAAAACTCTCCCTTGCGAAGCGATGTTCTCACCTTCAAAAAGGGAGGCTTAAAAGCATTAAACCACCAAATTGACTAATTTGTTTGGAACAACAATTTCTTTCTTGGTTGGACCTGTCAAGAATTGTTGAACTTCAGGCAATGCTTTCGCAAGTGCCAAAATATCATCTTTAGAAATATCAACTGCAACTTCTAATTTGCCGCGAAGTTTACCATTCACCTGAACCACAATTGTTTGCGTATTACGGGTTAAAGCTGATTTATCCACTTGAGGGAATAAAATAGATGTTAATTCAATATCAAACTTCGCCAATAACACTTGGCTTAAATGCGGTGCAAATGGCGCAAGTAAAGTTAAAAGCGTAGTGATTGATTCGCGAGCGACCGCAACATCATTATCATCTTTAGCTTCAAACTTATTATTTGCATTCAGCAATTCCATCATTGCTGCAATTGCTGTGTTAAATGCATGACGACGTTCGATGTCATCACCCACTTTTTGGATAGTTTCATGGGTTTTACGGCGTAAGTCTTGCGCTTCTGTTGATAATTTTGTGGTATCAATTGCAGATGCATTGTTGCTTTTTTCAAGGAAGCCTGCCGTTAAACGCCATACACGTTTTAAGAAGCGATTCGCGCCTTCAACACCAGCATCAGACCATTCAAGTGATTGATCAGGTGGCGCAGCAAACATCATAAATACACGTGCAGTATCTGCACCGTATTGGTCAATAATAGATTGTGGGTCGATACCGTTATTTTTCGATTTCGACATTTTCTCTTGACCACCAACCACAACGTCTTGGCCATCACCTTGATATTTTGCAGAAAGGATTCGACCTTTTTCATCACGTTCAAGGTCAATATCAGCAGGGTTAAACCATGTTTTTTTGCCTGAATCTGCTTCACGATAGTAAGTATCTGCAAGTACCATACCTTGGGTTAACAAATTGGTGAATGGTTCATTGCCTTGTACGACACCTTCATCACGCATTAATTTATGGAAGAAGCGTGCATATAGTAAATGAAGAATGGCATGTTCAACACCACCGATATATTGATTTACAGGTAACCAGGTTTGACCTGCAGCAGGATCAACAATACCGCCTGTAAATTCAGGTGATGCATAACGCGCATAGTACCAAGAAGATTCTACGAAAGTATCTAAAGTATCAGTTTCACGACGAGCTTCGCCACCACAGGTTGGACATGTCGTTTCATAGAACTCAGGCATTTTATTCAACGGATTACCTGAACCATCAGGAACGACATCGGTTGGTAAAACCACAGGAAGCTGGTCTTCAGGTACAGGTACTTGACCACACTTGGTACAGTTGATCATTGGAATTGGACAACCCCAATAACGTTGACGAGATACACCCCAGTCACGTAAACGGAATTGAACTTTAGAATTCGCAAGCTCTGTTGGTGCTAATTTTGCAAGGAAGGCATCATAAGCCGCTTGTAAATTTAGACCATCAAATTCGCCTGAATTGACCAATGTACCTTCTTTTGAACCGTACCATTCTTGCCAAGTGCTTGCATCAAAATCTGCATCTTCTGCACCTTTAGCATCAATCACTTGTTGGATATTTAAACCAAATTTATTGGCAAACTCAAAATCGCGTTCGTCATGTGCGGGAACAGCCATCACTGCGCCTGAGCCATAGGACATCAACACGTAGTTTGCAATCCAAACAGGAACTTCTTCGCCTGTGACTGGATGCTTAACAGATAAACCTGTTGCCATGCCTTTCTTTTCTGCAGTGGCAAGATCAGCCTCTGCTACTGAACCCATACGACATTCTTCAATGAATGCAGCCAATGTTGGATTTGTTTCAGCAGCTTTAAGCGCTATTGGATGTTCTGCTGCAACTGCAACATACGTTACACCCATTAAGGTGTCGGCACGTGTGGTAAATACTGTTAAACCATCTGCATAAGCATCAGGGTTTGCTGATGGAAAAGTAATGTCCATCCCTTGTGAACGACCAATCCAGTTACGCTGCATGGTCAATACTTGTTGTGGCCAACCGTCTTTAAGCGTATCTAAATCATCTAATAATTCTTGTGCATAGTCTGTAATACGGAAGTAATACATTGGAATATCACGTTTTTCAACCAATGCACCTGAACGCCAACCGCGACCATTTTCAACTTGTTCATTCGCCAATACAGTTTGATCGACAGGATCCCAGTTTACTGTTGAAAGTTTACGGTAAATTAAACCTTTTTTATAAAGCTGAACAAATAACCATTGTTCCCAACGATAATATTCAGGCGTACAGGTTGCAAATTCACGATCCCAATCGACAGCAAGACCTAATTTTTTCAGTTGGTCACGCATATACGCGATGTTTTCAAATGTCCATTTTGCAGGCGCAACTTGATGCGCAATTGCAGCATTTTCAGCGGGTAGACCAAAGGCATCCCAACCCATCGGTTGTAGTACGGTTTCACCTTTGAGGCGGTGGAAACGGCTGATCACATCACCAATGGTATAGTTACGCACATGACCCATATGCAGTTTGCCACTTGGGTAAGGGAACATCGAGAGAATATAACGACGTGGGCCTTCTACAATGTCGGCAACTTTGAATGATTTGCGAGTTTCCCAGTCCTGTTGGACAGTCGGTTCAATCGCACTTGCTTGATATTCAGGGTCAATGTGAGTAGTCATATACGTAATATAAGAGAACGGTTAGAAAATTTGAAATACAGCATAGCGCAAAACGCACTAAAAAGTGAGTTTTGCGCTGAAATTTATACAGCTAAAATGATGTGAAATATTTGAAAATTTTATTGTGGTGCATCTAGGCGATTTTCGACAGGCGCACTTTGAGATTGAGCAACAGGAATATGCTGAGCTTGTTCGGTATTATTCTGTGTTGCATTATTTTGAGGCTGTGATGTTGTATTATTTTGTACGGGTGCACTAGAAGAACTACGTGAAGCACCATAAGTATCGACTTTACCGTGTTTTTTTGCTTTTGCAGGTGGTGGTGTAGTGGTGTAGTGGGTTGAGCCATTTGCATCGACCCATTTATAATATTGCTTGGCAAAGCTTTGTGTTGCGGTGAAGGCTGTGATTGAAACCAAAGCAACAGAGAGCAAAGAAGTTTTGAACCATTGAAGCTTTTGCATGTGAATTACCTTATATATGCAGAAAAATATTTTGTGATTATTTTATCGGAAGAAATGGATGGATACATCAACAATAAGGGTTGTGATGAGATTTTTATTTCTGTCTGTATTTTATACGATTTTTAGAAAATGAAAAGGCTAGTTCTTTTTTTAGTACAAAAGTTAATAATAAAATTAATGATAAAAAATACAATTGATAAAAAAAAGTTATGTGTTGCTTAAAATATTAGACTGAAAATAATCCAGAAAAGCGTCTTTGAAACCTTGACTTTGGTCGCTGAACCTACAAAAATGCCTAAACAGTTTTATGTGTTTTTATTCGACCACCCTTTGAATAAATACATCGCTTGCAGTACCAATTTTTCTAAGCCGAAAAATTGAATATTACTTAAATATGCTTATCCCAGCGTATTTTAGGTTGACCAAACTTTTTAAAAGACAGTGCAGTCACATTTTTTTATATTGCAGCAAAAACTTATGAAATATGTGTGCTATAACAGTGCACACAAGTCAATCAATGAAGCACGCTGTATGTCTCCCATACAGGTCGTGGAATAAAGATTAGGGTGAATACGTTGGAACTTTTATCTGGTGGTGACATGCTTGTTCGCGCTTTAGCGGATGAAGGCGTAGAACATGTTTTTGGGTATCCAGGCGGCGCAGTTTTACATATTTATGATGCGCTATTTAGACAAGAAAAAATCAATCATTACCTTGTACGCCATGAGCAAGCTGCTGGTCATATGGCAGATGCATACTCGCGTGTAACGGGTAAAACAGGCGTTGTCCTTGTGACCTCAGGTCCAGGTGCCACCAACACTGTAACGCCAATTGCGACTGCTTACATGGACTCCATTCCAATGGTGATCTTATCAGGTCAGGTTCCGTCACATTTAATTGGCGAAGATGCATTCCAAGAAACCGATATGGTTGGCGTATCTCGACCAATCGTAAAACATAGTTTCCAAGTGCGTCATGCAAGTGAAATTCCAGGCATTATTAAAAAAGCATTTTATATTGCATCTTCAGGTCGTCCAGGTCCTGTGGTTGTTGATATTCCAAAAGATGTGACCAATCCTGTTGATAAATTTGCTTACGAATATCCTGAAAAAGTAAAAATGCGCTCTTATCAGCCGCCACATCGTGGGCATTCTGGTCAGATTCGTAAAGCAATTGATGAGTTATTGAATGCTAAACGTCCTGTGATTTATACGGGGGGCGGTGTGGTTCAGGGCAATGCATCTGCATTATTGACAGAGCTTGCACACTTATTAAATTACCCTGTAACCAATACATTGATGGGCTTGGGTGCGTTCCCGGGCAATGATCCTCAATTCATTGGTATGTTGGGTATGCACGGAACCTATGAAGCTAATATGACCATGCATAATGCAGATGTTATTTTGGCAATTGGTGCTCGTTTCGATGACCGTGTAACCAATAACCCTGCAAAGTTCTGTACCAATGCAAAAGTCATTCACATTGATATTGATCCTGCAACAATTTCAAAAACCATTATGGCGCACATTCCAATTGTGGGCGCGGTTGAGCCTGTGTTGCAGGAAATGTTGAGCCAGTTAAAACAACTCAATGTTTCTAAGCCAAACCCTGAAGATATTTCGGCTTGGTGGTCTCAAATTGATGAGTGGCGCAAAGTTCACGGCTTACGTTATGAAGCGGGTGAAAATGGGGTAATGAAGCCACAGCAAGTGGTTGAAGCGCTCGATAAAATCACCAATAGCCAAGCGATCATTACGTCTGATGTTGGCCAACATCAAATGTTTGGTGCGAACTACTACCGTTATACACGTCCACGTCAATGGATCAATTCAGGTGGTTTGGGCACAATGGGTGTAGGTTTGCCATACGCAATGGCAGCAAAACTTGCATTCCCAGAGCAAGATGTAGTTTGTATTACAGGTGAAGCATCAATTCAGATGTGTATCCAAGAGTTGTCTACCTGTAAACAGTATGACTTGAATGTCAAAATTCTTTGTTTGAATAACCAGGCTTTGGGTATGGTTAAACAATGGCAAGATATGAATTACGAAGGGCGTCATTCAAGTTCTTATATTGATTCATTGCCTGATTTTGCAAAATTGATGGAAGCTTACGGTCATGTGGGTATTCAAATTGATCATGCCGATGAACTTGAGTCAAAACTTGCTGAAGCAATGGCAATAAATGATAAGTGCGTATTTATCAACGTTATGGTAGATCGTGCAGAACACGTTTATCCAATGTTGATTGCAGGTCAATCGATGAAAGATATGTGGTTAGGCAAAGGGGAGCGCACTGAATGAGACATATAATTTCTGTACTCGTTGAAAACGAAGCTGGTGCGTTATCTCGTTTAGTTGGTTTGTTTTCTCAACGTGGTTATAACATTGAAACGCTAAACGTTGCGCCAACTGAAGATGCAACCATGTCACGTTTAACGCTGACGACTTATGGTGATGATCATAAAATTGAACAAATCACGAAGCAATTAAACAAATTAGTTGAAGTTGTGAAAGTTGTAGATCTGTCAGAAGGTGCACACATTGAACGTGAGTTGATGCTGATTAAAGTAAAAGCGCTTGGTTCTGCGCGTGCTGAAATTAAGCGTACAGCAGACATCTTTCGTGGTCAGGTGGTTGATGTAACACCAACGACTTACACGATTCAGATTGCAGGGACAACAGAGAAAATTGACGGTTTTATTGATGCACTTGCTGAAAACACGATCTTAGAAGTCGTGCGTTCAGGTGTATCTGGTATTGCCCGTGGCGAAAAAGTTTTATCGATTTAATTTTTTCAGATATTAAAAATTTAAGGTTTTAACCATTTGGTTAATTGATTTTTTATAACCTCATGTATAACCTCTCCTTACAAACAGGAGAGGGACTTAACCTGTAAATTGATCAAAACAAGATCCTCAGGTTAAGACGAGGAAACAAAGCATTTAAGCGGAGACAGCAATGCAAATTTTTTATGATAAAGACACAGACTTATCGATCATCCAAGGCAAAAAAGTAGCAATTATTGGTTACGGTTCACAAGGTCATGCACATGCGCTTAACCTTAAAGATTCTGGCGTTGACGTAACTGTTGGTCTACGTGCAGGTTCTACTTCTTGGAAAAAAGCTGAAAATTCTGGTCTTAAAGTTTCAGAAGTTCCTGCTGCTGTTGCTCAAGCTGACGTTGTTATGATTTTGACTCCAGATGAGTTCCAATCACAACTTTACCGTGACGTAATTGAACCGAATATTAAGCAAGGTGCAACTTTAGCATTTGCTCACGGCTTCTCTATTCTTTATAACCAAGTTGTTCCACGTGCTGACTTAGACGTAATCATGGTTGCTCCAAAAGCACCAGGTCACACAGTACGTTCAGAATACCAACGTGGTTCAGGTGTTCCTGACTTAATCGCTATTCACCAAGATGCTTCTGGTAATGCGCGCAACGTAGCACTTTCTTACGCTTCAGGCGTGGGTGGTGGTCGTACAGGTATCATTGAAACTTCATTCCGTGAAGAAACTGAAACTGACCTTTTTGGTGAGCAAGCAGTTCTTTGTGGTGGTGCGGTTGAATTGGTTAAAATGGGCTTCGAAACTTTGGTTGAAGCAGGTTATGCACCAGAAATGGCGTATTTTGAATGTCTACACGAACTTAAATTGATCGTTGACTTGATGTTCGAAGGCGGTATCGCAGACATGAACTATTCAGTATCGAATAATGCTGAATATGGTGAATATGTAACTGGTACTGAAGTTATCAATGAACAATCTCGTGAAGCAATGCGTAATGCACTTAAGCGTATCCAATCTGGCGAATATGCGAAAATGTTTATTAACGAAGGTGCTTTAAACTATCCTTCTATGACTGCTCGTCGTCGTCAAAATGCTGCACATGGCATCGAAGTAACAGGTAACAAGTTACGTTCTATGATGCCTTGGATTCAAGCGAATAAAATCGTAGATAAAGAAAAGAACTAAGTTTTAGTACTTTAAAAAACCCACTCAATTGAGTGGGTTTTTTTATTGTGGGACTGGTTTTCAATTCAATATGCAGATTTTTTGCTTGGGATAATGGGGGCTTTACAGTATTTATAATACTGCTTATAAAATTTAATTGTGATAGATTACGCATAATTTTAATACTTATTATGAATTTAATTTTTTGGGCTAACTCATGAAAAAGCAACTACTTATCACATTGACTGCATTGTCTATCTCATGCTTTAGCTTTGCTGAAACTGCACAAATCGTATCAACTGAGCTTAAACCTTTGTCAGGCGTACGTGTATCGATGCAACGAATGTTGAAATCGGGTGAAGGTCGTTATTTCATGAGCTTATATGCAGGTATTACCAATCCGCATGGCACTTTATATGACTTGATGAGCGTAAAAGAGATTGCATTTAAAGGTACTCAAAAAGCAGATCAGATCATTATGAAGTCGGTAGCGAGTGAGCGTGATGAGGCTGGGAAATATCAAATTAGCGGAACATTAAATGCCAACACGGGGAATTTCAAGGTTCTATTTTCTGAAAATGCAGAAACTACAGGTAAGTCGATGCAGTTTGAACCAGCATTTAAAGTTGTAAATAAACCAACATTTATTTTTAAATTTTATGGTCAAAATGATCCTAAGCAACCGCTTGGAAATGCGTTAAAGCGAGTTGATGTTTTGAATAAAGTTGATAACTCGATTGTCCAAAGCCTGACAGGTTTTACCGCCTATGCCGGTAGTATGGGTTATATGGATATTAACTTTGATGGTTATTATGATGTCATTTTATCTGACTTATCGGGTGGTAAAGATATTGCAGATAAACGTTATATCTATTGGATGTATAACCCAAAGACTAGTCAGTTTCAGCGTTCAGCACAAATGGAAAAAATTGTAGGTTTACCAGTATTACATGGTGAAAAACAACAAATTGATTTTGGTAATGGACAAATATATCAAGTAGAGAAAGGTCTGTTAAGGAAAATTGATCGTCAGTAAGAGGCATAGGTTGAATATATAAGGCAGTTAAAAACTGCCTTTTTTTTTGGTATTTTTTTTTTAATATCTAGCTGTTTTTTAATTTTTTTAACTCTACTGGTTGGTGGTTTTTGTTTGAGGTGATTCTATTCAATGGTCAATTTAGAAGTCCAGTCTGTATTCTTTGATAATGTGCAGGAACCGCTGAAATAATCTATTCACTTGTTATTATTATTTAACATTTCTATAGATTGGTTTTTACTTGATTTTTTAAACATCTGTTGGTTTAACTTATAAATACCATATATTTATTCGCACAAATTTGAGCAAAATGTGACGTAATTTGCGCATTATTAATCCATAATTTAATTAAGTGTTTAGATATTCTAAATAGTTTAATGGAATAGTAAAATAATCAAGAAGAAGTCTAAATATTTTTTTTTAATAATGATAAAAAAATAGGCGGTTTTTGTAACGTTATAATTCAAAATGAAAAGTCTAGAAATATTTTGTAAATTATAAAATCTTATAAAAATTATATATTTGTTGTGTTTAGTGATGTAAGTAATTGATTTTATGATTTTGCATTGTAATTTCGATGATATTTTTTTTATTCAATAAATAATTAAAACAGTAGTTTGGTTATAACTTTTATTAAAAATACGAGTAGGTGAAAAATCATGTGAATTGATTATATTTCAGTCAAGTTCAGAAAGATGGGAATAAGCTTTTAGTTGCAGTTACACGATAACTCAAAGAAGAGTTGAAAATATGTGTAGTTGTAGATTGTTTTATTTACTAAAACATTTTCTTGAATAAAGAAAAATGGGAGAAATAACATGAATAAAATGACACAGGCCGCATTAGCGACATTGGTATTGGGTGTTTGTTCAACAGGCGTTTATGCAGACGAACTTGCAGAAAAAGGTGGTGGTGGAGGTGGTGGTCCAGACTGGAATAGCTGTACAGAGCTAGGATGTAGTAAGGATATTCCAATTACACTCGAAGTTCCTAAAAAATGTGTAGTTACTGGGGGGAATCCGATTGTTTTAAGTGCGAATGGTGGTACTAAAACTTCGGCATATTCAATACAAAGTAATACAAACTATGTATTGGAGTTATCCACTGCTAACGCAGGCACAAGTTCAGCAACATTTGTACGTCATGTAACCGATCCATTGGCGAAAGTGAGTACAACAATTAAAACGAATGGTGGTGCAGTGGGTTGGGGTACTTCAAACCATGTAGGTTTTGGTACTGATAACTACACAGTGACCGTAGATAATCCTGCAACAACAGCAGCAAATAAAGCTGGCACTTATACTGATACATACAAAATCAGAGTGTTCTACTAAACACATATAAGCCCGATATGAACCTAACTTAATGACTTAATTGAGTTAGGTTTTATTTTTCAGAATAAGAGGGTGTAAAAATGAAAAAAAGAATCTCTTTTTTTACCATAAGCATGCTATTGGGTAGCATAACTTATGCGGGTGTGGCTGTTAATCCTGTTCAGCTTTATATTCGTGATACGGCAAAACAAAAATCAACAACATTAACTGTTGAATCTATTGATGAAACCGAAAAAAAAATATTTGAAATTAAGGCATTGAGTTGGACACAAGATGAATCTGGGAAAAATATTTTAAGTCCAGATGATAGTGTGATGATCAATCCAAAAAGTTTTATCCTAAATCCATATAAACAACAAACCATTAGAATTGGTTTTTCACGTCCTGTTGCTTCTATTGTTGAGAGTGGTCAAGAAAAAGCTTGGCGTATTATTCTTGAAGAAATGCCACAAGTGGTCAAAGATAATTCGGTTAACTTTTTATTTAATTTCAACTTACCGCTTTTTGTCGGTAAGCAAGATGATTTAAAGCTTATCTTTAAACATTCTGGAAGCCAGTTGAAAGTTATCAATGAAGCAAATTCACATGTTCAAATTACAAATTTAAAAATAGTTGATACTGCAAAAAAAGAAATCTTTAAAAGTAATGAAATGAATTATTTATTGGCTAAAAAGAGCTATAGCTATGATCTTGGAAATACTCGATTAAATAGTGCTCAAAAATATGCTGTCCAAGTCAATACAGATAAAGATGACAAGGTCGTTGAATTCCAAATTTCAGACTAGTATGTAGTTTGTAGGGGGTTATATGCCTATTAAAAATAAAATATTAATCATGATTAATATTTTCTGGGCCTTTAGTGCTCAGGCGAGTGAATCTAATGTAGATCCAATTCTTGCAAATTTGTGGGTCAATGAGTTGGATATGAATACGGATGTCACGCTCATTAAACAAAACAATCAATTTTATATTGAATGCAGTATTTTAAAAGAAAAGGGAATTGATATTGCACGATTTCAAATCTTACAGTCGAAACCCGAATTTTGTTCTATTTCAGATGGACAGGTTCAATCGCTTTTTGATGAAGGGTCACAAGCAATAAAAGTCACGGTACCTTCAGGTTTTTTTATTTCCAATACATTTGATCAAACTATTCAAATGCCAGAGAAAGCGAGTCTAGGTGGATTTTTTAATTATGAATTATTTTATGCCAATAGTGATGCTGGAAATCGCTATAGCGGCTTAACTGAACTTGGTGTTTTTAAAGATTTTTGGCTATTTAAAAATGCGATGCTTTATCAAAATCAGGATGAAATAAATAAGTTTATTCGTCTCAACAGTAGCATTGATTTTGAATTTCCAGAAAAAATGACAAGGCTGACATTGGGTGATACCACAACAGTTTACAATCCACTTATCAATTCACTGCGTTTTGGTGGGCTAAGTTGGGGAACTAATTTTACAGAAAGACCTAACTTTATTTATTGGAATGTACCTTCTTTGGAAGGTAGTGCTCGAGTACCATCGACAGTTGAACTGTATGTTAATGGCGTCAATATTTATAATCAAAAAGTTAGTCCTGGGGACTATAATTTACAGACGGGTGCACAAATTCAACAATCTGGTAATGCTCAAATTGTTGTTGAAGATATTCTGGGTAATCGGAGTGTTCAGAGTTTTCCAATTATGGTGACCAGTAAACTACTTCGTCCAGGCTTGAATGAATACAATGTTTCCCTCGGGAAGTTGCGTTATAACTACAATTTAGAAAGTAGTGATTACCGTGATTTTTTTGCGAACACATTTTTCAGAAGAGGTATATCAAATAGTACATCATTAGGTATTAATGCGTTATATAGTCAAGATATTCAAAATTTTGGATTAATGTGGACACAAGCGGTAAGCAATTGGTTTTTATTTGAAAGTGTTGCTCAAGCTTCACATGATGATCGAAATGATACCAATTTTTCATATGGTTTATCATTAAGTAAAGACATTGGTCGTTTCTCCTTTGGTGCAAATAGTAAATATACCGAACAACATTTTAAGTTTTTAGGAGATGAGCTAAATAATGAAAGTAGCTATCCAAAATTTGAGAATCTTGTCTATTTGGGCATAAGTGGTGTTCCATTGGTGCAAAATATTAATTTGAATTTTGCAGAACAAAAATATTATAAAAATGAAACTTTTGAACGAGATGATAGGCGAATATTCCGTGCTGGTTTTAGTCGTCAAATTGGGCGAAAAATGATTCTCGGTTTAAATTATTTTAATGAAACAGGAGATCGTTCTGACTCAGGTGCGACACTATCGTTAAGTTATAGTTTTGATAGTCAAAAAACTTTATATATGAGTCATTCGACCGCTGAAGATAGTAATGTTCAATTTGTTAAAAATGATACGAATCAAGTTGGTTTTGACTATGCTTTCGGTGCAAATCGGAGAAATGGCGAGATTTTATATAATGTAGATGGTCGTTTAAAAACTGAAGTCGGTGATTTAGAGTTGAGTCATCAACAAAGTGATTCTTATCGAGAGTCGCAGGTTTACTATCGTGGTGCAGTTGTTATGTTGAATAAAAAGTTCAACTTTACCAAAGCAGTAGATAACGCATTTGCGTTGGTGAAAGTTGACTCTTATCCAGACATTGATATTTATCGAGCTTTAAATCATGTCGATAAAACCAATAAAGAAGGTTATGCCTTTGTACATGACATTATTCCTTATGTGAAATATGACATCGCTTTTGATGAAAATCAGCTACCTGTTGAAGATAAAATTTTATATTCTAATAAGCAAATTACAGCATTGAATCAGCGTGGTTATGCAATTGATTTTCCAATATATCATGCCAAACAAGTGACTGTTCGTCCTGTTAATGCTCAAGGAAAAACCTTCGATGCTGCTTCGGAAGTTTATGTCAATAATAGTGATGGAGATGTCTATCCTTTATCTTCGGATGGAACAGTCACTTTGTATGGTTTGATACCACAAACATATCATTTAACAATCAAGTCAAAGGAGGAGCAGGATTGTAAGGCTGAGTTAGTCGTTAAGGATAAACAGACTGAGCAAAATAATCAGCCTGTTGATATAAGTTGTAAATAGAAGGAGTAGGATATGAAACTTCAAGTTTGTATCATCATTGCATCATTCTTTTATGTGGCTTCTGTGGATGCGAAACCATGTCAGATTGATCGATTTACATCAAATCAATTAAGATTAAGTTCATCTTATTTGAGTCAGGCGGCAACCTCTTTTACGGTTTCATGTGATACGAGATATGCCATTCAGTTTAATGCTCGAAACTTAACAAATACGAATGGAGCAAGCTATTTGGTTAACCAGCGCAACAACAAGCTGAGAACTCAAATGAATATTACAGGTGCTTCTAGTTCACGCTGGAATGTTCCTTTGGTGCAACCAGCAGGTATAAATGAAAAATTTGTCGTGTTGGTTCAATTGTTGGAGCGACCAACAGCTTTTACACCAGCAGGTACTTATCAAGATCATTTATATGTCAGTCTTGAGTTTTAAAGATAGGGTTAAATATGATGACAGATTTAATTTATGTCAAAATATCAATATTTTATGATCATAAATGTATAAATATACTGTCTAGTCTTGACTAAGATGAATAGATTAGACAGTAGTGTAAATAAATCTTTTTTAATAGGTTTATTTGGTTGTTAGTCATTCAGTTTAAAGTTATTTAAAGGTTTTTTATGATTAAAGTAATCATTATATTCTAAGGGCAATTGTGTATAAGCTCAGCACAAAAATAAGTATGAGTAGTCAATAATCAAATATGTGGGCTGTTTTTTGTAGAGTAAAATATAAAAATAGGGCAGAAATATATTATTGCAGTGCAATTAGGGTATCAGGCTTTTATTCGTATGTAGGCAGAAAAGTATTACGATGTGGTTTGCTCCAATGTGATGTTTTTGGGTGAGTCAAAAAACGGTCATATAATTATCATAAAACTGTCAATAATGCAGATTAAACTCTAGAAAATAAAACAGATCAGGTGACGTATGACTAGACCGTACGCAGAAGCCTTGTATTACAAACAACAAAATTTTCCTGAATATTTTAAAATTTACTTTCGTAAAAATAATCAGTATTCGCAGGTAAATCATAAGACATCTTTGGAGAAGTTGACTCGCCCACGCCTTAAAATTGCGATTGTGACTGAAACTTGGGCACCTGAAATTAATGGTGTAGCCTTGTCTTTATTACAACTCTGTAAAGGTCTGCAAAAGCAGGGACATAAAATTTTATTAATTCGTCCTACGCAAAAACAAAAATGTAAGGAATTTTCACCAAATAAAGAATGCTTGGTTATGCCACAAGGTATTCCGCGTTATCCAAGTATGCAATTTGGTTGGCCACAATATGGCAAGGTTACACAGGCGATAGACAGTTTTGAACCTGATGTGGTGCATATTGTGACGGAAGGACCTTTGGGTTTTGCTGCTTTACATGTCGCTAAAATTCGAAAAATTGTGGTATCTAGTGGCTTTCATTCGCCCTTTCAAGAATTTAGTCGTTTCTTTGATTTAGCATTTTTGGTTAAGCCAATCCAACATTATTTACGATGGTTTCATAATCACACTCAACTGACCTGTGTCCCGAGTAAGCATACAGAGCAAGGACTGAGAGCTTTTGGTGTAACTTGTCCGTTGGCAGTGGTTGGGCGAGGTGTCGATACGCAGCGTTTTTCCTCGAAGTATCGATCAGCAATTTTACGTAAGCGTTGGGGTGCCGATGAAAATACACGTGTCATGCTGTATGTGGGACGTTTATCGCCTGAAAAAGAAATCCATGTGTTGATAGGCGCTTATCAACTCATGCTTAGACAACAACAGAAAGTTAAATTAGTGATTGTTGGTGATGGTCCTGATCTTTCACGCTTACAGAAAATGCCCATAGCATCTGAAGTTATTTTTACAGGTAGTCTTGTCGGCATGGAACTTGCTGAAGCTTATGCAAGTGCAGATGTTTTTGTATTTGCGAGCCAAGTTGAAACCTTTGGTAATGTTGTGCTTGAGGCAATGGCGAGTGGTTTACCCGTAGTTGCTTATGATTACGCCTGTGCACAGCAACAAATTCAACATCAGCAATCGGGTTGGTTGTGCCCATTAGGGCGAACGGAAGTCTTTACTCAAACAATGTTACAACTTCCTGAACAAGCAATATTACACCAAATGGGACAAGTTGCGATGCAACAAGTACAAAAAACAGGTTGGCAACATGCGGTACAGCAATTTGAAACAGCACTGTATCAAGTTGTACAGGATCATCGAATGGTCACATAAATTTATCAATTTTATATTGCACAAATGTTGTGCTTCACTCCGCTGAGAAAGAGGAGCATCATTATGAATTTAAAAGCTACAAAAATTAAAATACTTGATCTCGATTTGAAAGGCTGTATTTACCTAAACCATTTATCCAATGTTCAGCGTATAGCACTATTTTTTAAAATTATTAGTCGGTTAGGTGATGGGGCTTTTTGGTATGCCATGGTGTTATTGGTCTGGCTACAAAAGGGTTTTGCTTACGGTTTTCAATTGCTTTATATTTTGTTGGGCGGAAGCATTGGTACAGCAATTTACAAAGTATTGAAAAAAACCACAGTACGTCCTCGACCTTACCAAGTACATCAGGTGATTGTGATGGGTGAGCGTCCACTCGATCATTTCAGCTTTCCCTCTGGTCATACATTGCATGCAGTCATGGCAACAACGGTGCTTGGTTATATTGCACCTATCCTGTTATTTTTAATGTTGCCTTTCACGATATTGGTTGCCTTATCTCGTATGGTTTTAGGTTTACATTATCCTAGTGATGTGATTGTCGGTGCGTTGATTGGGATAACTGTCGCAAGTTTAACTATTCTCTGTGCGCCATTATTGAATATCATGTTGTAAATATGCGTTATTGATGTGCATAAATTACTTGGTAAATTCTCTTCAATGGACCATAAATTTGCTAAAGTAGTAGCGCTTAAAACTACAGGAAATTGCTATGGGCTTACGTTGGACAGATACGCTTGATATCGCCATTGAACTTTTAGAAGCACACCCCGATGTCGATCCACAATGGGTACGTTTTACCGATATGCATGCTTGGATTTGCGCATTGCCTAATTTCACCGATGATCCGACTAAATCGACTGAAGGTTTGCTTGAAGGCATTCAAATGGCATGGATTGACGAAGCAAATTAATCAATCTGTCTAAAAAAACTTATTTTTTACACATCAAACGCAGAAAAAAGCATTTTATACCGTTATAATGCGCAAAATTTTCGTGTCAATTTGACTTAAGGAGCCTATCAATGGCTATTGAACGTACTTTATCTATCGTAAAACCAGATGCTGTTGGCAATAACAACATTGGTGACATTTTCTCTCGTTTCGAAAAAGCGGGTCTTAAAATTGTTGCAACTAAAATGAAACAGCTTTCTAAAGCTGAAGCTGAAGGTTTTTATGCTGAACACAAAGAACGTGGTTTCTTTGGTGATTTAGTTGCGTTCATGACTTCTGGTCCAGTTGTTGTTTCAGTTCTTGAAGGCGAGAACGCAGTTCTTGCTCACCGTGAAATTTTAGGCGCTACAAACCCTAAAGAAGCTGCTCCTGGTACTATCCGTGCAGATTTCGCTGTAAGCATCGATGAAAATGCTGCTCACGGTTCTGACTCTGTAGCTTCTGCTGATCGTGAAGTTAACTACTTCTTCGCTCAAACTGAAGTTTGCCCACGTACTCGTTAATTCGAACTGCGTTAGGTCTGCTGAACGTCAAAATCGTGTTTCACGATTTATAAATTGTTAACAGACCAAGAACCAGATAAGTGATATAATACTTGTCTGGTTTTTTTATTCCTTTAAAATATTATCCGCTTATATATTGAGCATCTTTCATCTCCCAGCATGGTTTAGGTACTACACATGAATTCTGAAGTTGTCGCTTCATCATCAACATTTGATGAACAACAGCAAGCACCATTAAAGTCTGCACAGATCAATCCTGTTCAGAAAGTGAATTTATTGGGAATGTCCCGTGCGCAGCTGGAAAAGTTTTTTGAAGATATGGGTGAGAAAAAATTCCGCGCAGGTCAGGTGATGAAATGGGTACATCAGTTCTTTGTGACTGATTTTGCTGAAATGAGTAATATTTCAGGAAAGTTGCGTGAGAAATTAGAAAAAATTGCTGAAATTAAAGCACCCGAAGTTGTTCATAAAAATTATTCTAAAGATGGTACTCGTAAGTGGGTCTTTCGTGTCGGAGAGGGTGCGGGCTCTCTTGTAGAAACTGTATTGATTCCTGCGGAACACCGCTCAGGATTGCGTCGTACTTTGTGTATTTCTTCACAAGTAGGTTGTGCACTTGACTGTTCATTTTGCTCGACAGGTAAGCAGGGTTTTCAACGTGATTTAACGCCAGATGAAATTATTGGACAGTTATGGGTTGCAAACTATTCTTATATGGAAGATGTTCCTGTTGCAGATCGTGAACGTTCGGTGACCAATGTCGTGATGATGGGTATGGGCGAGCCTTTGCTCAACTATGATGCTGTGCTCAGTTCAATGCATATTATGCTTGATGACTTTGCTTATGGTATGTCTAAGCGCCGTGTAACACTTTCAACGTCTGGCGTTGTGCCTAAAATTGATCAATTGGTGAAAGATATTGATGTTGCTTTGGCAATTTCATTGCATGCACCAAATGATGAACTTCGTAATGAATTGGTTCCAATCAATAAAAAATATCCATTAGAAAAACTTATTGCAGCATGTCAGCGTTATATTGCCAAAGATGGTAATGAAAGTTCCCGTAAGCATGTGACGATCGAATATGTGATGTTAGAAGGCGTTAATGATCAGCCTGAACATGCACAGCAAATGATTAAGTTACTGAAAAACTTACCAAGTAAAATTAACCTCATTCCATTTAATCCATTTCCGCATGCACCTTATGGTCGTTCAAGCCGAAATCGTATTATTTCTTTCCAAAAAACTTTGTCTGATGCTGGTTTTGTGTGTACGATTCGTCAGACGCGCGGTGATGATATTGATGCAGCATGTGGGCAACTTGTTGGACAGGTTGCGGATCGTACCCGCCGTGCAGAACAATGGAAGAAAAAAGTTGAAGAACAGAATGTAATTATACGATCACAAGGTTAAATTTTTTGGGGGCTGATTTTGCATATATTTGGATATAAAAAAACAGGTTTAATGATTGCAATATGTGTTGCTGCAATGCATATGCAGGGTTGTCAAACCACAACATCCGGTACGATTGTTAAAAAAGATCCCGAAAAAGCAGCCAAAGTTAGAACGCAACTTGCAGCAGAATATATTCGTACAGGCGATTTAGATGCTGCTAAACGCGCTTTAGATCAGGCACTTGAAGCGGAATCACGAGATGCAACAGCCAACATGATGATGGGGGTGTTGTTGCAACAAGAAGGTAGTAAGGAAAATATGGAAAAGGCTGATGCTTATTTTAAGCGAGCCCTTTCGATAGATCCTAAAGATGCCCAAGCGCGTAATAATTATGGTACGTACTTGTATCAGATGGGGCGCTATAATGAAGCTATTGAACAATTAAGTATTGCGGGAACAACTTTAGGGTATGAACAACGTTATCGTGCGTTAGAAAACTTAGGGCGGATCTATTTAAAAGTTGGTGATGTTGCAAATGCTGAAAAAACATTCAAGCAAGCACTGACTGTAAATCGCGATTCTGTTGTATCAATGTTAGAGTTATCCGAAATTTTCTATTTACAGCGTAATATACCGTCTGCCACTCAGCTTTACGAACAATATGTTCGTGTGATGGGGCAGAAAAACCTAAGCCCTCGGGCACTTTGGATTGGGCTGCGTATTGCGCGGGCCAATAATGACACGATGGGAATGCAGGTGCTAGTGAATCAGCTCCGTGCATTATTTCCAGAAAGTCAGGAATTTAAACGCTATTTGCAATTACAGTACAGTACTGAGGCCGTATGGAAGTAAATCCGAATTCACAGCAACCTACTGGTTCAAATGCAGTACAGAACTCTTTGGGCAATGTTCAACGTCCTGGAGAATATCTGCGCCAGATCAGAGTTTCACAGATTCGTGATATTAATGATGTTGCTGCTGATTTAAAGATGCCATTAAAAACGTTACAGGCATTAGAACAGGACGATTATAAGAGTTTGCCAGAAGCGACCTTTATTAAAGGTTACTATCGTGCTTATGCAAAATATTTAAAAGTCGATGCTTCAACTATTATTCAACGTTTTGATGATATTTATCAGAATGATACGGGTTTGTTACCGAATCATGCTTTAAATAATTCACCTATTAAAATTATGGGTAAATTGCCAGGTTCAAACAGTGACCGTAATAGAAAATGGCTCAAACGTAGTTTAATTGCAATTATTGCAATTGCTGTGATTTGGGGCGTGATTGCGGCTGTTCAAAATTGGTCATCATCAAAATCTGATGATACCGAGGTAAAACCACAGCAAGAATCTGAAGTTGAAGTGTTGAACTTGAATAATGCGACTTCAGCAACAGGTGAACAGATGGTGTTGAATTTTAGCCATCCGACATCTATACATATTGTGGATAGTACGGGTAAAGTTTTAGCATCAGGTCGTCAGTCATCGACATTGACTTTAAATGGTAACTCACCATTCCAAATTCGTCTTGATGATGCGACAGCTGTATCATTGACTCTAAATAACGAGCAGATTTCATTGTCTCCATATACAGTGAACGGAAAGGCAGAATTCCGTTTGTCTCGTTAATGGACAAAGCGTAGAGCATTATCATGATTGTAAATCCGATCAAACGCCGTCCGACACGTAAAATCCGAGTTGGTTCAGTGTATGTGGGTGGCGATGCCCCAATCAGCATCCAAAGTATGACCAATACTGAAACGTGTGATGTAGATGCAACGGTTGCACAGATTGAACGCTGTGCCGATGTTGGTGCAGACATCATGCGGGTGTCAGTGCCAAGTATGGAAGCTGCGGAAGCGTTTGGTGAAATTCGTAAGCGTTCGCCAGTTCCTTTGGTTGCCGATATTCATTTTGATTATAAAATTGCATTACGTGTTGCCGATTTAGGTGCAGATTGTTTGCGTATTAACCCTGGAAATATTGGCTCAGAAGCCAAAATTCGTGAGGTTGTTGCAGCAGCGCGCCACAATGATATTTCTATGCGTATTGGTGTCAATGCCGGTTCGCTAGAAAAAGACATTCAGAAGAAGTATGGCGAACCGACAGGTCAGGCTTTACTTGAATCTGCTATGCGTCATATTGATATTTTAGACCGTTTGGATTTCCAAGAGTTTAAAATTTCAGTTAAAGCATCTAATGTGTTTTTGACCATGGATGCGTATCGTTTATTGTCGGCACAAATTGATAATCCGCTACATTTGGGTGTAACTGAGGCAGGTGTTTACCGTACAGGTTCAGTCAAGTCTGCGATTGCTTTAGGTGGTCTGCTTATGGAAGGCATTGGTGACACTATGCGTATTTCATTGGCAGCAGAGCCGGAAGAAGAAATTAAGATTGGTTTTGATATTCTAAAATCACTCAGTTTGCGTTCAAACGGGATTAATTTTATTGCTTGTCCAAGTTGTTCACGTCAAGAATTTAACGTGATTCAAGTGATGCAAGCTTTAGAAGAACGTCTTGAAGATGTTCGTACTCCGATGGATGTTTCGGTGATTGGTTGTAAGGTCAATGGACCAGGCGAAGCCAAAGAAGCAGACATTGGTGTGGTGGGTGCAGCGCCACGTTCATTGGTATATCGTAATGGTGAAAAGAGCCATTTGATTGATACCAATCAGTTGGTTGATGAAATTGAGGCGATGGTTCGTCAACGTGTTATCGAGCTTGAAGAAGCTAAAGCTAAAGAAATTATTCGTACAAGTTTTTGAGTAAGTCATGAGTTCAATAGTTGCAATTAAAGGTTTTAATGATGTTCTTCCATCTCAGACTGCTGCATGGAGACGTTTAGAACAACATCTCGCATCGTTGATGGATGCTTATGGTTATCAACAAATTCGTTTGCCGATTGTTGAACAAACCAATTTATTCAAACGTTCTATTGGTGATGCAACCGATATTGTTGAAAAGGAAATGTATACATTCCTAGACAAAGGTAATCCACCTGAATCTTTGACTTTGCGTCCTGAAGGTACCGCAGGTTGCGTACGTGCAATGTTGGAACACAACTTACTTCGTGGCGCAAACCCGCGTGTTTGGTATGTGGGTCCAATGTTCCGTTACGAAAAACCGCAAAAAGGTCGTTATCGTCAGTTTCATCAGTTTGGTGTAGAAACTTTTGGTATTGCAACACCAGATCAAGAAGCAGAATTGATTTTGATGACTGCACGTTTGTGGAAACGTATGGGCATTGCGGACAAAGTACAACTTGAATTAAATACACTTGGTGAATCTGCTGAACGTGCTGAATTCCGTGCTGCTTTGGTTGAGTTTTTAACGTCGCATAAAGCTGATCTTGATGAAGATTCTCAGCGCCGTTTAGAGACCAATCCACTGCGTATTTTAGATTCTAAGGATGTGAAAACGCAGCAGATTCTTGAAAATGCACCAAAATTGCATGATTTCATGGGTGAAGAAACACTGGCTCATTTTGAGCAACTCAAACAGTATTTAACTGATGCTGGCGTAGAATTTGTTATTAACCAAAAATTGGTTCGTGGCCTAGATTACTACAATAAAACAGTTTTTGAATGGACAACCACACATTTAGGTTCGCAAGGCACTGTATGTGCAGGCGGACGTTATGACGGTTTGGTTGGTCAACTCAAAGGTAAACCAGATCAATCTGTACCGGCTGTTGGTTTTGCGATGGGCATGGAGCGTTTATTACTTCTTCTTGAGCAACTTGAAGATAATACACCCGTACGTGAATGTGAACTGTTCCTTGTTGCAGATCCAGCATCACAAGGTAAAGCCTTGGTTCTTGCAGAACAAATTCGTGATCAACTCGAAACTGCGAATAGTTCAATCCGCTTGAAAGTGGGCTCTTATGGCTCAATGAAAAGTCAGATGAAAAAAGCAGACCAATCGGGTGCAGTTTATGCTTTAATTCTCGGTGAACGTGAATGGGAAGCACAACAATTTACGGTAAAACAATTGGCTACGGCCGAACAGTTTGACGTTGCCGTAACTGAAGTGGTATCCGTTTTTACAGAAAAATTTTCTTCACAATAAGTCAACCATAAAGGAAAGGGTAGTCACATGAACGCGATGACTGAAGATGAACAACTTGATGGTTTAAAGTCATTTTTCAAAAAATATGGCTCAGCAATGTTGAGTGGAATTTTAATTGCGTTGATTGCCTTTTTCGGTTGGGAATATTGGCAGAAGAAAACGCTAGCAGAAAATCAAGTTCGTACAGCAAAAATCCAACAATTAATTGAAGATGCTAAAGTTGCAGCAACAAATCCTGCGGCTTATAGTGCGTTGGTTGCATCAGCAGATAAATTGGTTAAAGAAAATCCTGATTCAATTCATGCGATTGAGTCACAATTTATTATGGCGCGTATTGCTTATGATAAAGGTGATTATGCAACAGCAGAACGTGAGCTGAAAAAAGTTGAAAATTCAAAGTTAAAAGATGCAGGTATTTTGCAGATTGTAAAATTACGCCTTGCCAATGCACAGCTTGCACAAAAGAAATATGATGAAGCTTTGAAAACCCTTGCAAGTGTCACAGAGCCAGCATTTAAAGCGACAGCCGAAGAAGAAAAAGGTGATATTTATGTTGCTAAAAATGATATTGAAAATGCAAAAAAATCGTATCAAGCTGCATGGAACAGTTTACTTGAACGTAAACAAGAACGTCAGATTTTACAAATTAAACTCGAAAGTGTTGGAATATTAGTAGATGATCCTGAACTTGAACGCCCGGTTCTGGAAACACAAGTGGATGAGTCTTGATGGATATAAAATATAAAATACCGTTTGCATTGGCAATTTTATCGGTTGCAATGGTTGGATGTTCAAGTAACAAAGTTAAAGTTGAAAAAGTAAAACCGAATCCGTTACCAAAATTAGTGCAAGCAACCAGTTTAACTGAAGTATTTTCACATAAGGTTTCCGCATCTTCTGAGCAAGACCCATTACGTTTACGTTTAGATGTCGATAATGGCGTAATTTTCGCGATGAATCCTAAAGGTGAAGTTACAGCATATAAAGGTAAACAACGTCTTTGGGAAACCAAAGTGACTAAACAGGAGTTGACTTCTGGTGTTGAAGCAGCTGATGGCTTAGTTGTTGTCGCAAGCCGTAAAGGTCAAGTTTTTGCTTTAGATCAACAAACGGGTGAGCAAAAATGGACTGCACAATTGTCTGGTGCAGTGATTAGTCCAGCTTTGATTCAAACAGGACGTGTGATTTTAGTGGCCAATGATGGTACTGTTTTTGCACTGGATGAAGCAACAGGTCAACAAGCTTGGACCTATAAAATGGCAAATGCAGCATTTAGCTTACGTGGTCAAGCATCACCTGTTAGTCTAGATCCTCGTACCATTGCTGTAGCATCATCAAATGGTTATTTATATGCCATTGATAGTTTAACTGGTGCTCCACGTATGCAGCGCCGTGTTGCAGTGTCTGATGGTCGCTCTGATATTCAGCGCTTGGTCGATATTGATGCTGAGCCTGTTGTTGTAGGTCAGTATGTTGTGACCAATAGCTTCCAAGGACAAGTGACTGTACTTGATTTGGCAGCACAGCGTGTGGCTTGGAGTGTTGATGCAAGTAGTATTAACCGTCCGGAAGTTGCAGAAAATAAAGTTTTTGTTGCACAACGTGATGGCAAATTAAAAGCTTTTGATTTAGCAACAGGTCAAGAGTTGTGGGAAAATGAGCAATTGTTAAACCGTAATTTAAGTAACCCAGTGTTACTCGGACAACAATTGGTGGTTGGGGATTTAGATGGAGTTTTACATCTGATTGATCCAAATACTGGAACTCTTGTAGGGCGTGCGAAAACCAGTGGCGAAGTGCGTACACTACGTGTGCTTGACAACCAATTATTTGTTGCGACACGCAAAGGTGAATTAAGCATTTGGCAGAGTCGTTAATTTTTTAACGGTCTTGTGTTAAACTAAAGACACTATATTCTAAAACTCGGGGTGATTGAAAAATCGATACCCCGTGTTTTTATTTTAGGCATATGCCTGTTTTCTTCCGATACATTTCTGATGTTCAGACCAGTCATACTGGCTGATCTTGAATAAAGGTTATTTTATGAAACCCGTAATTGCGCTCATTGGTCGTCCAAACGTCGGCAAATCAACGTTATTTAACCAGATTACCAAGAGCCGTGATGCCCTCGTTGCTGACTTTGCAGGTCTTACTCGTGACCGTAAATATGGCGACGCTAAGTATGAAAATAAATCTTTCATTGTCGTTGATACTGGGGGTATTGGTGAAAATGAAGGGGGAATTGACTCATATATGGCTGAGCAATCAAAGACTGCCATTAATGAAGCCGATATTATTGTTTTTGTCGTAGATGCACGTGCTGGATTGTTAGCATCGGATGAGCAAATTGCGCGTGAACTTCGTACGCTAGGTAAAAAAGTTTATTTAGTTGCAAACAAAGTTGACGGCGTACATGCAGAAGCGGCGCTTGTTGAGTTTTACAAACTCGGTATGGGCGAGCCAATGCAAGTGGCGGCTAGTCATGGTCGTGGCGTTCAGCAAATGCTTGAAGAAGTACTTTCTGAAGTTCCTGACGATGAAGATGAAGCGGAACACGATAAAGCAACAGGTTTACGTTTAGCAATCATTGGTCGCCCTAACGTAGGGAAATCTACACTTGTAAACCGTTTGTTGGGTGAAGAGCGTGTTGTTGCGTTTGATGAGCCAGGTACAACACGTGACTCGATTTACATTCCTTATGAGCGTGATGGTCGCCAATACACATTAATTGATACTGCAGGTGTACGCCGTAAAGGTAAAGTAGATGAGATGATTGAGAAATTCTCAATTGTGAAAACGCTACAAGCTATTAAAGATGCACATGTCATTGTGGTTGTTTTAGATGCCCGTGAAGGTGTGGTTGAGCAAGATTTACATTTGATTGGTTATGCACTTGAGGCTGGTCGTGCCATGGTTGTTGCCATCAACAAATGGGATAACATGACTGAATACGATCGCAAACAATGTAAATTGGATGTAGATCGTCGTTTCGATTTTATTCCGTGGGCGAAAGTACACTTAATTTCTGCATTGCACGGTACAGGTGTGGGGGATTTATATCCGTCAATTCATCGTGCCTATGACTCATCGCATTTGAAAGTTTCACCTGCGAAAATTACACAAATTTTGAATGATGCAACTGAAGCACACCAGCCACCAATGGTTGGTGGTCGTCGTATTAAAATGCGTTATGCGCATATGGGCGGGCAAAATCCACCAACGATTGTGGTACATGGTAATAAGGTTGATAAAACCCCTGCAGATTATCGTCGTTATTTAGAAAATGTATTCCGTAAAGTATATAAGCTTGAAGGTACGCCAGTACGTATCGAATTTAAAACGTCTGAAAATCCATTTGAAGGGCGTAAATCAATGATTGATGAGCGTGTTGCAGCACGTAAGCGTCGTTATGTTCAGAAATTTAAGAAAGCTGAAAAGAAATTTAAGCGTTAATTTCATCTTATAGTTGATAAATATAAAAAGCCTGCAAATGCAGGCTTTTTTTATATTTATCATGTATTAAAGATTACATTTTTTAGCATTTTGATAAATAGCAATATTTTCAATATTCGCACGTGCAGTCTCTATAGATACTTGTCCAGATGCAACGTTAGCTTGCGCTTGAGCATTGTTGTTCTGACCCGAGAATGAATTTGCTATTTGTCCCATTTTACCTAAGGTTTCAGATTGACCTGAAAATGCATTGAGTGCTGTTCCAGCAACACCTGCCCATTTAGATAGACCAATCGTACTATTTTGACTAACTGATGTTTCAGATGCTTCTAGTGTGCGTTCGAAAGTTCTTTTTTCCACAGCTAAATCTGTGCAGTCTAGAGACTTTAAGTATCCTGTCGAATAAACACCATTATTCTGATTAGATGTTTGATTATAATGAGAAGCATAGCCTTGATCCGCACGTGCTATAGCAGCATTTGCTTGCGTTTGGCTTTGATTCATTCTTGCTTCAGCTTGATCCATCACGACTGCATTTTGTGCTCCCATGACTGAAGTTGCAACATCAAGCCACCCCTTAGCATATGTACCAATAGATACTAAGCTCATTCCAATAATTAAAATTGTTTTTATCAACATAATAAACTCCCCATGTTGTTGATGTTTTTTTGTACGCTAATGAAATATAATATAAAGCAGAATAATTTGAAATAAATATTTATTATTATCAGTAGGTTGGTTAATTTTCTTAAAGCTAAGGTGTGTATTGGTTATTAATTTTTAATAAAAATACTGTATAGGAATAATTTGTGGTTTTTAGTCAAGCTCGATTGAGCTAAATATATTGGAGGTTAAAGTACAGCGATAGTGATATTGAAAAGATAATCTTTGTAAATTCTCAGGTAGAATTTAACCCAATATAGAAGGGTAGTCGAATGTATGACAAAGCGAATGATACATATTTATTTTCAAACATTGGCTCAACTGTATCCTTTAAAAAAAGAAGATTTTTTAGATTTAAAGAAGTTTATACAATATAAAAATGCACATATTGCACAAATACGTAATCGGCTTTTATCGGTCCAGCTCAATCAAAATATTTCGGAGAGTGATATTGAGCGAACAGAATATGGTAAACCGTTTCTGAGTAAACAATCTCATTTATTTTTTAATCACTCGCATAGCCAAAAACATTATGTCTTAGCGACAACTTGCAGCGCCCGTGATATTGGTGTGGATATTGAAGATCTAGACCGTAAAGTCCGCTTTGAGGCTTTGGCTAAACATGCTTTTCATCTTGAAGAATATCGAACATGGGAAATGACCGGTTTTGATCCATTGTATTGGTTTAAAGTTTGGACAAGCAAAGAGGCGGTCTTGAAGGCATCAGGGCTGGGGATTCGCCTAAGTTTGAATGAGTTGAATACGCATGCTCATCCCGTGAATGATGGTGGGCGTTGTGAACATCCTTTAATTGGTGTCTTTGCTTATCAAAATTTTAATCTTGGACAGGCAATACTCACTGTTGCTTGGCGCTCGGAAGATTCTTGTAAGGGGTTTGCATTCCCGATTATTCAGATCAATCGGTTGGACTAGTCAGAATTATTGAACGTAATAAAAAACCATCCGAAGATGGTTTTTTATTTAAATTCTATTTGAATGTTTTAGTGTGGAATATGCTCTTCTTCTTCAAATTCAGGTTTAACCTGAACAATGAAATCATTACGATTCAGACCACGCCATAAAGAGAAGGCTGTACCAATATAGATTGAAGAATATGTACCGACAAATACACCGACAAACATCGCAACAGAGAACCATTTTAGGCCATCACCACCCAAAATCATCATAGAAAGAACTACGAGTAATAGGGTCATAGAGGTGTGAATAGTACGTTTTAATGTTTCGGTTAAAGCAATATTGACGATCTCAAGTGGTTCTGCCCCACGAATTTTACGGAAGTTTTCACGGATACGATCTGATACAACAATGTTATCGTTGAGTGAGAAACCGATCAGTGCAAGTACTGCCGCAAGTACCGTTAAGTCAAATGGCCATTGCATTAAAGCGAAAATACCCAATGTTACGATAACATCATGGAGTAATGACAAAACTGCACCAACAGCGAGCTTAAACTCGAAGCGGATAGTCACATAAACAAGCATAAGTAACATTGCAAGGGCAACAGCACCTGCTGAGCGCAAATACAGCTCGTTACCGACCTGACCACCGACAACATCGACTTTATTTACTTCAACCGTATTTCCAGGTAACTGTACAGCTTTAGCAATGGTGTTACTTAAGTCATCTACTTTGACATCATCTTGTGCTGGCATACGCACAATGAGATCACGGTTTGTACCCAAAGTTTGAACCACAGGATCTTTAAAACCTGCGCTAGAAAGTGCTTTACTGACGCTTTCAGGTTTTACAGGCTCACTATAATTCAATTCGGCAGATACACCACCAGTAAAGTCTAAACCTAAATTGAGACCTTTAGTTACAATAAAGAAAATACTCGCGATGGTGAGGATGATCGAGAAAATTGCAGCAGGCTTTGCAATTTTCATGAAATTAATTACATGTTCATCATCTGGACGGCTGTATTGTTTTTGATTTTGTTGAGTCACTTCAGTCATGATTGATCTCCTTAAATGCTCAACTTTTTCAAGTCACGTTTTTTGCCGTAGATCAATTGGACGATTGCACGAGTTACAGTAATAGCTGTAAACATTGAGCAAACGATACCAATCATGAGTGTTACAGCAAAGCCTTTGATCGGGCCTGTACCAATTGCAAACAGAATAAACGCAACCAAGAATGTGGTTAAGTTTGAGTCGAAAATGGTGTTATATGCACGATCATAACCCGCAACAATGGCTTGTTTGGGTGATGCACCCCAACGCATTTCTTCTCGTATTCGCTCACAGATTAGTACGTTGGCATCGACTGCCATACCAATTGTAATGACGATCCCTGCAATCCCTGGTAGGGTGAGTGATGCACCAAGCCAAGACATAACAGTAAGCAGCATCGCAAGGTTAATGACCAATGCAATATCGGCAATAAGACCAAATAAACGGAAGAAAACAATCATCCAAATAGCAACAAGGATGAAACCAACTTGAGTTGAAAGTACACCTTTGTCGATGTTTTCTTGACCAAGACTAGGACCAACCACACGTTCTTCAACGAAGTACATTGGTGCAGCGAGAGCACCAGCACGAAGCATAAGTGCAAGTTCAGCTGCTTCTTGTGGAGAATCTAGACCTGTGATACGGAATTGAGCACCGAGAACGGCTTGAATCGTTGCAGCATTGATGACAACAGACTCTGAGTAAGGTGTACGCACTTGGGTTTGTACGCCAGTCACAGGGTCGGTTACGGTAGTAATTTTCTGTTTATTTTCAATAAACAGTACCGCCATACGTTTGCCCACAGCATTGCGTGTCGCATCTGCCATGAGTTTACCGCCAGCATTGTCTAGCGTAATGTTAACTTCTGCGCCGCCAGAATCTTGGCTAAAACCACTTGATGCATTTTGAACGCGTTCACCCGTCAAAATACGGTTACGGTTCAAGAGCAACTCTCGACCACTATCCAAAGACTCATAAGCAAAAAGCTCAGTCCCAGGAGGCAAAGGCTGACCATTAGATTTACCTGTAGATCGGTCGATATATTGATCATTAAGATCAGAAACAAGACGGAACTCTAGATTCGCTGTACGACCCAAGACACGTTTTGCTTCCGCAGTATCTTGTACACCTGGTAATTCAACTACAATACGGTTGCTACCTTGGCTTTGAACCAATGCTTCAGCTACACCTAACTCATTAATACGGTTACGTAAAGTAGTTAAGTTTTGATCGAGCGCATAGGTTTGAATTTCTTGTTTTGCAGCAGCATTATACGTCAGTTTAAGTGTTGCACCTGATTCAGTTGCAAGTGCTTGCTGATCGTATTTATTTCCATTACGACGTAAGAAATCCATTGCAGCAGAACGATCATCGTTGTTTGCAAACTGGAGGGTAATAACATTATTGTTCAGTGACAGACTATTAAATTTAATTTTATTGTCACGGAAGTCACGACGTAAATCTGTTGCAGAAGTTTCCATGCGCTGTGAAATAGCTTTGTCCATATCTACTTCAAGTAGGAAGTGAACACCACCACGTAAGTCCAAACCGAGCTTCATTGGCTTAGCACCAATTTTTTGTAGCCATTCTGGAGTGGTTGGCGCAAGGTTTAATGCAACAGTATATTCATCGCCTAAACCTGTTGCCAATACAGACTTCGCTTTCAACTGAGCTTCAGATGAATCTAGACGCAATAGGGCAGCATTATTGGAAAAGGTATTGTCATGACTATTGATGCTTTCGCTTTTTAGTATTTGCTCTGCTTTTTGTATAATGGACTGATCAATGACGGTACCTGCCTTGGCACCAGAAATTTGAACAGCAGGTTCATCAGGATACAAACTTGGCAGTGCGTATAATGTACTGACCACTAAAACAATCAGGATCAGTATATATTTCCATGCAGGGTAACGCATTTGCTTTCTTCTTAAAATGAAAAAGTCGTGCTAGGGCACGACTGTTTTATGATTAAAGGTTATTTAAGGTGCCTTCAGGTAAAACTGAAATAACACTTGCACGTTGAATTTTTACTTCGTTGCCACGGTTTAGTTCAACCACTGCAAAATCACCTTCGATTTTAAGGACTTTACCCATTAAACCACCAGCAAAAACAACTTCACTGCCTACACCTAAACTTTCAATTAGGGTGCGGTGTTCTTTCGCACGTTTAGCTTGTGGACGCCAAATAAGGAAATAGAAGATTGCAACGAAAACAGCAATCATCAATAAGTTAGCTGTTAAGCCAGGGCCTTGAGCCGCTTCAGCAGCGTGAGCAGTGGAAATAAATAAACTCATTTCAGTTTCCTAAAAGTAAAAAAATCTGTGTCATACAAGGGGATTTTTTCATATTTGATTTAAAAATATGCATTTTCCCCTTAATGATATAAATTGACTTGTTCTGCAATTTACCTTGTCTTTGGATTCAGCGCAAATATTGATAAACGAATATTTACGTTGAATTTATATTGGGGTATTAATCTTCAGGACAAGGGGGAACATCGAGTCCACGACGTTGATAGAAATCTTTGACGTACTCATCAAAAGTTCCATTATCGAGTGCATCGCGAATGTCTTGGGTAAAACGTTGGTAATAACGTAAGTTATGAATCGTACCGAGCATTGAAGCAAGCATTTCGCCACATTTTTCAAGGTGAAATAAATATGCACGTGTAAAGTTTGTACAAGTATAACAATCACAGTGTGGATCAAGCGGACGTTGATCATGACGATATTGACTGTTACGAATACGTACCAAACCATCGGTGACAAAATAGTGACCATTACGTGCATTACGTGTTGGCATGACGCAGTCAAACATATCAACGCCACGACGAATCGCTTCAACGATGTCTTCAGGTTTACCCACGCCCATTAAGTAACGTGGCTTATCAGCAGGCATTTTAACCGGTAGATAATCTAAAACCTTGATCATTTCTTCTTTCGGCTCACCGACAGAAAGACCACCAATCGCAAAACCATCAAAATCAATTTCTTTTAAGCCTGCAAGTGATTCTTCACGGAGGTCTTCATACATACCGCCTTGAATAATACCAAATAGGGCATTTCTATTTTTTAAGATATCATGGTGTTGTGTTTTACAGCGCTTTGCCCAACGCAGTGACAGTTGTAAAGATTTTTGTGCTTCTTCATGTGTCGCAGGATAAGGTGTACATTCATCAAAAATCATGACGATGTCAGAATTCAATGTATGTTGAATATCCATTGAAATTTCAGGTGATAAGAAAACTTTAGAACCATCAATAGGCGAGCGGAATGTGACACCTTCTTCTTTGATTTTACGCATCGCACCAAGACTAAAGACTTGGAAGCCGCCTGAATCGGTCAAAATTGGTTTATTCCATTTCATGAAACCATGTAAACCGCCGTGTTCACGGATCACATCTAAACCAGGACGTAGGTAAAGGTGAAATGTATTGCCCAAAATAATTTGTGCTTTGATCTCTTCAAGATCACGAGGTAGCATGCCTTTAACCGTGCCATATGTACCCACAGGCATAAATACAGGGGTTTCAATCACACCATGTTCAAGCGTGAGGCGACCACGACGGGCGCGCCCCGACTGACCTAATTTTTCAAACTTCATAAATAATCCGGATCTAGCGAAAAAACAGTTCGCTGATTAAGCATTGCAAAAAGGGGGCTATTTTCTCTGATTCTAGCGTGAAAAGCCACTATTGCATGTATTTTCATCATAAATGAATTATATGAATCTGACATGAAGGTTGCGTATAAACGCTGTAAAATATGCTTAAATGATGATCTATATGTTTGAATTCATTTTGTAAAAACACAATAGATTGTTTAGTTGACAAAGTAGGTGATCTATAAAGCATATTTTGTTGCAAGTTGAGTTTTTCAGTGGGGTGAAAAACTCAACTTGGGAATGCTTTTAGTTGGTGTACTTTTTAAATATTATAGAACTGTTGGATGCGCGCTTGAATATCCCATTTTTGTAGAACCAACTCTCCGCTATCCATAGCAGCAATATCATTGATTAAATGTTGAATATAGGGACTAATTTCAAGGAAATAAGGTTCAAGAGACAGCATATAGGCATGTTGCGCAATTTCCATATCATCATAAGGTTCAATTTCAAGGACTTGTGCAAGATCAATGAGTAAGTCTTTTTCAATGGTTGTTAGCTTAAGTTTGGTTTTTGGTTTGACAATTTGCTGAGATTTGAGACTTGCAATGGCTTCGTATAATAGCGATGACGATGTATTTAATGCCTCAAGTGATTTAACTGAAAATTCTGGGCTCGTAGGTTTCCAAATAAAAAACAGTACTTGAGCAGATTGTTTTGGCGTGAGTTGAAATATTTCAGATCGTGCAGCACGCATCGCTTCCAAATAAAAAATCAACATATTTTCCTGATCACGCTCAACAGATGTTGTTTGGGTTAGACTTAAACGTGATTGTTGGAAAAAAGTCGCCATTTTATGGCTTAGATAATTGATTCCACCATCAATTTGATGACGATATTGCCATTTTTCTACTAACCATTTATCCCGCTCAGGTAAATATTGAAATTTATTTTCCTGTTCGGTTAGTAAACTTTTTTCAGTCGATACTGTTGTATATTGAGGGGTTAAAAACTCATCTAATACGAGGCTGAAAGCGTAGATATGATGTTCCCGATATTTTTTGTAAAAAGCATCATATTCAGCAATGAGTGCGGTTTTTAATTCGGATATATATTCAGTTTTGTTACTTTGTAAATCGAACATTTCAAATTTCTCAGCCTTATTTTTGTAATATTTAATTTTCGTTATGTATTTTGTGTTATTTGGCTGAGAATGTAAATTGATATACAAAAAATAGCTTAAAAGTTTGGGCGATAATCAAAGTTTTGCATAGCGACAGCATCTGAAAATGGACGGATTGGTTTTTTCGACAGCGTCAATGTATTCACCATATTATTTGGGAAAATTTCAATGGTGTTGTTAAATTCTTCTACATTGCGGTTAAAAATGGTAATTGCAGCACCAACATTTTCATTTTGTTCTTGAATGTCATCCATCATTTTTGCATACAGTGTGTCGGCTTTGAGTTCTGGATAGTTTTCAACGACAACATTTAAGCCTTTCATCATTTCTTGGCTAAGTTTTTCAATATGTTGCAATTGAGAAACATCAGTGTTGTTGATATTCAAATTCATGATCTGTCGACGTAATTCAGTTACTTTTTCTAAAGTCGATTTTTCAAATTGGGTATATTGCGATAAGGTTTGTTCGAGTGTTTCAAGCGTTTTTATTTTTTGGCGTTCAAAATTGGCAACCTCTGCCCAAGCACGTTTGGTTGCATTGAAATAACGTACAATATTATTGCGAATGGAAATGCCCCAAATCGCGAGAAGGACAAAAATACCAATAAAAATCAATAATCCCATTTTGTTATTCCTACAATGTTGTGGTAAATGTTGTTAGCTTTAGTGGAATAAAGCATTTATGAGATAAATTTTAGCATGCTCTGTTTAAATTTTTCATATTCAGGCATGGTTAAGGTGCGTAGATGCCCACGTAAAGTCGAAATATCACGAATTTCACGTTTTCGGTGTGAAACTCGAAGCAGATTTTGATCACCACAATAACAGAAAATATTTTCTTGAAAATGATAAATCAGATCACCGTTATAATCTTCAAAAAAATCACTCAGTTTTAAGGTCTGACTCGGGCTAATAGTTCGAGCGAGTTGATGCTGTTCATAACCGAAAATATTGATTTTTTGATTGACCAAAATATCGCTACTTTGCCATTTTTGATGGTATGGATAGACAAATTGATCGTGTTTATTACTTGCGGCAAAACCAAGTGGTGGCATTTGAAAAATAAACACGCCCCATTGATCTGTATGAATATCTTTGATTTTTTGTTTTTTTAAATCGACACCGTGAATGGAAAGTTCATCGACATAGTGATAGTGAAAGATTAAAACCTGATGTTCAGTACCATCATCATGCCAAGTCGTTGCTGCAAATTGTACTATTTCATTACTCGCATTGCCTTGCGAAAATAGTGGGAATGCTTGACGTAATTTACTCATCACCAAAATAGAATTGGATGTTGTCGTAATATGTCCTGGCATTTTGTTAAAATGTAGATCATAGCGTAACAACATGATGCGCTCTTCAAGAAAAGCAATCACTTCATTAATCGGTTCATCACTTTCATAAATAAGATAAGCCAAAAAACAACACAGTGCGCCTGTACTAAAACTTAAAATAAATGGAATATAGTGATGAATAACCCACCCGAATAAACAGGTCAAAACACCTGAAATAAACAGTAAGCGAGGTAGGTTATTATAAAAATACAGTTCTTTATTATCATTCCAAGGGTGTAAGGCATCTAAAATATCTTGATCTGATTTTGCTTGTTGCCCAATTGTCCAAAGTCGAGCGACATTGTGCATGACCTGTTTGTTTTTATGGGTGGTGACATGCATAAAATGTTGAACAGTATCAATGGGCATAAATTGAAATCGGCTAGAAAAGATCTGAAGTAAAATTGATTATGCGATAAAGCCGAAGAATAAAAAAGCGATTTTGATAGGGTGAGAATATAGGAACATTTTAACGGTAGAGTTGAAAATATAAATTTTTATGCCTCTTACTTAATTGTTCGATTGGTTGGTTTCAATGATAGGGAGTACTATATTTTAACTACGAGCTCAGCTCAGGAATCAACGTCTGCATAATGTGTGTCATTTTTTCAAATTCAGGCATCTTTAACTGTAAAAGGCTTTCCGCAAGTTCATGTACGTTACGAATACTTAAATCTTCGGATGAATGTTGTAGAATATTTTTTTTAAATAGCCAACACAGCATGCTTGTTTGAGGATGAACATAAAAATCGCCATGAAAGGATTGCATTGCAGTTTCAAGCGATAAAATATTTTGTGGTGAAAAGAATTTCGCTAAATGCATCTCATCAATACCACTGAGTTGATAGGCTTGGTCAAACTTGATATCCCCCGAAGTCCATTTGACACCTAAACGAGATTGACGTTTTTGCTGACTCGAAATACTCGTACCACGCCCAGGGAATCCCTCAACCATTACACCGTATAAGTCATGATGATCATATGAAATGGTTTCTTTACCGTCCTCGTCTTTGTCGACATTTTTATCGACATAATGGTAGTTGAATAACATGAATGGATAATCTTTTCCTTGAATGTGCCACTCTCCGTAAATACAGTGTTGAATGTCGTTGGCATGATTACCTAATTGGAAATAGGGGAAACTAAATGGATGGTCAAATTGAGCCCATTTTTGCTGTCTATTTTCATGAGCATTATTTGAGTGATTATCACTAAAGTCATCTATTTCACTATATCTACTTTGCCTAAAATAGATCTGATACTTTCGCTCAAGCCAATAATTTTGCATATGCTTAATTAAATCATCGCGCGCAGAAGTTGAGGTTCGTTTAACAAATGCATAAATGACCAATCCTATGGAGAGTAGGAGAAATCCATAATGCAAAATAAAAGTGAGAATCAGACAAACCACAGCCAAAGTGATCCATAACATAAAACTGTAATTATGGATTTCAAGATTATTATCACTTTCCCATTCATTAAGTAGGGTATATAAATGCTCAGATGGAGGGGGATTACGCATAATATCTTGCAAGCGTTGAATATTATGCAAGGCAATTTGGTTATTCTGATTTTGTCCTGAAAAGGCATTTTTAAATTGTGTGAAAAATGATGTCATTATTTTTTTACTGTGTATTTATACGGAAAATTTGAGATTAAATTATCATGACAGAATAAATTTTACAGGCAAATATTTGTTGGCTTTTATATATTTTTTTAGATGTAAGTTAATAAGCGGATCGTGTGGAGATATTTAAGAATATAGAGTGAATTCTGAAAAGATCAAGCATTGTATTTTTAATGCATGATCTTTTTTAAATACAAATATTACGCTTAATTTGCCTGATCAATCAGCATTGCATCGCCATAACTAAAGAAACGATATTGACTGTCTACAGCATGTTTGTAGGCATTTAAAATATTGTCACGGTTAGATAGTGCAGAAACGAGCATGAGTAAAGTCGATTCAGGCAAATGGAAATTGGTAATTAAACGATCTACCACACAGAACTTATAACCTGGATAGATAAAGATTTGTGTATCACCTGTCCATGCGCCAATTTGACCGCCGCATGCCTGTGCGGCACTTTCTGTTGCACGAGTCGCAGTTGTTCCTACAGCAATGACTTTATTGCCACGTGCTTTAGTTTCTTGAATCATTTTTGCAGCATTTTCTGAAACTTCACACCATTCACTGTGCATGATGTGATTTTCAATATCGAGCGTACGTACAGGTAAGAATGTACCTGCACCAACATGTAAAGTGACAAATGTTTTTTGTATGCCCTTATCAGCAAGTTTTTGCAGTAGCTTATCATCAAAATGTAGGCTTGCTGTAGGTGCTGCGACACTTGCTAGTTTGGTCGGATCATTGAAAACGGTTTGATAGCGTTCAGTATCAATTGCTTCCGCATCACGGTTGAAATAGGGTGGAATGGGTAAAGCACCGTATAGATCTAAAACTTTTAAAATAGGCTGTGAAAATTCAACAATAAATAAATTTTCATGACGACCTGTCACCGTGGCTTTAACCGAATCAGGACCAATAAATAGCTCCGCACCTGCTTTAGGTGCATTACTTGCTTTAATGTGGCAATGTGCAGTGGTCTGATCAAAAATACGTTCAACCAAAACTTCAACAGCACCGCCAGAAGCACGTTTACCTTTTAAGCGAGCTTTCATGACTTTGGTGTCATTGAGTACCAATAAATCACCTTCTTCAAATAAGTCTAAAATATCGGTGAAGTGGTGATCTTGATAACGACCATCTGCACTTAAGTGCAGAAGTCGAGAAGCACTACGTGTTTCAAGTGGGTAACGGGCAATCAATTCATCGGGAAGGTCAAAATTAAAATCGGACAGTTGCATAGGAGTGGCAGCAAAAACAATAAGAAATACTGCTTTTAGTATAGCGCTTTTTGAAATAAAACGCTGAATTTGGTGGTTTATAATTCAATCTAAAGTATTTTGCTTTAAAAATAAACAAACGTAATTTTAATACGTTGACATGCTTGAGAAAACCGCTATTATACCTCTCATCCCGAGGTGGTGAAATTGGTAGACGCGGTGGATTCAAAATCCACTATCAGAGATGATGTGTCGGTTCGAGTCCGACCCTCGGGACCAATTATTTAAAAAAGCCCTTAAGCATTATAAGACTTAAGGGCTTTTTTATTGCCTAAAAATAAAGATCAATCGATAATAGATAAAACACTTAAGACAATTAGAAATACACAATTTGCTAAACGAATGAATACTGAAGCCAGACTTTACATTCATTGGGGATTAAAATGAATAAGAAAATTATGGGTGTAATCATTGCACTTGTTGTTGTGATCGGTGGTTATTTCTATGCATCACCTTATCTTGTGTTGAATAATATCAAAAGTGCGGTCGAGGTCGGTGATAGCGAGAAGCTTTCGGCATATATTGACTATCCAAGCGTGCGTCAAGGTTTGAAAGATCAATTTAAAGCTAAAATACTGAATGATGTTGCAACAGATAAAACCAATGAATGGCAAGCGTTGGGCGCAAAGTTCGCAAGCACAATGATCGATAAAGTTGTAGATACCATGGTGACACCTAAAGGTGTGACACTACTGTTACAGGGGAAAATTTTTAAAGATGGCTTGATGAGTCCAATGAATGAAGATAGTCAGTCAAGCGAAAGATTAGGCAAGTCAGACAAGATGGAAACAAGCACTCGCTATCTTTCAATGAATGTTTTTGAAATATCTGTGAAGAAGCCTAATCAAGAGAAAATGCTTAAGGTGATCATGCATCGTGATGGTTTAAGTTGGAAAGTGAATAAATTGATTTTAGATTTACCTACAGAAAATTTAACACAAAAACAAAATTTTGCTGAGGCACAAAAGTCTGAATCATTACCAATCACTCAGACTTTTGTTATTGGACAACAGCCTGCACCATCCCTACAAGCAGCATTAGTGTTCAATTTCTCAAAAGTACAACGAGAAAAAAATCATAGAATCTTGTTATGAAAATCCATGTTCAATTGCAAAAATTACGGAGTTTCAGGCATTCAATACAGTGGAAAATGATGTTGAAGTTGAATTATCATTCATCGGAGGTACTAAAGATCGAAATAGTTCGCAGATTAATTGGTCGACAAAATCTGGTAAATTTCAAGTGAGGTGTTCAATTCAACAGCCAGCAGTGCGGTATAGAGATCAGGTTACAATTCTTCCAATCAATAGTAATATCAATGTTATACCTATGAGTATTATGGCGGTTGCTGATCTTTATATGAAAACATGCCATGGCGACTTCAATGGAACTTTGAGAGAGGCTTCTAAGAAGTACGGCTATAATGTACCTGATGATGTTTATGGTCGTTCAGTGGTACTTCGGTGATCACAGTAGAAGTCATTGATGTAAAAATTAAAACGAGAAAAATAAGTAAAATAAATATATTTGAGTTTAAAAATAAGTCGTAAATCTCTATGGAACTTCATTTAATATGCTAATTTATAAGAAAATATAAGGAAAAATTATGCAAGTATTAGAAGAGATTTTTAAAAGTAAAAAGCCTGATCATACAGATCAATTTAATTTACGTATTCATCGCGGATTGAGTTGGTTAAAAAAAGCCACAGATCTTGATGATGATCTTGATTTGAAATTTATGAGTTTGTGGGTTGCATTTAATGCCATCTATGCACAAGATTCAGGCTTTATTCAAGATAAGCAAACCTTTCGAGATTTTATGCATAAAGTTTGTCAGGCAGATTTTGAGCATAAAATTTACAATATTCTTTGGGATAAATTTAGTCAATCTATTCGTTTGTTTCTTGAAAATCCTTATGTGTTTCAGCCATTTTGGGATTATCAGAACCAAAAAATTACGCAAACTGCTTGGAAAAAAGACTTTGAAATTGAGCGGGAAAGAGTAAATTTTGCATTACAAGAATACGATACGATTCAAATTTTAATCATTTTGTTTAATCGTCTTTATACATTACGTAACCAAATCATGAATGGCGGTGCAACCTATAACAGCTCGGTAAATCGTAAACAGTTGAAAGATGCGTGTATTATTCTAATTGCACTGATTCCTGCCTTTATTCATATTTTACTCGAAAATTCACAACGTCTAGATTTAGGGCAACCTTTTTATCCTGTTGTTCAGGTGAGTTAATTTTACTGATTTTATAATTTGAATAAAAAAAGCCCAAGAGGGGTGTCTAGGGCTTTTTTTATTGAGCTAAAATGGTCTATTTAGCTATTTTTATGCGTTTTAAATGCAAGGTATCTAATAGTGAGAAAAATGCAGCGGCAAAAACCAATCCGATGCCAGCAATACACGTCATCATCCATCCACCATGTTGCCATGCGTAAACGCCCACTGCGGAACCACATGCACCACCAATAAAATAAGTTGTCATATAAATTGAGTTAATACGTGATTTGGCATCGGGACGTAAACGGAAAATAATATTTTGATTGCTACTGTGAACGGTTGCTAAGCCAAAATTGATAATGCCATAACCTAAGATGTAGCTTATTAATGACTGTCCACCATAGTATAAAAAGACCCAGCTTATTGCGAGAACGGCAATGCCAATCCATGTCAGTGGTAAGGTATAGCCACGGTCTGCAATTCGCCCAATTTTAGTGGTCGATAGTGCACCGAAAACACCAATCAACGTTGCAACACCGACCATAACGTCAGGCAGTTTAAATGGCTCCGATGTGAGTAGTACTGCAATGGTTGAAAATAAAATACTCATCGCAGCAAAAGCACAACCGCCAATAAGCGCACGATACATTAATCTTGGTTCTGCTTTGATGAGTGAACCCATTGATTTAAAAATAGCAAAGTAGCTCATTTTCATCAGTGGAACTTGAGGGAGTCGTGACTTCAACATAAATGCCAAAATAAGCATCATCACGGCGCTGACTAAATAAATGACATTCCATTGGAATAAGTCAGACAATAACCCTGCAAGACTTGTGGAAAGAAGTAACCCAACCAATAAGCCGCTCATCAGGAAACCAACAATTTCACCTGTTTTTTCAGGCTTAACAGCCATTGTGGCGAGTGGGATTAGAACTTGTGCTGCAACTGAGAATAATCCTGTAATGATGGTACCAATCCAAAGCATGGGTAAGTTGACTGCAAATGCGCATAGTAATAATCCGCCCGCAGCACCGAGCATAAGTAAGGGGATAAAACGGGTTTTATTGACAATATCGCCGACAGGGACAATAAATAATAAACCGAGTGCATAGGATACTTGTGCAAATGTGACTGTGAGTGCAACTTGAGATTCGGGAACTTGGTAATACTGTTGAATCGAGTGAATGAGTGGCTGACAATAATAATTCGCTCCAGCACATAAACCACAGGCGATGGCCATGAGCCACAATAAAGACCGATCTTTACTGATATCGATAGAAGATTGCATAAAATTCCTTGCGCAATACGTTATATAGAATAAGCGGTAGCCTCAATTTCAATGAGCATACCTGGTATGGCAAGACACGGAACAGGAATGAGCGTGCAAGCAGGAAAGTCTAATTCTCCCCAATGCTTTTGCATTTCCTGTATTAAAAACTGATGTTTTTCTGGGGTGTGATTCACAACCAAAATTCTTAAAACGGCAATATCAGAAAACTGAGCCTGAACCTGCATAAGTGCGATTTTAATATTGCAAAATGCCTGTTGAGTCTGAGTGGTAAAATTTTCTGATAAAAGTCCTTGTTGGTTTTCACCACCTTGTCCTGAAATGTGAAGTATGCGTGAAAAATTACGCACTTCAGCAATATGACTATACGCAAAAGGTTTCGGATTATAAAGTTTATTTGGGTTAATAAAATTGAGAGCGGTATTATTTTCAGCTGTTGACCTTAAAGTATTCTTCATAACAATTTTTCATGTGGATAGCATATCTCTGTTATTTTCAAAGCTAAAGTTAACTTGAGGTCAAGAGTTTTATGAGTCAAATAAGTCAGCATTGGATTAGTATTGGTGAATTGGCGGAACGTAGCGGGGTCACTGTGGCTACGTTACGTTTTTATGAAGAAAAAAAATTGATTTGGAGTGTGCGAACTCAAGGAAATCAGCGGCGCTATCAGAGAGCAATGTTAAGACGAGTAGCAATTATTAAAATTGCACAGCAAGTGGGTATTAGTCTGCAACAGGTCAAAGAAGCCTTTGTAGTCTTGCCGCGAAATAAAGCGGCCACTAAGGCAGACTGGCAAAACATGTCACAAAAGTGGCAAGCGCAATTAGATCAACACATTATGCAACTATTGCAGTTACGGCAACAGTTGGATCAATGCATTGGTTGTGGCTGTTTGTCATTAACACAATGTCCATTGCGTAATCCAGATGATCAGTTTGCTCAAAAATCTTCAGGCGCACATTTTCAAAAGATGCTTTTACAACTTGATCGGATTATTTCAGATCAAGCTGTTGGTGAGTAGGTGAATCTGTAGGTGGTCAGCCTGCCAATTTATTTTTCGACAGTGTAATCATCATCACACCAATAATATTGAGTAGGCAACCAAACCATTGAATTATATTCATGTGTTCACCCAGTAAAGAAACCGCCAATATAATGGTGAGAATTGGTCCGATTGAACCAATCATCGCAGATTGTGCGGCGCCTAAACGAGATATGCTTTGTGCAATTAAAATGGTTGGTAATACTGTGACGAGTAAGCCAAGTGCAATGCCATACCAAATGACCGTTGTTGGAAGTTGAGATAACAGCCCTATGGGATTGGGTGTTGCAATTATAAAGTGTGTTAATGTCCCAATACAGGCAATGCTTAGTGCAAGACCAGTATAATTCCACGAACCAAATTTTTGAATGAGGCGTGGAGTTAACAGGAGGTAAGATGCAAAACACACTGCACTGGCAAAAACCAAACTGACACCGATCCAAAAATTACCTTCATGTGCCACAGTACTTTGCTCTTGTAGCATCACAATAACTGTACCGCCATAACTGAGCGCAATGGCAAAGATACTTTTGAGACGTAATTTTTGTTTATAAATAAAACTTGAGGCAATAACCGTTAATGTTGGATAAAGAAATAAAATAATCCGTTCTAAAGATGCGCTGATATACATTAGTCCTGCAAAATCGAGCCAACTTGAAAAGTAATAACCAATCAGTCCTGCAACCATCAAGAGAAACCAGTCTTTTGCTTTGATATCTTGATTGTGATGTCTATTGAGCCAACAAATGAGTAGGAAAAATGGCAAAGCACTTGCCATACGCAGTGCCATAAGCACTGTTCCATCGACTAAGGGTGACAGTGCGTACGCTTGCTTAATAAAGATCGCTTTGGTGCTAAACAAAAAGGCTGCGCCTAAAGCGAAGATAGAGCCGAGTTGTATACTCGAAAAAGGATGTTTCATAAGACTCACGATGCAAATGGCAATGGTCTAGATTTGAAGCTAAGTATAAAGGTTCGAATGATTGAGGGAAAATGCAAAAAAAGAATCAGTTTAATCAAAATATGGAATATAAAATTAAACTTAAGGTGGTTTTAATGCGCAATGGATGTAAAAAAGAACTTGCTGTAGAGATTTTTTTCTGCGGTGTAATTCAAAAATGATACTTTATTTGTGCAAAAGATTAAAATTTTCATGTTTAAACCTTATTTTTACCCAATAAACGTTACAAAATGATGCGATTCTTCTTGTGTTTGAAATTGTGCAAAATATTGTATTGAAATTTTGCGCCATGTTGGTGCGTATACACACATGTGACGTCATTATTCAATTAACATCATCAATTGTCAAAATGGTCATTCAAAAAAATACAAAATTATTTTTTATTATTATTTCCTTGAATATGAGGAAAAACTGTCTTGTGATATAAGTACTTTTTTTTATTAATGAAAATATAAAATGGAATAATATAGAACCATCAATTCGTCTAAAGATACAACAATAAATTTAGTTTTTATGAGCCATTTTATTGATCTTTAAATGTCATTAATGCAAATAAAAGCTTTAGATTTACGATAAATTGACTGTTTTAATAGTAAATTTACTGATTATTTTTTATCTTTAAAATGGTGTTTTTTTGGCATAAAAGTCAAAACTAATCATCCGATGGTGTCTTATTTTTATGCTATAGGTGGGTTTGAATGTGGGATATCACGGTAAATTTCCTGTAAAAAACAATCGAAATGAAGAGCTCCCTATTTTTCATCATTGCTAAAATGAATACTAGGTATGTCGTAAAATTATATTTGTGAATCATGAGTTCAAAACATAGGTATTTATAAAATAAATATTGGGTGGTAATTTAAAAAAGTTCAATTAGAATCCAAAAATTGAACAAAAAACATATCCTGAGGAAAGCATCGTTTATCGATGTTGACTTGAAGAAAAATTAGCTTGAGGAATGCTCATGCAGATCGGAATCCCAACGGAAACTGTTGTCGGTGAAAGTCGTGTCGCTGCTACACCTGAAACAGTAAAGAAGTTGATTGGCGCTGGCCATACTGTAGTCATTGAACGTGGAGCAGGTAAAAGAGCCGCTTACATTGACAGTGCTTATGAACAGGTCGGAGCAAAAATCACGGAAGATGCCTATACAGGCAGTCAAATTATTTTGAAAGTTCGTTCTCCTCAGGGTGAAGAAATTCAAAAACTTACGCCGAATACAACAGTTGTGGCGATGTTTGACCCGTACCGTAATACTGAACTTGATCAGTTTGCGGCACAACAAGTCAATGCATTTGCGCTTGAGTTGTTACCTCGTACTTTATCTCGTGCGCAGAATATGGACGTGTTGTCTTCTCAGGCAAACTTGTCAGGTTACAAATCAGTTCTTTTAGCTGCAGCAGAATATCAACGTATGTTTCCAATGCTTATGACTGCAGCAGGTACTGTAAAACCTGCTCGTGTGGTGATCATGGGTGTGGGGGTTGCGGGCTTACAGGCAATTGCAACGGCAAAACGTCTAGGCGCTGTTGTTGAAGCAACAGATTTACGTCCAACAGCACGTGATCAGGTGGAATCACTTGGTGGTAAGTGGTTAGACGTTCCAATGTCGGATGAAGAAAAGCAAAAAGCTGCCGATGCTGCGAAGAATGGTTATGGTTGGATGCCGGGTGAAGAATATATCCGTGATCAAGCGATCATTGTTGATAAAGCTGTATCAAATGCTGACATCGTGATTACAACAGCTTTATTGCCGGGTCGTGATGCACCGCGTTTAATTAAAGCTGAAACCGTTGCCAAAATGAAACCGGGTTCTGTCATTTTAGATATGGCTGTAGAAACGGGTGGCAACGTAGAAGGTTCTAAGAACGGTGAAAATGTTGTCACTGACAACGGTGTCACGATTCTTGGTATTCCAAATATCCCTGCGACAGTGTCGACTGAAGCATCTGCATTGTATGCACGTAACGTGTTTAATTTCGTTGAAACTTTGTTTGATGCAGAGAAAAACTTTGTGTTGAATCAAGAAGACGAAATTCAAAAAGCACTTCTAGTAACTCATGGCGGTCAAGTACTGCTAAAGCGTGGTTAAGGAGAGTCATCATGGTTGAAACTATTACTATTTTCGTCTTAGCCATCTTTGTTGGTTACTACGTGGTTTGGGGTGTAACACCTGCATTGCATACGCCATTAATGGCAGTGACCAATGCATTGTCATCGATTATTGTTGTTGGTGCGATGATTCAAACGGTTGGTATTCCGGGTATTGTTGATGCAAGTGTGCAATTTCAATCAATCAATGTTGTTAGTGTGCTTGGCGCAATTGCAGTGTTCTTGGCAAGTATTAATATTTTTGGTGGTTTCGCAGTGACTGCGCGCATGCTTGAAATGTTTAAGCCAAAACAAAAAAAGAAAGAGGGCTAATCCATGGAATTCATTAAAGAATATGCAGATTGGTTCTACCTTGTTGGTGCTGTACTTTTTATTTTAACCTTACGTGGTTTGTCGGGTCCTAAAACAGCAATTCAAGGTAACCGTTACGGTATGATCGCAATGGCGATAGCTGTAATTACCACTTTCTTTGTTGCTGACCATCCTGTTGTGTGGATGATTGGTGGTGCAATGGTACTTGGTGCAGTTGTAGGTATTGCTCGTGCACGTACAGTTCCAATGACACAAATGCCTGAAACAGTTGCTTTGATGCACTCTTTAGTTGGTTTGGCTGCGGTATTGATTGCGATTGCTGCAATTTTGCATAACAACCAATTAACAGCTTTATTTGCTCAAAATGAATCAGTATTGACAGCTGCGGGCGTGCAACATGCACATATGAGCAGTGTTCATTTATTTGAACTGTTCGTCGGTTGTTTCGTTGGTGCAATTACATTTACAGCATCTGTTTTTGCTTACGGTAAATTGGCTGCGAAAAAATGGGCAAAAACCATTTCAGGTGCATGGGTTAAACCTGTACAAGCAATCATTTTCCTTGCAATGTTGGCATGCGGTATCTTGTTCTTTACCACAGGTAATATGCAAGCATTCTGGGCAATGACAGCACTTGCACTTGTCTTTGGTTGGGTGTGGATTGCACCAGTCGGTGGTGGTGATATGCCAGTAGTTGTATCGCTTCTAAACTCATTCTCGGGTTGGGCTGCCGCAGGTATTGGTTTTACACTTGAAAACAATATGTTGATCGTTGCTGGTTCGCTTGTTGGTTCATCGGGTGCAATTTTGTCTTACATCATGTGTAAAGCAATGAACCGTTCAATCATCAACGTATTGTTTGGTGGAACGATGGGTGCAGCAGCACCAGTTGCGGAAGCAGGCGATAAAGTACAGCGTAATCATCGTTCAGGCTCTTCTGATGATGCAGGCTTCTTGATGTCAAATGCAGACAGTGTTGTGATTGTACCAGGTTATGGTATGGCGCAAGGTCGTGCACAAAATGCAGTAAAAGAACTTGCCAACACTTTAAAAGAACAAGGTGTAACGGTTCGCTTTGCGATTCACCCTGTAGCAGGTCGTATGCCTGGTCACATGAACGTACTTTTAGCTGAAGCTGATGTGCCTTATGAAGATATTTTGGAAATGGATGAAATCAACTCTGATTTCCCTGCAACCGATGTTGTACTTGTAATTGGTGCAAACGATGTTGTAAACCCAGCGGCGAAAGATGATCCAACATCTCCAATCTACGGTATGCCAATTCTTGAAGCGCATAAAGCACGTACAATCATGGTGATTAAGCGTTCTATGGCAACAGGTTATGCGGGGCTAGACAATGACTTGTTCTATAACGACAAGACAATGATGGTCTTTGGTGATGCGAAGAAAGTTGTTGAAGATATGACAAAAGCCATCAATGGTACGGGTCACTAATTCATTTAGAATTAAATCTACCCAAACCCTCCTTATAAAAAGAGGAAATTAATGAACCACCTTCGGGTGGTTTTTTTGTGGTCTAATTTTGCAGAAGTCTATTATAAAATATTGAATTGAGTGAATCAGCATAAAAAAAGCGACCGAATGTGGTCGCTTTTGTTTGGATACTCAGCCGTGGTTTAGATCACGTACTAATTATGCCATAGGCTTATGCAACAGATTCTGGAGTTGCGCGCCAAAGGCTTTCCAAGTCATAGAATCTACGTGCTGTTGGCAACATAACATGCACAACAATTAAACCTAAGTCCACGAGGATCCATTCAGCATCACGTTCACCTTCAACACCAATCGGGCGGAAGCCAGCTTTACGAGCTTCTTCAGCGACATTGTCTGCAAGGGCTTTAATGTGACGAGTTGATGTACCACTTGCAATTACGATTGCATCAGATACATTGCTGACTGAACTCACATCCATAGCAAGGATATCTTTGGCTTTTACATCCAGCAGCGCTTCACGTACGACATTAAGACATGTCAATACATCTGGATTTTGAAAATTCATAGGGAGCTCTTTAGAATTAGAAGCGCTGGGCGATGGTTCAGAATTCATGTTAAGTCTATTTTCCTGACAATTACTCACTGTCTAATATACCCACTTTAAGGAAAAATTTCAAATCAAGTATGTGAGTAAAAATTACTCTTAGGTAGATTGATGATTCGGAAAATATTTTTCTTTCCAAGCAAAGGACTGATTTGAATGTGATTGTGGCTTATATTCTGCTGCAATATAACCGCTATAGTGACTTTGACTGAGCCATTTAAAAATATTAGGAAAATCAATTTGTGCGGTGTCAGGCTCATGTCGTCCTGGACAGTCAGCAAATTGAATATGTCCAATCACATCAATATTTTCTTGTAGTGCTGTTAGGACATCTTCACCCATCATTGCCATGTGGTAACAGTCATATTGCATTTTAAGCATAGGGTGTTGTACGACTTCAAGTATTTCTTGTGCTTGGGCAATATTTTGAATGAGGAAGCGAGGCATATCTGTGCCGTTAATCATTTCAAAAACAGGCTGAATCAACTGCTCTGTCAGCATACGACATGCCATTTTTAGATTAATTGCTAGGGTGTTTAAGCAAGGTAATAAGTCGGCATCATGCGGTTGTTTTCCTGCCAAAATATTGACGCGTGGAATATTTAGTGCAGATGCATATTCTATGGCTTTTTCAACAGCTTGATGAAACTCAATTTCACGTCCAGGGATACCTGCTAAACCATCACCACCTTGCATTAGATCGCCTGCAGGAACATTGATCAGGCAAATGTGAAGATCGTATATTTCCATCTGCATGCGAATTTCATCAATCGAAAGTTCATAAGGAAACTGAATTTCAATCGTGTGAAATCCATGTGCATGAGCCAATGCAAAGCGTTCAATCAATGGGACTTCGGTGAAAATCATCGATAAATTTACAGCCAATTGCGTTGTCATACGTGTGCTCCATGCAGATGAAAATAAATTTAACGTTTAGACTCAACCTGATAAATCACCGTTGCAAGATCAGCTTCAGCATAACCTTGTTGCTGATGACTTTTTAATTGTGATAATGCTTGTCGTGCAACAGGAATATCTAAATTAAATTTTTCAGCAAGTGTTAAAGCATTGTTGAGATCTTTGGAAAGCGTTTGAACTTTCCATTGTATAGGTTCAAAAGTATGCGTTGCCATGCGCGGTGTCAAGATCTGAAAAGGCTTAGAGTCTGCAAAACCACCTGCAAGTGCAGGGGCGAGAAGAGTAGTGTCTACGCCTGCTTGTGTTGCCAGCGCAACAGCCTCTGCAATGAGTGTACTATTTGCAGCGACAATCAGTTGATTGCAGATTTTAGTGGCTTGTCCTGTGCCTGTTCCACCCATACGTGTCACACGCTGCGAAAGTACATTATAAATTAGGCTTAAATCTTGGATGATATTCTCTTGTCCACCTGCAAAAATTACCAATGTGCCATTTTCAGCGCCTGCCGTTCCACCTGAAACAGGGGAGTCAATCCAATGACAGCGTTTGCTCTGTGCTTGATCTGCAAGTTGTGTAGTTTGATCAACAGATAGGCTTGAGAAGTCAACAATTACTTGATCGGTTTTTAAAAAAGGCTCGATTTGTGCATAAACAGATTTTACTGCTGAATCATCGGCTAAACAGGTCAAAATCACAGGATAGTCGGCAATATCGCTGAGTTCTAAAGGATATCCACCAATGTCAATAATCTGCTCACAAGCAGAAGGCGTACGGTTCCAGACTGCAACATGAAAACCCGCTTGAATTAGACGGGTTGCCATGCGACTCCCCATTAAACCCATGCCTAGAAATGCAATTTTTGTTTGAATATCAAAGTGCATAACTTTTCCTAAATATTAAATTATGATTCCAATTTAAATTAGCTAAATTAAAGTTTACTTATATTGACGTGGTAAAAACTGAACTTCGGGGTTCTTATCTTTTTTACGTGCAATTTGGCTATTTTTGCCAAGTAGTAATTTTAATTGCCAAATTTTTTCTAAACGTAAAGATTTGGTTGGTGCATGTTCCATGGCATCTAAAACACGTTTTGCTGCGGTTAAGGCATCAGGTGAGCGTTGTAACATTTCAGCCGCAATTTTTTGTGCTTGTTCGAGAGGCGATCTACTGAGATGTGTCACCAAGCCAATGTCTTTGGCATATTGACCATCAAAAATACGGGCAGTCAGTGTAAGTTCTTTCGCTAGATCTAAACCAATCACGCCTTTGAGTGAGCGTGTTAGACCCATGTCGGGAACTAAACCCCAGCGGCTTTCCATAATCGACATTTGTGTTTCAGGATGTGCAATACGAATGTCCGCAGCTAAAGCGAGTTGCATACCTGCACCAAAACAAAAACCTTCAAGTGCTGCAATTACAGGTACAGGGAGTTCTTGCCAAATTAAAAATGCTTTTTGGAACAGACTTTGACCTGGTTTAATCAATTCCCAAGCGGCAAATGCAGTATTTTTAGGGCTATTTAAATCTGCAAGGTCAATGCCTGCGCTAAATACATTGGCTTCACCAGTTAAAATGACGCAGCGAATAGAGCGATCTTTTTTAATTTTTTGTGCCGTAGAAACAAGTTCTTTGAGCAGTGCAAAGCTCATAGCATTGCGTTTTTCAGGACGGTTTAAATAGACAGTTGCAATACCATCTTTTTTTTCAATACGTAATAAAGCCATGCATTTTCACTCTTGTTTGTTTTTGCTGAATCAGAATTTTATGACTTGAGCATAGCATGCTGTTTCTGATGTTACATGACAGTACAGTCACGGAAATATGTAAGCAACACGATTCTTATTGAGCACTCAACTTTAAGCAGGCTATTTGAGTACAATGCCATATTTCCTTGCATTAAATTGCATGAAAGGAGTCGTGAGCGAGAATGCTTCTTTTTATACAAGATGTTAAAAATTCAAAACTTGTTTTGCTGCACTTTCAACTTCATGAATGACAAGTTGTAGTTCATCGAAGCATTGTTGGGTGTGATGAATGAATGCATCATCGGCTTTTTTACGTTCTTTACGTAAGGTCGACACAAACTGTTCAAATTCACCTGTGGTTTTTTGCAGTTTTGGTACCCCGACATAGCGTGTTGCTCCATAAAGGCGATGTAGCACATGCTCAAGTTGAGGGAAATCTTCAAGTTCAATGAGTTGTTCAATTTCAGTGAGTTCAGTTGGGAAGCTATCTACTAACATTTTGAGTAAATCTTGTGCTAAATCTTCTTTGTTCGCTGCCAACTGTAGGCTTTGTTTCCAATCTAAAATATTGTGATCTAATGCTTCAACGATAACGGTATTTTCTGTTACTTGAAGCGGTTTAATAAACTTATCTGCTGTCCAATGGGTCAAAATTTGAATAATTTGATCAATTTGAATCGGTTTAGTGACATAATCATCCATACCCACTTTGAGAAGTTTTTGTTTTTCATCAGCAAGGGCATGCGCTGTGAGAGCAATAATTGGCATGCGCATCCCATCAAGGGTGGATTCAAGCGAGCGAATGGCACGTGTGGTATCAATACCAGACATGACAGGCATTTGAATGTCCATAAAGACCAAGTCAAAAGGCTTTAAGCCTTGATCAATATTGAGTTGTAAGATATTTAAAGCTTCCTGACCACTTTGTGCTTTGGTGGTTTTGACATTCAATTCACCAAGCAATGCCTCAAGTACAATTAAGTTGGGTAAATGGTCATCTACTGCCAAAATGTGTAAATCTCGTCCTTTAAAATCTTTATGTTGTTCAGGCTCAAAAATAGGTTTGTTTTTCAGTAGTTGAATCAGTGCAGTACGACTGAGAGGTTGATACAGTGGTCGTGCATTAAATTTGGCAATCATGCTTGGGTCAAGCATCATTTGATAACCGTAGACTGCAATATGCCCTTGATAACGTCCACGAATTTCACGCAATAAGGCTTCGGTATCGCCACTATGGTCGACAATCAGCCATGTATCATCTGATTCTTTAGGTAAGTTATTTAAGCGACTGAATAAATCTAAAATAGACTGAGTTTCGGTATGTTGAACATCATAATTTTCAAGATAATGACGTAAAACATTCGCTGTTGCAGGATGAGCTAAATAGGACACCACTTGCATGTCTGTAAATTTTGGATGCTCAAAGATCGAATCTTCATCCGTTTTCAGTACGGCTGTAAACCAGAAAGTTGAACCTTTCTCAGTCGGTGCACGTTCTTGGTTATCTTCGAAACCAATTTGTCCTTGCATGAGATGTACAAGTTGTTTGGAAATTGCGAGCCCAAGTCCTGTACCGCCAAACTGACGAGTCACAGAAGCATCACCTTGAGAGAATGACTCAAACAGACGTTTACGGTCTGTACCACTTAAACCAATACCACTGTCTTGAACACTGAAATGCAATAAACATTGTCCAATGTCATCATCTTCTATACGTACCCGAACAATGATTTCACCATCAGGAGTAAATTTAATGGCATTGGAAATGAGATTGGTTAATATTTGTTTGACGCGTAAAACATCGCCAATCACATGCTTAGGCACGTTGTCAGCATAATAAAATGCCATATCAATGTGTTTTTGCGCTGCGAGTGGTGAAAGCATGTCCATCACATCAAACACTGCTTCTTCTAAGTCAAAAGGTGCAGTTTCAAGTTCGAGTTTTCCTGCATCAATTTTAGAAAAATCAAGGACATCATTGATTAATGCGAGTAAGTGAGCCGATGATTTACGAATAGTTTGCAAGTATAAACTTTGATCGTTGCTCAAGTTGTCTTGACGCAATAATAGATGTATAAATCCATCAATACTGTTCAGTGGTGTACGTAATTCATGGCTGATATTGGCTAAAAAAACTGATTTAGCTTGATTCGATGAAATTGCCTGATCACGCGCTTGTTTGTAGGTAATATTCTGTACTTCGAGCGTATCTAGTGTTCTTCGTAAGTCATCTTCAGTTTGTTCTGTGTGTTCTTTGAGTTCTAAGAAACTGAAATGTAGGCGTTTGACCACATTGGCAATGTCTCGTTGTAATAGACGCAGTTCACCTGTACTGTTAATCACCATGTGCTGATCAAGCGTGTCAGCATTTAGGCGTTGTAATTGCATGCGAATTTCGTACATCGGGGCAATCCAACGCCGTGAATAAAAATTCAAACACAATAGTAATAAAAGAAGTGTCAATAAGCCTGTGGTAATTACCGCAATCAGTACGCGATAGCGTGAAATTTCTAAAGGTTGATTGTCGAGTTCAACCATCAACCATAATTTAGGTTGATCAGCTTTAGTCGGAAGAAGTGCACCATAAACATGATTGTTTTTATAAGTGATGGGGCCAAAAAAAGTATTTTGTTTGCTTGGGATAACCCAATCGCGTTGACCTTGAAAGCCAATATTTAAAATTTGTTGATTTTTTTGATTGATAATACTTGCACCACGAACATACTGTTCATGAAATAAACTTTGTAAAATATGCTCGGCTTCATCTTTTTTTTGTGGATTTTTCGCCACCATATCAGCCAACTGCACAGCCGTATATTGATAGCGACTTAAAATTGCAATTGCACTTGAGCGTTGTTGGTTTTTCGCAGAATTTGATGTTTCCGATAAAACTAAAGCTGCACCAACACACGAAATGATCATGATGGGAACGAAAATGAGCGCAATCAGTTGACCGTAAGCATGATTGAGTTTTAAGCGTTTAAAGAGTTTCTTATTGAAATTCGACATCCATTGAACCACACGTTCCCCATGTCAGGCATATTAGCATGCTTTATAAAAAATGCTGATGCTTTAATCAGTCTGAATAAATTGCGCCAAAAAGTGTGCAGGCAGAAGTATTTTTTCATACAATAGGCGCACCTCGATATAGGTACACCTAATGACTGATACACAACCTAATTTTTTAGCGGATGAATTTTTACTTGACCATTATGTAGGGAAAACCCCTCTAGTCCGCTTGCAACGCTTGCCAAGTCATACGCAGGCAACAGTATTGGCAAAGCTAGAAGGCAATAATCCAGCAGGCTCGGTGAAAGACCGTCCAGCATATAACATGATTATGAAAGCTGAACAGCGTGGTCAAATAAAACCAGGTGATACTTTAATTGAGGCAACGAGTGGTAATACAGGCATTGCACTTGCAATGGTTGCAGCCATGCGTGGCTACAAAATGAAACTCATTATGCCCGCAGGTTCAAGCCAAGAACGTAAAGATGCCATGCGTGCATATGGCGCTGAATTGATTGAATCTGAAAATATGGAACAAGCACGAGACATGGCTTTGAAAATGCAAAGCGAAGGTCAAGGCTTGGTTCTCAATCAATTTGGTAATCCTGATAATGTTGAAGCACATTACTTGACGACAGGGCCTGAAATTTGGCAACAAACAGAAGGTAAAATTACTCATTTCGTCAGTTCTATGGGAACAACAGGGACGATTATGGGGATTTCTAAATATTTAAAAGAACAAAATCCTGAGATTCAAATTGTCGGTTTACAACCTTCAGAAGGTTCAAATATTGCAGGTATTCGCCGTTGGCCACAAGAATATTTGCCGACGATTTTTGAACCAAAACGTGTAGATCGGATTATGGATATTCCGCAAATTGAAGCGGAAAAAACAGCACGTCGCTTGGCACGAGAAGAAGGGATTAGTGCGGGTGTTTCATCGGGCGGTGCTGTTTGGGCATCGGTGAAAATCGCAGAAGAAAATCCTGATGCAGTCATCGTGTGTATTGTTTGTGATCGTGGAGATCGTTATTTATCTACAGGTTTATTTTCAGTTCAAGACTAATGGTTTTTAGTTCAGGACTGATTCATTTTAATTTTGAAAGTTGAGCAATCATCATGCGCCTACCTGTTTTAGTATTTGATATTGAAACGTTAACTGATTTGAAATCGGGGGCGCATTTGTATGGCTTAGATTTGCCTGAGCAAGATTTAGAAAGTGCATTGACGAAACTGCGTCGTCAAGAATCAGGCAGTGAGTTTCAACGTCTGCCTTTACATGAAATTGTGTGTATTTCTGGTTTATGGATTGATGAAAAAGGCACAATGAAATTGTTTTCGTTTAGTCGAGAACAGTGGTCTGAAGCAGAAATTTTAACAAAATTTTTATCAATATTTGATAAACGTCATCCGACTTTGGTCAGTTGGAATGGCTCACAGTTTGATTTACCTGTGATTTTATTCCGTGCGATGTATCATGGTTTATCAGCAGCGGCCTTGTTCGATCAGGGTGAGATTGATACGCAAAAGCGCTATAATAACTATCAAAATCGCTATCATCATCGTCATGTAGACTTGATGGACGTGATGGCAATGTTCAATGGTCGTAACTTTCAAAAGCTCGATGATATTGCGCATTTGTTCGGTTATCCGGGCAAGCGTGGCATTGTGGGTTATCACATTCCAACCTATGTTAAAAATGAGCAATGGCTTGATTTAACAAGTTATTGTGAAGGTGATGTACTCAATACATGGTTGATTTTCTTACGTTGGGCATTACTGAAAGGTCAATTGTCACAGCATGATCATCAATTGTGGATTCAAGCCACGATTCATTATTTACAGGGTCTGCCTCAGCAGGCTGAATTTTTACAGGTATGGCGTGAAACTTCACAATACAGTGAGTTTACCGCACAAGATTTTACATCTGTCATTCCTCCATTAGATTAGGTATTTCTTTGAAACACAACGCTCGAACTCGTCCTGCTCAACTTCCACAATATACGTTTAAAGTTGAGAAACTTTCACATGAAGGTCGAGGAATAGCGCATTACTGTGCGGAGCAAGACCATCCAAAAGAAAAACAAGGTAAAAAAGTCTTTATTCGTTATGCCTTACCAGGTGAAACGGTCAAAGTACAAATTACACGCCAAGTTTCTAAGCTTGAAGAAGCCGATAAAATCAAGCTCATTAGTGAGCCATCTCAAGATCGTATTGAGCCGATTTGCCCACACTTTACTCAGTGTGGTGGTTGTAATATGCAACACATTCATGAAGATATGCAGATCCGTTTAAAACAGGATGTGCTCAAATCACATTTTAGTCATTTTGCTGGTTTAGAGCCGCAAGAATGGTTAGCACCAATTCGTTCATTGCGTACAGATTACCGCCATAAAGCTCGTATAGGCGTGCGTTATTTACTAAAAAATAATAAGTTATCGATGGGATTTCGTGCAGCCAATAGTAATCAGTTGATTGATATTTATACCTGTAAAATTTTAGATCAGCAGTTAGATGAGGCATTACCCGAAATTCGGGTATTACTCGAAAGTCTAACAGGCAAAGCGACAATTGGTCATATAGAATTGGCAAAAGGTGATGATGAAATTTCCTTATTGATTCGTCATACTGAAAAATTAAAAGAGCATGATGTCAACCTATTGCGACAATATGCGTTACAGAAGAAGTGGCAGTTATATTTGCAACCTGCAGGTGTTGATAGTGTTCATCGTGTTGATGATGCAGAAGCTCCAAAGCAATTACATTATAAACTGAATGAATTTGATATTGAGTTTGCCTTTCATCCGACAGATTTTACGCAAGTCAATCCAACGGTCAATGTGCAAATGATGAAAATGGCATGTGAATTGCTTGATTTAAAACAAGGTGAAAGTGTTCTTGATTTGTTTTGCGGATTAGGAAATTTTTCGTTACCACTAGCTCGTACCGTTGGTGTACAAGGTCATGTTGTTGCTGTAGAAGGCAGTACTGAAATGGTTAAACGGGGTACAGAAAATGCACTGAATAATGGGATTGCCAATGTTAAATTCTATTCACAAGATTTAACGCAGGATTTTTCACAACATTCTTGGGCAAAGCAGGGTTTTGATGCATTATTGATTGATCCACCACGTTCAGGTGCAGAAGAAGTCATGCAATATATTCCTAAATTTGGTGCAAAAAGAATCGTTTATGTGTCATGTAATCCAGCTACTTTAGCTCGGGATGCGGGAATTTTGACCCAATACGGTTATCAGTTAAAAAAAGCAGGTGTGATGGATATGTTTACCCACACAGGGCATGTCGAATCCATTGCTTTATTTGAAAAGAAACAAGAGATAAACGATTAAAAATGAGTAGTACAGTCAGAGGAGAGTGGTATGGTCACAGTGCGTGAACAGTTACCTGGAAGACTCACCGAGTTATCTGAGGAAACGACTGTAGAACATGCCGAGGAAGCGCAACAAGGGTTAAATGCTTGGTTAGCGCGGGTGAGCGGTATACTTGATGGTGCCAAGCTTAATCAACTGTCAGAAGTTGCAACGCTGGTTTTACAACGTGAGCTTAATATTGCATCGGGGCATAAAAGTAATTCTTTTTCGACAGGCTTGGGAATGGCAGACATTCTTGCGCATTTACATGTCGATGAAGATACTTTATCCGCAGCGTTGCTTTATCGTAGTGTTCGTGAAGACATTATTACACTCGATGAGATTCGTCAAAAATTTGGTGAGAGCGTTTATAGCCTCGTCAAAGGTACTTTGGCGATGGGTAAACTGTCTGAACTAATTGAGAAAAATAAGCGCCTCGAAGATCATTTTAATAACAATCAACGAGAGCATTTGTCTGGCATTTATAAAATGCTGATTTCGGTGACGGAAGATGTCCGCGTTGTTCTCATTAAGTTGGCAGAACGAACATTTGCACTGCGTGAATTGACGACATCAACTAAAGAACGTCAAGAACGTGTTGCACGAGAAATTCTCACGATTTATTCGCCATTGGCACATCGTTTAGGCATTGCACAGTTAAAATGGGAGCTCGAAGATTTAGCTTTCCGTTATTTGGCACCTGAGCGTTATAAAGAGATTGCATCTCTACTTAATGAAAAGCGTTTAGAGCGTGAGCAATATATTCAGTTTGTCGTTGAAAAACTTAGAAATGAACTTGCAGAACATGATATTCATGCTGAAATTTCAGGTCGGGTAAAACATATTTACTCAATTTATCGAAAGATGAAGAGTAAAAATCTGAGTTTTGATCAGTTATATGATATTCGTGCAGTACGTGTATTGGTCAATGATGTTTCTGAGTGTTATCACGCTTTAGGTCTTGTTCATCAAATTTGGCGACACATTCCACATCAGTTTGATGATTACATTACCAATCCGAAAGCTAACGGTTATCGCTCACTGCATACAGCGGTGATTGCTGAAAACAAATCGCTTGAAATTCAGATTCGTACTGTAGAAATGCATGAAGAAGCGGAGTTGGGTGTATGTTCACACTTTAACTATAAAGAAGGGTCTAAAAATACCGATTATTCATTTAACCATCGTTTGCATTCTTTGCGTGCGGTACTTGAGCATTATCAAGAGCGCACTGAAACGAGTGCACATCCGAATGAAGATGAAACTGAGGATTTTGAACAAATTCAAGATTTTGAAGGTTTTGAAAAAATCTATGTGTTCAGTCGTGATGGCGATATTCGAGAGCTACCGCGAGGTTCAACGGTACTAGATTTTGCTTATCATGTACATACTGAAGTCGGTAATAAATGCTACGCGGCACGTGTCAATCAGCGTTATGTGCCATTAACCTACACCTTAAAAACAGGTGAACAGGTTGAAATTTTAACTAAAAAAGATCGCGAACCAAATCGTGATTGGTTGGTAAATTCGCTCGGTTATATTAAGACTTCACGTGCACGAGATAAGTTACGTCATTGGTTTAGGCAGCAGGATCGTAGTAAAAATCTTGAGGTTGGGCGTGAAATTCTGAATAAAGAATTATCTCGTTTAGCGATTCACCCGAAAAGTATTGATTTAAGTGATTATACCAATTATTTCAATGTGAAATCGGGTGAGGATATTTTGGTTGCTTTGGTTAATGGAGATATCGGTCTTCATTCATTGATCAATCAAGTCAATCGACATATGCACCTCGATCAGGATGAACCTGAACTTGTATTGAAGCCAACATTAAATCCACGTGCAAGCCATACATTGTCTGCGCATGGCATTCTTATTGATGGTCTTGATAATGTGGAATTACATGTTGCACAGTGTTGTCAGCCTGTACATGGTGAATCGATTGCAGGATATATCACACTCAATCGTGGTGTGAGTATTCATAAAGTCGAATGTTCTGATTATTTGCGTATGATCAAGAATGAACCTGAGCGTGCTGTAGAAGCTGATTGGGAAATGCAACCGACACGAGGTCAAAGTGTACAAATTGTGGTGGATGCATATGATCGCCGTGGTTTGCTTAAAGATTTGACTCAGGTGATTTTCTCCGACCAAATCAATATTCGTCAAGTTAATACTATTTCAGAATCGGATGGTATTGCCAATATGAAACTCTTGATTGAAGTCAAAGGTTTAGCACAACTTTCCCGTTTACTTGCTCGACTTGAGCAACAACCAGGAATTATTAGTGCAAGACGTTTGGTACAAGGAAACTAAAGCATTTTCATTCGATAGTGATAAAAAAACCTGCTTTATGCAGGTTTTTTTAGGAAAAATTAAAATTTGAACTGCTTATAGTGTTGGTAAATACCGCTGTTTTCGATAATTGATGTGTATAAGTGGTTTGAAAATATTTATGATTTACGACTAATAAAAATGTTACTCAGTCGGTTGATAAATTGGGGGCTTTTATTTGAAAGTTGATACATAATTTTAGTTTTTAAGCCAATAGGGGTATGTGTTGGGGTGAAAATGGAATCTTTAGTTTTAACTAAAGTAAGGATTTCATCGGCAACATTTTGAGGTGTTAAGCTTACGCCAATATTTTGAATACTTGCAGCATCCATATCTTTGATCATTGCAGTTTGGACAAACAATGGCATCACATCAAGCACACGAATACCATATTGCTCCCATTCAACATCTAAACCTTCGGTAATGCCTCGTACGGCAAATTTGCTTGCAGAATAAGATACTAAGTCAGCTTGCCCATAAATTGCAGACGCAGAGGAAAGGTTAATTACACGTGCAAACCGTGCTTTACGAAGGAGTGGTAAGGCTGCGTGACAACCATTCAGAACACCTTTCACATTAATATCAATGGTGCGGTGGTGTGCTGAAATGTCGGTTTTTACGAAATCACCTGAATATAAAATTCCAGCATTATTGACTAAAATATTGAGCTCCCCAGCCCATTCACTAAACTCTTGTAGCGCAGTTTGCCATTGATCATATTGGCAGACATCGAGCTTTCCTGCCTTGGCATTAATTCCTAACTGTGTTGCAAGTTCTTGTGCTAAAGCTTCATTTAGATCATAAATTCCGACTTTATAGCCTTGTTGATAAAACAAGCGTGCGATGGCTGCACCAATGCCTTGAGCAGCACCACTAATAAAAATACTTTGATGCATTGAAATTCCTTTTAGTTTTGTAAAATGAGAAGATTTTATTTTCTTTAGTTGTACATAAAATGCCTGTTGATAACAAGGATCTTCAGTCACTCTTATGATCTGCTATGCTGACGAGCAAACTTTGGTTGTGGGAGAATGATGTGGAACAGTTACTAGCGATTATGGAAAAACTACGTGCAGAATGCCCTTGGGATCGAGAACAAACGCCAGAGTCATTAACTCAATATGCTATTGAAGAAGCCTATGAGGTTGAAGAGGCGGTGCGTTCAGGTCATACAGATGATGTACGTGATGAGCTTGGTGATTTACTTTTACAAGTGGTTTTTCAATCGCAAATGTATAATGAGCAAGGTGCTTTTGATTTTAATGATGTTGTGAATGCTGTTTGTCAGAAACTCATTCGTAGACATCCACATGTATTTCAAAAAGAAAAATTTGAAAATTTAGATGCAGATCAAGTGTCTGTATTGTGGAAAGAAATCAAACAACAAGAAAAACAAGGTAAAGTGCAGAGTCGTTTGGATCAAGTCAAACATGGTTCAGCCATCATACAAGCGGAGAGTATTCAGAAAAATGTGGCTGAAATTGGATTTGATTTTGCAACAGTTCAAGATGCCTTTGACAAAGTTGAAGAAGAAATTGCAGAATTTAAAGAAGCTATGAGCGATCAAAATTCCGATGAAATGCTAGCAGAATTTGGTGATTGTTTATTTTCATTTATTAATGTTGGTCGTAAACTTGGGCTATCGAGTGAGATGGCATTATTAAGCACCAATTATAAATTTAAAACACGTTTTGCTTATATTGAGCAACAAGTGAAAAAACAGCAGAGAACATTGACTGAGCTAAATCTTCAGGAAATGGATGCGCTGTGGGATGAAGCAAAACAACATTTACAAAACAATCAAAATAATATTGAGGCAGGTGTAAAACCTGCAATTTAGCAGGAAAATCGGTATGAAATTAGACTTTTTTATTCGTTCTTTTGGTTGGCTTATGTTGTGTATGATTAGTTTTACCCATGCACAACAATATGATCATAACTATTTGAAATGGAAAGAAACTCAACAAGCACAAGATGAAAAACTAAAACTACAAGGAAAAGTACCTACCTCACCGAATCACTATTTATCACGTCCTATTGTTCAGCCTGTAGCGGTGGTAAAACAGGGTGCAACGATCAGTCAGGGAAAAATTAATTTAAATACTGCAACGGTAGATGAATTGCAGCAGTTAAATGGTATTGGTTTAAAAAAAGCACAAGCCATTATTGATTATCGAGTAAAACAAGGAAAGTTTAAAAATATTGAGGAGTTGAATAATGTGAAAGGTATTGGCCCTAAATTATTTGAAAAAAATAAGAATCTCATTCGAGTTTAGAAATAAATCGTTTATTTACCTTTTATCTTGATGTGAAATAATCATCAACTTAACGCATCGAATGGGGGATAATAAATTGCCCTTTGGTTGTGTAAGCGATATGATTGGCATAATGATTATATTTACGTCCTGACCTGGGAGACAGCGTCTTTTGCAAACTTTGCATGCGTCCAAGTGTGGATTATCCACCGCTCAATTACCTTCTTCAATTTTAGATGTTATTGACTCCTTAACCAAAGCCGGCTATGAAGCATATATTGTCGGCGGTGGTGTGCGTGACTTAATGCTCGGTTTAAATCCTAAGGATTTCGATGCCGTTACCAATGCAACGCCGAATCAGGTCAAAGAAGTATTTGGTCGCCGTTGTCGAATTATCGGTCGTCGTTTTGAATTGGCTCATGTATATTCGGGTCGAGAACTGATTGAAGTTGCAACCTTCCGAGCACCACCGAAAAAAGCGGTGACCTCTGCTGCGGGTATGATTTTACGCGATAATAATTGGGGTACAATTGAAGAGGATTTCGTACGCCGAGATTTTTCAATCAATGCGATGTACTACCAACCACGTAAAGGTGAAGTGCTAGATTTTTGTAACGCGATTACAGATATAAAAGAAAAAACTTTACGCCTTCTTGGTGATCCTGCTCTGCGTTTTGAAGAAGATCCAGTTCGTATGCTACGAACTTTGCGTTTTTCAGCTAAGCTCAATTTCAGTATTGATCCTGCCATTCTTAAAGTGTTTACTCCACAAATGACGGAACTACTGCGTGATGTATCACCGCACCGTTTATATGATGAGTCACAAAAATTATTCACCATGGGACATTTACATCGTGTGATGCCTATGTTGATTGAATTTGGCATTTGGCAACAATTGTTTGCTGAAATTCCACCTGTCATTACCACATTTATGGAACGCGCGGCTAAAAATACAGATCAACGTATTCAGATGGGTAAAACCATCAACCCAGCATTTTTCTATGCGGTGTTGTTGTGGAAACCATTTTTAGAGCGTTGTGAAGCACATCTTGCTAAAGGTATGGTTCCTGCTGAAGCGCGTGCGCAAGCTGGCTTAGATGTTCTTAAACGTCAAGCAACACGTACGATTATTCCACGGTTTGCTGAAACGTTTATTCGTGAAGTTTGGGAAATGCAAACACGTTTGTTGAATCCTAAACCACAGCAAATTGCGGCATTATCGAATCATGCACGTTTCCGTGCAGGTTTTGACTTCCTATTGTTGCGTGAAAAGTCAGGCGATGAAACGGCTCAAGGCATGGGTACTTGGTGGGATGCTTACCAAAATATGTCTGCCGATGAAAAAGAACGTGCGATTAGTCAATACAATCGTCAACGTGCTAAGAGTCGTCGTAAAGCAACAACAGAAGCTGTGGTTGAAGAACCAAAGCAAGTGTCTGCTGAAATTGAACCTTTAGTAAAAGAAAGTGAAGCTCGTACTCGTCGCTCACGTAAAACCTCTTCAGAGCGTGATGGTCGAGATCAGCGGGGTACATATGATTCACGTAGCCGTAATGATGCGCGTGGTGGCAGTAATGCACGTGTCCAAAGTAATCCGAATGAAATCAATGCAGATCATCCGATTATGAAACGTAGACGGGTACAGCGTGATTTAACACAGGTGGTCTTTGGACCGACTCAATGAGCATAGTCACTTATATTGGTATGGGTAGTAATCTTGGTGATTCTGCTCAAATTCTCAAAGAGGCTGTTGCGCAGTTAGCGACGCTCGGTACAGTTAGTGTCTCAAGGTTATATCAAAGTCCCCCAATGGGACCACAAGATCAACCGAATTATCATAATGCAGTTGCTCGTTTAGTGACTGATCTTGAGCCATTGTTATTACTTGATGAATTACAACGCTTTGAACTTGAATCTGGGCGTGTACGTTTACGTCATTGGGGAGAGCGTACACTCGATTTAGATATTTTGCTTTATGGCGAAAAAAATATTATAAATGATCGGCTCACGGTACCGCATGTTGGTATTCTTGAGCGTGATTTTGTGGTGATTCCTTTATTGGATTTAGATGCCGAACTTCAAATAAATGGTATCGCACTGCATAGTCTAGATCTAGTACAGCAGTCAACCCTGACTGTACTCGAAGGTTCGTCTTGGGCACAACATTAATCAAATGTTGTATAACCGAGCAGCACGCATTGATAGAGGATGATTGTCATGATTAGTCTAAGTGATTTAAGACAATTTAAGCAGCAAGGGCGTAAGTTTTCATGTCTGACTTGTTATGATGCAAGTATGGCAAAAGCAATGGAACTTGCTGAAATTGACAGTATTTTAATTGGTGACTCGTTGGGTATGGTCGTGCAAGGGCATGATTCAACCTTACCTGTCACTGTAGCCGATATGGCATATCACACTGCGGCTGTACGTCGTGGCAATCAACATTCATTTATTATGTGTGATTTGCCTTTTATGAGCTATGCGACTCTGAATGATGCATTAGTGAACTCTCGTACTGTTATGCAGGCGGGTGCACAAATGATTAAAATTGAGGGTGGTGCATGGCTGTCTGAAACAGTACAAGTTTTGACCCGTAATGGTGTGCCAGTTTGTGTGCATTTAGGCTTAACACCGCAGTCTGTACATGTATTTGGTGGTTATAAGTTACAAGCAAAAACACGTGAAGCGGCTGATCAATTAATTGCAGATTGTAAAGCTGTGGTAGATGCAGGTGCAGCAATTTTATTGCTTGAATGTGTGCCTTCACAACTAGGTTCAGAAATTGCTGCTTTATTTCCAAATGTTCCTGTGATTGGTATTGGTGCAGGCGTTGAAACAGACGGTCAGGTGCTTGTCGTTCAAGATATGCTTGGATTGACCTTTGGTCGTGTGGCACGTTTTGTGCGTAATTTTATGAAAGAGCAGTCTGGTGAAATGGCAATTATGGATGCATTTAAGGCATACCACGTTGCAGTACAAGATAAAACTTTCCCTGCAAAAGAACATATATTTCAGGTTGAGCTGTAAACATGAAAACTGAAACAACAATTCAAGGTTTATCTGCATCATTAAATCCTGCACGTTCAGCACGAAAAACGATTGGTTTTGTGCCAACAATGGGGAATTTACATCAAGGTCATTTAAATCTTGTACGTGAAGCACGCAAGCTGTGTGATGTGGTTGTCGTCAGTATTTTTGTCAATCCAATCCAGTTTGGACCAAATGAAGATTTTGATAACTATCCACGTACTTTAGAACATGACAGTCATCTACTTGCAGAAGTGGGTTGTGATATTGTTTTTGCACCAACAGTTGAGCAAATGTACGGTAAACAGCCTCGTTTGACCAATATTAGCGTGGGCGAAATCACCAATGATTTGTGTGGTTTGCAACGCCCAGGTCATTTTGATGGCGTGGCTGTTGTGGTGACTAAGTTATTCAATATTGTGCAACCTAACTTTGCATTTTTTGGGCAAAAAGATTTTCAACAATTGGCTGTGATTAAACAGTTGGTTCGTGATTTGAATATGCCGTTAGAAGTCATTGGTGTGCCAATTGCACGTGCAGAAGATGGTTTAGCTTTAAGTTCTCGTAACGGTTATTTAACCGAACAAGAACGTCAAACTGCACCTGTGATTCATCAATCATTAAAAGTGGCTGAAAAAGCATTACAGGGTGGAACAGCACTTGATCTAAGCCTTGAGCAAATTCGTGCGGCATTGACTCAAGCAGGTCTTGTTGTCGACTACATTGAAGCACGTACGCCTATGTTACAAAAGGTGGCTCAGTTTGATCAGGATGTTATCTTGTTTGTTGCTGCAAAATTAGGTAAAACACGTTTAATTGATAATCTACAGGTTAAACACTCTGTAGGATAATAAATGCAGTTAATTTAACTGTTAAACCACTATTTTAGGATCGCTATGCCATGAAGCGTATACTTATCGTGACAGGACAATCAGGTTCAGGGAAATCATCTGCATTGCAGGTGTTAGAAGATCTTGGTTATTACTGTATTGATAATTTACCTTTGGCATTGCTACCTGAAATTGTGGAAAAACTCGATAAAGAAAATAATCTTGAGCAACTCGCACTTGGTGTAGATGTGCGCAGTACACGAGCAGATTTACAAGAATTTGACCATGTATTCCAAGTATTACAAAGACATGGCTCAGTCGATGTCATTTATTTGACCACACGAGATCAAGAGCTGATTGCACGATTTAGTGCATCTAGACGACCACATCCATTGTCTGTACGTTATCAAAGCTTAAACGAATGTATTCAAGAAGAAAAAACTTTACTCTTGCCTATTCAATTTCGAGCAACGGTACATATTGATACTACCGACAAAAGTGTACATGATTTAAAAGATACGCTGTTGTCGAAACTCGGACAGTCCGATAAACTGATCTTAATTTTACAATCATTTGGTTATAAACACGGCATTCCATTAGATGCTGATTTTGTCTTTGATGTTCGACATTTACCTAATCCACATTGGGATTTGGAGTTGCGAAAATTTTCGGGTTTAGATGAGCCAATTCAAAAATTTTTACAGTCGAGTGATCAAGCCAATGAGATGTATCAGGATATTTACTCTTTTTTAAATAAGTGGTTGCCTGCATTTGCAGAAGGGCATCGTCATTATATAACGGTGTCCATTGGATGTACGGGTGGACAGCATCGTTCTGTTTATATTGTCGATAGATTACAGAAGGCTTTACAAGCTGAATGGTCTGTTCAGGTCTTACACAGGGAAATGAAGCACTGGTCATGATTGATACAACAGTTGACGTAATTAATAAATTAGGGTTACATGCGCGTGCATCAGGAAAGCTGATTGAAGTCACGACCCAATTTCGTTCATCGATTCAAATTGGGAAGGATGATAAATTGGTCGATGCCAAGAATATTCTTTCTTTACTCATGCTTGGAGCAGGTAAGGGAACCACTTTGCGTTTAGTGATTGAAGGTCCAGATGAGGAAAAAGCACTCTCTGAAGTTCAGGCACTTTTCGCTGCAAAATTTTATGAGGCAGATTAATCGTGGCACGTCGTACGCAACGTTTTACTGAAGATGACTTTGAATCTTTAGAAGGGCGTGCAAGTAAAACTGAACAAAAGAAAGCTGTGCAACGCATGGCTGCTTTAGGTGAACAACTTGCAGAGCTATCTAAAAAACAAATTTTAGCCTTACCGGTTGAAGAACGTTTGATTGAAGCTTTGCTTGATGTTCAATTGATTAGCTCACATGAAGCACGTCGTCGCCAATTTTTACGTATTGGTAAATTATTACGCAATGAAAATGAGACGGTAATTTTATCTTATTTGACACCAAAACAGGGTGCAAAGAAGACGGCACAATTATTACGTTGGGTTGATCGTATTGTTGCTCAGGGTGATCCTGCAATTAAAGAGTTTATTAAGACTTATAATGCTGCAGAGCATCATGCGATTCGTCAGCATAGCTTGCGTATTATTCGTGATATTAAGCAAGAAAAATCTGCTGAAGTGATCGCTGAGTCAAAGTTGAATTTATTTAACTATGCGCAGCAAGTGGCTTTGATCTCTGAAAATAGTAAATAAATTTGATGTATTTAATTAAGCGACTTCGGTCGCTTTTTTAATGTCTGCTATTTCATCGGTCTGAGCATTAAATAGATTGCTATAATTAAAATATGTGACTAAAATCACATTATTATTTATAAATGAATAATTTTTACACATAATAATTTAGAGTAATTAGAAATGATAAAATTTATATTGCCTGTTTTAATAGGGGGAAGTGTTGGGTTGGTTGGATGTTCATCTACAAATTCAGTTTCAAAAGTTACTGTACCTGTAGTTGCAGACCAAAGTCAGCTTTTGGTGAATGAGCTTAAAAAAGGCTTATCTTTATATTTTGGAAATAATTCAGCAACAGTTGAAGATAAGTATGATATTTATCTTACAGCAGCCTCTCAATTTTTGAAAAAAGATATGGGGTATGTTTTAGTTTTACAAGGGTTTACGGATAGCAGTGGTGGAAGTGCAACGAATAAACGTATCTCCTTGGAGAGAGCAAATGCGGTACGTAATCAAATGATTCGAGAGTATGGAGCTAATCCATCACAGATTATTGCAAGTGGTTTAGGTTCTGCACAACCGATTGCGAGCAATGCAACATCTGAAGGTCGTGCTAAAAATAGACGTGTAACAGCAACATTGAGACTACGGTAAAGATTTATTTTTCAGCAGACTTTTAGTGTATGTAACGTCATTCAGACTCCAGACTGACTGGCGTTATTTTTTAGTAAATAAGTTATGAAATTTGAACTTTAGATTAGATTTATAAGTGATTAAGACTAGAAGCGATAAAGATTTTATCGCAAAGTACTTCAATGTTTTTATATTTAGATCGAATATACTGATAACTTCATTAAAATAGTATGTTGACTTGAATTATGGATATTCCAAAACAGTTGCAAGATTTACCTGCCAATGGTGGACTTTATGCGATTTGGATGTTGTTTCAACATTATGAGGTTGATCTTGAAATAACAGATCTTGTTCAATTGTGTCGCCATACTGAGGATGAGGGAACATCAACCATTAGTCTTGCTGTTGCATTAAAACAACTTGGTCTACAGGTTTCCTTTTATACAGAGCCTGATCCTGATTTACAGCCGACGGAACAATGGTTTTATGAAAAAGCTGCAGAGATGAGTATTCCTGTTCAAGCTGCAATTGAATATGCTCAAATCTTACAAGCAATTGAGCAAGGCAAATTTGTGATTGTGTATTACGATACTTTAGATGGTGTTGGCAATCATTCTCTTATTTATTCAGCAGACTCAGAAGAAGTCTGTTTCTTTGATAGTTTTGATGCGATGCCGATAGCAGTTTTTGAGCAACAACGCCAAGCTGAGGGTATTTGTCGTCAAGTGATTATTATTGGTGAATAAAAACTATTGCTAAATAAAAAATTAGTCCATCTCGAATTGACATCAAGATGGACTTGCTGAGGTTAGGTTTTAAAATTAAATTTTAAACTGAAGTACTTAACCTTTAATACAAAGAACTTGTTTTAAGGTATGTACAACTTCAATTAAATCACTTTGATTTGCCATAACTTGATGAATGTCCTTGTAAGCACTTGGAATTTCATCAACAACACCTTTGTCTTTGCGACATTCAATACCTTCGGTTTGAGCAATTAAATCTTGTTGATTAAACAGATTTTTTGCCTTAGTTCGACTCATTTTTCGTCCTGCACCATGAGAGCATGAGCAAAATGAATCAGGATTTCCTTTACCTTTAACAATAAAGGATTGAGCGCCCATTGAACCTGGAATAATGCCGTATTCATCGAGTCCTGCACGAATTGCACCTTTACGGGTAACAAAAACCTCTTCACCGAAATGAAGTTCTTTTTGCACATAATTATGGTGGCAATTTATCGCTTCCTTGGTCATTTGAAAACTTGGTAATAATGGACGAATGGCTTCTAAAATCAAACGCATCATTTCACGACGATTTTCATAAGCATATTCTTGTGCCCATTCGACAGCTTCAAAATAATCATCAAAACTAATGGAACCTTCGGCAAAATAGCTTAAGTCTTTATCAGGAGCATGCCCAAAACGACTTTGTGCTTCTTTCTTAGCACGTTCAATAAAATAAGTACCAATCACATTGCCAAGCCCTCTACTGCCTGAATGTAACATGACCCAAACATCGTTCTGTTCATCTAAGCAAAGTTCAATAAAGTGATTACCACCGCCTAAAGTACCAAGTTGTTTTTGCCATGTAGAATCAAAATTTCGCAACATGCGCTTTAAAGCAGGGTGCTTATCTGTAATCAATTTCAGTTTTTTATCGAGTGGTGAAAGTGTTGATGCTTTGGCTTTCACTTGTTTATGAAGTTCAAAACCGACGGGCACTTTACGCTCAATCGCATTACGCAATGTGCTTAAATTATCAGGCAGTTGCGATGCTTTTAGGCTCAAGCGTAGAGCATTCATACCACAACCAATATCGACACCAACTGCAGCAGGAATAATCGCATTTTTAGTAGGAATAACACTTCCTACTGTTGCACCTTTACCGACATGAACATCGGGCATGACCGCAATGTGTGAGTGAATAAACTGTAATTGCGACATTTTACCTAACTGGGTCAGGCTTTCTGCATCGACATCCTGAGTGAAAATTTTTACTGGAACGCCATATTCAGCTTTGGCGTTTAAAATCATTTGTATAGCCATGATGTGCTCATATCTTTTATTGTATTTTTTGTCCGAATTTAGGTGAATTGCTCAAGTCTATATTTGATGAGGCGTAAAAAAACCTAGCGAATGCTAGGTTTAAATTCTTTGCATTCGGACACTGTTGTTTAGTACAAGCAGTTGTCCGTGAGTTGACATCTGCCTGATTACGTTGTGATTTCCAATTTTGGCATGATGTACTCCTTCTAAAAGATTAACGATGACTGAGCTATTTTAGTCAGTGTTGCGTATTTTATGCGGAAATTTTAAACAGTCAAGTAGTCAGGTTAAAATAAATGGATAATTTTTAATGATGAAATTGATGACTTATAATTCAATTTTGATGTAAATCATTATTTAAAAAGTAATAATATAAAAATAGGTAGCTGATGAGCTACCTATTTAGAAATATATTTGAAGAGAAAAATTATTCTTTTTCTACTTCCATCGGTTGTACATCCATTTTGTCATAAGGAATCAGCTTAGTTTTATGTTTCCATTTATAACCGAGCCAAATCGCAAGGAATAACGGCAAGCTAATATAGGTTGAAATTACGGCCATCCAATCACCCGCAAGTACCGCTTGATAGTTCTGCCCCAAGACCACAATGGCGCACAGAATAAATGCAAACCAAGGTGCAAATGGGAAGAATTTGGCAGTATAAGCAAGATCTTCAAGTTTGTTGCCTTGAGCTAAGTAGCCTTTGCGGAAACGGTAGTGCGAAATTGCAATGCCTAACCAAACAATAAAACCACACATTCCCGACATGTTAAGCAACCATGTGAAAACTTGTTGCTCACCAATAAATGTCGTTAAGAAACATAGTGCTGCAATTGCTGTTGTCGCATACAAAGCATTCATTGGAACGCCACGTACATCAAGTTTAGCAAAAGTTTTAGGCGCACTACCGTTTTTCGCCATATTCCACAACATACGTGTAGATGAGTACATGCCAGAGTTACCTGCAGATAAAATCGCAGTTAAAATCACGGCATTCATTAGACCAGCTGCGAATGCAAGACCCGCTTTTTCATACAACAATGTAAATGGTGAGAGGGTGATGTTGCCATCGCCTTCAGCCGCCAATGCAAGGTTTGGATCAGTATAAGCGACCAGTGTGCCAATAATGAAAATACATAGAATATAGAATAAAAGGATTCGCCAAAAAATTTGCTTAATCGCAATTGGAATGGTTTTCTTCGGATCTTTAGATTCACCCGCAGCAACCCCAACCATTTCTGTGCCTTGGAAAGAGAATCCGGCAATCATGGCAACACCAATGAGCGCATTAAAACCACCAACAAATGGTGCTTCAGCAATCGTCCAGTTTTTAGTGATAGATTGCATTGGATCAAGCATGATTTTACCAATCATGTATAAGCCAATAATAATAAAGAAAATAATGGCAACAACTTTAACCAAAGAGAATAAAAATTCACTTTCACCAAAGCCTTTTACAGTGAGTGCATTAATAAAGAAAATAACTGCAAGGAACAGTGCACTCCACCAAAAACCAGGAACATCTGGAAACCAAAACTTCATGATGAACTGCACTGCAACTAGTTCAAAAGCGACCGTAATTGCCCAGTTATACCAATAGTTCCAACCGAGGGCAAAACCAAAGCCACCTTCGACATATTTTGTACCATAGGTAAAAAATGCACCTGAAGTAGGGTTGTGCGTTGCCAGTTCACCAAGGCTCGTCATGAGGAAATAAATCATGATACCAATAAGTGCATAAGCAAGTAATGCACCACCAGGTCCTGCAGTGGCAATGGTTTGACCTGATGCCAAAAATAATCCAGTGCCAATGGAACCGCCAATGGCGATCATGTTGAGATGTCTAGCGCCAAGCTTTCGCTTAAGCTGTTGATGATCTGTTTCGCTCATCTTCATTCCTTAATATTTTTTTGAGTGTTGGCGAACAGCACTTTAAAGCCTTGTTGATCTGCTTTGGTCGTACAATGTTTAAAACTTTGCTCGATCAGTAATGGGTAATTCAGGAAGCGGTTTGCCACAATCCAAAGTTCTCCTCCTGATTTTAAATGGCGTCGTGATGTTTTACATAAATTTTCACTGGCATTGTAATCAGTTTGAATTCCTTGGTGGAATGGAGGGTTACTGACGATCGCATGCAAAAACAATGGCGCATCTTCAATCCCTGTAACGGCTTTAACTTCGAGTTGTTCTAATGGTAAATTATTTTTTTCAAACGTCATTTGAGTTGATGCTAAAGCAAAAGCATCAACATCTAAAGCAAAAATACGATTCTTTGGATTTAATTTACTTAAATAAGCACTGATCACGCCTGCTCCACAACCGAAATCAGCAATTTTACCCGCAGTCACTTGCGATAAATAAGGTAAAAGTACCGCAGTGCCAATATCTAAGCGATTTTGGCTAAAAACACCAGGTAAAGAACAAATTGTCAAATCACCATTTGGTGTAGCTACCGTATATTGCTGTGCCCAATCTGCAAGTGGTTTGGCTTTCACTGTAGTTTCGAGGCTGACTTGCCACATTTGACAATGACGTGCGCTATCCAATTTTACTGCTTGACCATACGGTTGCAATTGTTTAGCAGCACGTTCAACGCCAGCTTTCTTTTCTCCAACAAGGAAAATAGATGCACCTTGTACTAAGCGGCTTGCGACATTATGTAAAATATAATTGAGCAATTCTTTTGATTTTGGAACAAAAATGACAGCCTGATCAAAATCTTGTTCAGGCAGCAGGGTGCCAAAATGGACAGTTGCTGAGCGTTGTTGGAAATACTGAAGATCGTTGTAATTCCACGTCCATACAGCAGGTTCGATGTCCTGTGCTAAGTTGCTCAGTAAATCATCTGTTGGTGCATTAATGAATAATACACGCCCGGAAAGATAGTCATGCTGACGAATGACGACTTCACTTTTTGGCTCCATATTTGGCATCCATGAGTAAAATTTAGGACAATAATGCCCAGACTAAGCTGGGCATTATAAAGAAAACTTGACTTATTTTTTAGTCGCAGGCAATACGATGTTGAGAATCAATGCAGTTAATCCACCTGTTGCAACACCTGAGCTGAAAATATTACGTGCAAGCTCTGGTAAGTGCTCCAAAATTTGAGGAACTTGTGCAACACCTAAGCCTAATGCCAATGAAATTGCAATGATCAATAGAGCGCGGCGATCTAATTGAACACCCGATAAAATATTGATCCCAGATGCAGCAACCGCACCAAACATCACCATGACAGCACCACCAAGGACGGCTTGAGGCACAGCTTGAATTACACCTGATACAGCAGGAAATAGTCCTAGAACCACCAACATGATGGCAATCCAAATACCCACATAACGGCTTGCAACACCTGTCAATTGAATTACACCATTATTTTGTGCAAATACTGAGCTTGGGAAAGTGTTGAAAATACCTGCGAGGAATGAGTTCGCACCATTCACCAACACACCACCTTTAATACGCTCCATCCAAACAGGACCATCTACAGGTTGATTGGAAATTTTAGAGGTTGCAGTGACATCACCAATCGCTTCCAAAGAAGTCACAAGGTAAATAAATGCCATTGGAATAAACAAACTCCAAGAGAAGCTAATACCAAAATGCATTGGAGTTGGAATTTGGATAAAAGGCGCGTCTTTTAAACCTGAAAAGTTTAAATAGCCCATATAGCCTGCCAATGCATAGCCAATGATTAATGCGATTAAGATTGCAGAACTTTTTACCCAAACAATTTTGACACGGTTGAGTAAAATAATAATGCCAAGTACAGTACATGACATGATTAGATTATCGGCACTTGCAAAAGTTTTATCTCCCATTGCCTGATAACCACCACCCATACTGATCAAACCTTCTTTAATCAGGGTCAAACCAATCAATAGTACAACAATACCTGTAACCAAAGGCGTAATGAGCTTTTTAACCCAAGGCAAAATGCGCGAAACGCCCATTTCAATAAATGAACCCGCAATGACTACACCAAAAATGGCAGACATCACCGCTTCTACAGGAGTGCCAGCGGCAACCATTGCAGAGCCAATTCCAATAATAGGACCAATAAAGTTGAAACTTGTGCCTTGGACAATGAGTAAGCCTGCGCCAAAAGGACCGACTTTTTTACATTGTAAATAAGTTGCGATACCTGAAATCACCAATGACATTGATAAAATCATGTTGGTATCTTGTGCTGAAACACCGAGTGCCAAACAAATTAAAAGTCCTGGTGTAACAATTGGGACAATAATTGCAAGCAAATGTTGCAGTGCTGCAAAAAAAGCAATGATTGGTTTTGGACGATCATTTAGAGCATAAACAAGATCAATAGACGCTTGTTCTTGCTCCGGAGAGTGGTTTAAATCAGACATGAGATAGGAAAGAATGCGGCAAGGTGGTGTCATTCTAATCTCTTTACACTCCTTTACAAAAGAAAAAGCGAACTGTTGGAGAAAAAACTTGTAACTGTCAATAAACTGTCACTACTAAAATCTATATTTTTTCTGTATAATTTGCCCTCAAACTTTAGGCGTATCGAATTTACATGTCAGATATTAAAACACTCCGTAACATTGCCATCATTGCGCACGTCGATCATGGTAAAACGACTCTTGTCGACAAACTTTTACAACAATCAGGTGCATTAGGTGATCGCGCGGGTGAAATCGAACGTGTGATGGATTCTGGTGCAATTGAAAGTGAACGTGGTATTACCATTCTTGCAAAAAACACTGCAATTAAATGGACTGATGCACGTACAAATACAGAATACCGCATTAACATCGTGGATACCCCAGGACATGCTGACTTCGGTGGTGAAGTTGAACGCGTAATGTCTATGGTTGACTGCGTACTTCTTCTTGTCGATTCTCAAGAAGGTCCAATGCCACAAACTCGTTTCGTAACGCAAAAAGCGTTCGCACGTGGTTTGAAACCAATCGTAATTATTAACAAAGTAGACAAGCCAAGCGCGCGTCCAGATTGGGTAATTGACCAAGTATTCGATTTGTTCGATAACTTAGGCGGTTCTGACGAACAGTTAGACTTCCCAGTTGTTTATGCTTCAGGTCTTCGTGGTGTTGCTGGTCCTTCTCCAGAAGAACTTGCTGAAGATATGACTCCATTGTTCCAAACAATTGTAGATATCGTTGAACCGCCAGCAGTTGATGTTGATGGTCCATTCCAAATGCAAATTTCTTCACTTGATTACAACAGCTTTGTTGGTGTAATTGGTGTTGGTCGTATTCAACGCGGTTCAGTGAAATTAAACACACCTGTAACTGTAATTGATAAAGAAGGTAAGACGCGTAACGGTCGTATCTTAAAAATCATGGGTTACCATGGTTTAGAACGTATTGATGTTGAATCTGCTCAAGCAGGTGATATCGTATGTATTACAGGTATTGATGAGCTTCATATTTCTGACACTATTTGTGATCCGAAAAATGTTGAAGCTTTGCCACCATTGTCTGTAGATGAACCTACAGTAACCATGACTTTCCAAGTAAACAACTCACCGTTTGCTGGTAAAGAAGGTAAATTCGTTACTTCACGTAACATCCGTGAGCGTCTAGATCGTGAATTGATTCACAACGTAGCATTACGTGTTGAAGATACTGACAGTCCTGACCGTTTTAAAGTATCGGGTCGTGGTGAACTTCACCTTTCAGTTCTTATTGAAAACATGCGTCGTGAAGGCTTCGAAATGGGCGTATCACGTCCACAAGTAATCTTGAAAGAAGTTGACGGCGAAAAGCAAGAACCATATGAAAACGTAACATTTGACGTTGAAGAACAGCACCAAGGTGCTGTAATGGAACAAATGGGTCATCGTAAAGGCGAAATGACCAATATGGAAGTTGACGGTAAAGGTCGTATCCGTATTGAAGCAACTGTTCCTTCACGTGGCTTAATCGGTTTCCGTTCTGAATTCTTGACCATGACTTCTGGTACAGGGATCATGACATCAAGCTTCTCGCATTACGGTCCAATGAAACAAGGTACTGTTGCGAAACGTCAAAACGGTGTGTTGATTTCTATGGTTCAAGGCGTGTGCTTGGGCTATGCATTGTTCACATTGCAAGACCGTGGTCGTCTATTCGCTAAACCTCAGTTAGAAGTTTACGAAGGTATGATCATTGGTATTAACTCTCGTTCAGACGACATGACAGTTAACCCAACTAAAGCGAAACAGTTAACAAACGTACGTGCATCTGGTACAGATGAAGCGTTAACGTTGACTCCAGCTGTTGAATACACACTTGAACAAGCACTTGAATTCATTGAAGATGACGAGTTAGTTGAAGTAACACCTAAGTCAATCCGTATTCGTAAACGTCATTTGACTGAAAACGAACGTAAACGTAACCGTTCAGGTAAATAATCTGAATTGTGAGTTGAAAAACCGCAATCCTGTTTAGGATTGCGGTTTTTTTATGTCTGCCAGTGAGATTGTTTGAATTTAATTTTATTGATGTATGTAAACTAAGCGATTTTTTTTGTAATATTTAAGAAAATAATCTTGGAAAATGAAAAAAACAAAGTAAATTAGACGGAATTGAATAAAAGTATTCTGTATACTTCATCACATAAAAAATTACGCAATAAAACAAGCGTGGAGCAAAATATGAGTATTATTTCTGAATTCAAAGAATTTGCTATAAAAGGCAATATGATGGACTTGGCGATTGGTGTCATCATTGGTGGTGCTTTCAACAAAATTATCGATTCATTGGTTAAAGACATTATCATGCCTTTAATTTCAGTGCTTACTGGTGGTGGAGTTGATTTTACACAAAAATTTGTTGTACTCGGCAATAATCCAGACAACCTAACTTCTTTAGATGCATTAACAAAAGCTGGTGTAAACGTTTTAACATACGGTAATTTTATTACGATTGTATTGAATTTCCTCATTTTAATGTGGGTCGTATTTATTCTTGTGAAAGTGATTAATCGTATCCGTAAACCAGAAGAAGCGGTAGATACAACGCCACCAGATATTGAATTGTTACGTGAAATTCGTGATGAGTTGAAAAATCGCCCACAATAATTTCTTGTAAGATTGATGTGAAATTGAAAACGCTACTATCAGGTAGCGTTTTTTATGTGTAGGATAAAAAACGATTTATTGGTCGGAAAGATTTCAATTATGGTGAAGCATTTTTTGATTATCACGTGCATGAGTTTACTCTTAGGTTGTACAGAATCAGGACAAAATACGCCTAAACCTGATGTTCAAGAAGAAAAAATAACGCCTATCTCTGCAAGTCAGCCATTAAGTTTTGCCGATATTCCAAATAAAGATACAATATATGAAACGATTGAAACCAATAGTATTGAAGAAAATGAGGCATTAATGGCTCATTTACAAACTGAATTGTTGAAAAATCAGTTTGATTTATTTGAAAAAGACAGCGGTACAAGTTGGTCTGAAAATGATTGTGATCAAAATAAAGTGATAAAAGTCAAAGGTGAGGGTATTCGTTCTTATCGTGGGGTGAGTCAGATCAAAGTCGGGGATGATAAAAAAACTCGACCTGACTTTACACTTTTGGTATTTAGCTTTGATACTGTAGAACTTGCACAGCAAAGTTTTGAAATACTTGATTCAGCAGTGGGATCAGGTCATGGTCTATGTAATGGCAAGACACCTGAACAATTGGTCTTAAATGGGCGAGAAATTTATTATTTTACGACTCGTGCAGAAATGTTTAGAGATTATATCAATAAGTATGCAGAGATCGTAAAAACGTATAGATAGAAAACATTGTATGAAAAATAAAATATTAAAAATTCAAAAGTGTTGTGCGATTTTATTATTGCCGATGTTGTTTAGTGCTTGCCATGCAAAAGTAGAAGTTGATGAACAGTTTGTAAATGAATTCAGCACAGAGATGCAACCTAAAATTAAGTCGATGTGTGAGCTGTTCGTTCAGAAAGCACAAGAAAATGGTTTGTATTTTACTCAAACAATGTTTGGTCAATTTAAATTTGTTGGTTTAAAAGATAAAAAATATCAAATATTAAAGTTTGAAAAACAAAGCTATGAGCCATTAAAACCTGCAAATGTAATTTTAGATATTTCAGGAGATTATATAAAAAATGAAGATGTAATACATCTAGAAAAATCTAAACAAGATAATGAATTTATTGCACAAGATTTAGTTTTAGTGCAAAAGCAGGCAGATCAGTACTTAGTGAATGACTTTGAAAGCGTGGCTCGACAAATCTCATGGAATAATCAATTTGGAAGTGAAGATGGTTTCTTAAAAAGAATAGATTGTACTGAGCAAAGTTATAAAGGATATAGTGGTGAAGAAGAGCAAGCACCATCTTTTCAAGACTTACCAAAACAGTTGAAAACTGTGGTATTAAATGTGCCTTTACATGCTCAGATACATGATGCACAAGATATAACACAAGACTTATTGGACAGTGATGACCCTGAAACACCGATTGAGCAAAGAATAGAAATCAACACATCTGATGCTCGTAAATTATTTAAGCATCAGCAAATTTGCATTATTCAAGGTCATGGAAAACTATGGTCTGGGATGATTGAAGAGCCTAGGCAACCGTTAAGTTCTGCAATTATTTTTGTGTATACTTCTGATCCAAGCGAAAAATTAGGTCCAGTTCGGAAAGGTGATATTATTTCAACCTCTGAAAAAGAATGCCAACAACAAAATTAAAAATCCATACGGAATTTAATTTCCAGTAAATGCCAACCAAATTGACTTTTGATTGGGCCATGTAGTTCGCGTTCAGCAAGGCTAAATACGGCTTTATCAATAGGTGTAACTAATTGTCCTTTTTTCACTTCACCAAGTTCGCCACCTTTTTTGGCAGAAGGACAGGTTGAATGTTGTTTGGCAATTTTAGTGAAATCAGCACCATCGAGAATTTTTTTCTTCAATTGAGATGCAAGTTCTTTATCTTTGACCAAAATATGGCGAACGATTGCGGTTTTCATTGGGCTTTACCTGATAGTTGTTGAGTTTTAGCCACAGTTTTTGGCTTCTTTAACGGTTGGCACGTAGGACAGAAGACGCTTGCACGCTGTCCAAGCTTAAGGTTTTCGAGCGTGGTTTCGCAGTTCACGCACATTTCCCCATTACGACCATAAGCAAGCAAGGTTTGTTGAAAATAGCCATTTTCTCCCATCGCATTGCTGTAGTCACGTAAGGTTGAACCACCCAAATCAATGGCTTGCTTCAAAATTCGTTTAATCTCAATAACAAGTTTTTCAATTTGAATTTTGCTTAAATCTTTCGCAGGTTGGGCAGGGTGAATGCCTAAATTAAATAAACTTTCAGTTGCGTAAATATTTCCGACACCAACCACTACATGATTGTCCATAATGGCAACTTTAATTGCAGTATTTTTAGTTTTTAACTTTGTCGCCAAATAATCTGCATCGAAGGTATCACTTAACGGTTCAGGACCGAGTGTATCGATGAGTTTGGTTTGAGAGTCATCATTAAGCCACAAGATGCAACCAAAACGACGTGGGTCGTGGTAACGTAATTCGATATCTTCAAACTGAATAATAAGATGATCATGTTTACGTCGTTCATCACTTGGTTGACAGAGGCGAAAACTGCCTGACATGCCCAAATGCCACAGCATGGTATCTTGTTCAAACTGTGCAAAAATATATTTTGAACGACGAGATAGACCAATGAGTTTTTGACCCTTAAGTTTGCTAATGTCGTTTGGAATAGCCCAACGCAGTCGAGCATTATGAACCTGTACATTCAGTACTTTTTGATCAAGTAGAGGTTCTAGGCTAACTTTAGTGGTTTCGACTTCGGGTAATTCGGGCATAGTGAACTCAGTATTTAGCACTGCAAAATCATGGATGTATCTATTGTATGCGTTCAATCAATTTCAATAAAGTATCTCTATGGTTGTATTGATAGATAACAGTGCGTGTTTGATGTTGTAAATTTTATGTGAATAATCAATATTTTTATGATAAATATTATTCTAAAAATATAGTGATTAATAAAATACTTTAGGTTATCAATGACTAAGTTATTGCATAAATAAAAGTTGAATGACTAATAAAAATAAGCAGATAGTGAAAATTTATAAATCGTGTAATTTTCTGATCAATATCATGTATAGCCATGGCAAATTGCCTCGCCCATACCACACTTAGATTCTTGAATTTCGATGTATTTATATTGATTAAGATATGGAATTGCTTGTATCTAATCTACAAAACGTCGTTTATCTTCTTTCGAGTTTTATAATGAATAAATTTATACTTTCTTTATTGGCTATATCGACAACAATGTTGATGACCTCATCTTATGCTGAACAAGCATTTGACCCCAATGCTACAAACATGACAGGGGATTGGAATGGTACACGCACAGAATTAGCGGACAAAGGTATTAAATTTGACGGGACGATTGCTGTTGATGGTTCGTACTTGGCAGATGGTGGTTTCGATGCTCATCAATCACCGACGTTTGGTACGCAGTTTGGGGTGGGTACAACATTGGATATGAATAAACTTGCGGGTTGGAATGGTGTTACTGTTCGAGCATTAGTAACTGCAAGGCAAGGGCAAAGTACGAGTATTGAAGGTATTCAAGATCCGAATGCACCACAATGGGCAAATTCACAAGCCAATTGGGGACGTGGTAACTCAGGCAGCCGTTTAAGTGAATTATATATTGATAAAAAATTTGATTCAGGTTGGGACGTACGTTTAGGTCGTATGGGCTTAGGAACTGAATTTAATACGATGGCATGTGATTTTCAGGGTAATGCATTTTGTGCTGCACAAATGGGGAAATGGCAAGGCAAGCTTTGGTATAACACACCTGTTTCACAATGGGGTGGACGTATAAAATATAATTTAACGCCTGAACTGTTCGCTCAAGTTGGTGTATTTGAATATAACCCTGAAAATGCTTTAGAGCGACATGGTTGGAACTTGGACACTGAAAATGCAGATGGTGTAAATGTTCTCAGTGAAGTCGTGTGGTCACCGAAAAAGGGCTTAAACAATCTACCAGGTAGTTATCGTTTGGGAACTTTGTACAATGCGGCTGATGATGCAAAAAATCAGTATAATGTGGCTTATTTAGCAAAATCGGTTGGTGAAGATCGTAGCTATGGCGGTTGGATCGCTTTTGAACAGCAATTGACTTCTACAGGTTCAGGACGTCAAGGTTTACATAGTTTTGGTAATTTTACTTTCCATGACCGTACTACGACTGCGGTATCAGACTCGCAACAATTGGGTCTAAAATATTATGGATTATTTGAAAGTCATCCAAATGATATTTTAGGTTTTGCGATCAATCGTGTGCATATTAATGATCGTTATCGTGACTATACTAATGTCAAGCATCAGCAAAACAATACAACATTACTGAATAAAGATGCGGAGTATAATCTTGAATTAAATTATTCATATTACCCTTCCAAATGGTTAATGTTGCGTCCTTTACTACAGTATGTGGTTTATCCAGGAGCAACTAATCAAGTGGATAATGCACTTGTGATTGGTTTGGGGAGTAAATTTATTTTTTAATTATATTTAAAAATAAGGCCTTGGGGGCAACAGGTATGCAGAGTATTTCGAATGTTCATTTTTTTAAACCCTCAGTACTCTGCATAGCAATTTTGCTTTGCCAACAAGGGTATGCACAAACAGAAGGGAGTGTATCTGTAACAGAGGTAGATCATTCGATTGAAAATAATAAAAATACGGAAAAGTTTGAAAAGTTACCGAACATAACCATTCAAGCTATTCGTTCAGATACTGCTTGGTTAGATACACCTGCTTCGGTATATCGAATAGAACAAAAGGATCATCAAAATAATTTAGGTGTGAATTTAACAGAAACACTGAGTGGTGTACCGGGTTTACAGTTAAATAACCGTGAAAATTATGCGCAAGATTTACAACTTTCTATGCGTGGTTTTGGCGCACGTTCAACGTTTGGTGTCCGTGGTGTCCGTTTATATGTCGATGGTATTCCTGCAACCATGCCTGATGGTCAGGGACAAACATCCAATATTGATTTAGTGAGTTTAGATCATATTGAAGTTTTGGGTGGCCCATTTTCAGCGTTATATGGGAATTCTTCGGGGGGGACGATCTTAACGACAACCAAAGAAGGACAAGGTAAAGATTCTGTTGAGGTGGGCTATGCGGGGGGAAGTCATAATAAAGGTCGTGCAGATATTATTTTGCAGGGTGGTGCAGATCATGCCAATGAGCCAAGCTATGTTGTTAGTTCATCATACTTTGATACCGATGGCTATCGTGATCATAGTGCAGCAAAAAAAGTATTGAGTAATGCCAAGTTGACTTGGAGTTTGGATGACGGTTCAAAAATCAATTGGTTATTGAATCATGTTGATATTAATGCCGATGATCCACAAGGTTTAAGCCGAGCACAGTGGAAAGCCGATCCTAAGCAGGTTAATGATGCTAAAAATCAATATGATGTACGCAAAGAGATTAATCAGACGCAAACTGGTTTAAATTGGCTTAAACCTTTGAACGATCGTCATGAAATTTATAGCATGATTTATGCAGGTCATCGTGAGGTCGTGCAGTATCAATCCATTCCAAAAGCAGTGCAGAATAATGCCCGTCATGCAGGTGGTGTTATTGATTTTGAACGTGATTTTTATGGTGTAGATTTGCGTTGGACTGGTAAAGATTTATTGCCGAATACTCGAGTGAGTGCAGGTCTTGCCTATGATGCGATGAATGAAGATCGTCAAGGCTATGAAAATTTCGATGCCAATCATAACTTTGGTGTAAAAGGAAATTTACGCCGTGATGAAAAAAATACATTGTGGAATTTAGATCCATATTTACAAGCATCTTGGAGTTTTTTACCAACATGGCGTATAGACACAGGCTTACGCTATAGCAATGTGCATTATGAGTCTGAAGATCATTACATTACGACAGGAAATGGTAATGATAGTGGTAAAACAGACTATAACAAGGTATTGCCTTCGGCTGCTTTGACTTGGGAAATGACACCGCAAGTGAGTAGCTATATCAGTTATTCCAAAGGGTTTGAAACACCAACATTCACTGAAATGGCATATCCAACTGTAGGAACATCGGGCATAAATTTTGCACTCAAACCATCAAGCAGTGATAACTATGAACTCGGCGTGAAATCACAAAATCGTTTAGGTAGCTTTACAGCGGCGATTTTCCAAAGCAACACAAATGATGACATTGTTTCGGCGGGTTCTGTTGATGGTCGAGCAACTTTCCAAAATGCAGATAAAACTTTACGTCAAGGCGTTGAGTTGTCATGGAATAAAAAACTTTGGCGTGAGCTAAGTACACAAGCAAGTTATAGTTATTTAGACGCAACTTTTGATGCTGATATTACAAATACAGATCCTGCAAAAATTGTACAACGTGGTAATGCAATTCCGGGTGTTGCGAAGAATCAAGCCTATCTGTCTTTAGGATGGCAACCAGAAACAGGTTTCAATGCAGGTGTTGATGTACGCTATATGGATAAAATCTATGTCGATGATTTAAATACGGATACTGCACCAAGTTATACGGTGACCAGTGCAAATATTGGATATATTTGGAAAAATAACGATTGGAAAATTCGTAGTTATGCCCGTGTCGATAATCTATTTGATGAAGACTACATTGGCTCAGTCATTGTAAATGATGGTAATGGACGCTTCTTTGAACCAGCGGATGGCATCAATTGGAGTGCAGGTTTGAGCATTACCAAGCAATTTTAAGACATACTTTAAAAATCAGGGCAGATCGTGAATGGTTAAACTCTTTGAGCCGATTAAATTTGGCACTTTGCAATTAGTTAATAAAATTGTGATTGCACCGATGTGTCAATACTCTGCGACAAATCAGGGTGAAATTACGTATTGGCACGAACAACAATGGGCAAATTATGCTTTGTCAGGCGCAGGCTTGTGCATTGTTGAAGCAACGGCAGTTCAGCCTGAGGGACGTATTAGTTTTGCTGATGTAGGTCTGTGGAATGATGCACAACGCGATCAGATGCAAGCTGTATTGCAAAAAGTAAAATCAATTTCACCTATGCCTTTTGCTGTACAACTTGCGCATGCAGGGCGAAAAGCATCTACAGATAAACCATGGTTGGGTCGGGGACAACTTCCGCCTGATCACGAGCATGGTTGGCAAACGGTTTCTGCAAGTAACATTGCATTTCAACCAAGTGATATTACGCCACATACTTTAAGTATTGCCGAGATTCAAACAGTGATTGCAGATTTTGCCAAAGCGGCAGTACGTGCAGTTGATGCAGGATTTGATCTAATTGAAATACATGCTGCACATGGGTATTTATTGCATCAGTTTATGTCACCTTTGTCTAATCTGCGTAACGATCAATATGGCGGTAGTCTTGAAAACAGAATGCGTTTAACACTCGAAGTTTTACAGGCAATTCATCAAGCTGTTCCTCAAGGTTATCCTGTTGGAGTTCGTATTTCAGCTACCGATTGGATGGATGCTGAAAGCGTAGGATCTGACAGTTGGGATCTTGTATCGAGCATTGAATTATCAAAATGTTTAGAACAAGGTGGGGCTGTGTATGTACATGTTTCCTCAGGTGGTTTGCATGTTAACCAACACATTCAAGTGGGAAAAAATTACCAAGTACCTTTTGCACATGCCATTAAACAACAGGTGAATATTCCTGTGATTGCGGTAGGAATGATTACAGAACCAGAGCAGGCTGAAGAGGTTTTGAAACAGGATAAAGCCGATGCGATTGGCTTGGCACGCGCGATGCTATACGACCCACGTTGGCCTTGGCATGCAGCAGCAACTTTAGGTGCAGAAATAGCAATTGCACCACAGTATTTACGTTGTCAACCTCATGGAGTAAAACAGTTATTCAATGCATTTTAAATGTGTAATTTTATTTTATTGTGAGATTTTTTAACCAAAGCATTCTAGAATGACAGCTTATTTCATAATTTAAATTCAGGATGTAAGAAAGATGATTTTTGCTGTGGTGATTCCTATATTTTTACTGCTCTTTTTAGGTTATCTCACTGTAAAAATGAATCTACTGAATAAAGTACAAATAGATTCAGTGGGTGCATTTGTCATTAAAGTCGCATTACCTGCATTATTGTTACATGCTTTAGCTTCAAAAGATTTAAAAGAGATTTGGTTACCTTCGTACATTCTCGTGTATGCAGGCATGACTTTCTTATTATTCTGCTTAACATTTTGGGTTGCAAAGAAAGTTTTCAAAAGTACCAATCAGGCACATACTGCGATTTTTTCGATGGGTGCTTGTATGTCAAATACAGGACTTATTGGAACCGCAGTGTTGAGCCTGTTAATGGGACACCAAGCCACTACTTATATCTCATTGGTCGTAATTATTGAAAGTGTATTGCTGATTCCTGCTGTTTTAATTCTTGCCGAAATGGGGTTGCAAAAGCAGTCGGATTTATGGTCTGTTATAAAAAGTACCGCACGTACTTTATTGACTAATCCATTGTTTATTGCAGTGATTTTAGGAATCGGTTGTGCAACCTTAAAGATTCCATTACCTAAATATTTAGATCAAGTACTTGGTATGTTAGGACAAGCAGCATCACCTTTGGCATTGTTTGCGATTGGTGGTAGTTTGGTTGGGTTAGGAATTCGCTCTATTAATGTACAAAGCATTTGGTTAGTCTTTTCTAATAATATGCTGATGCCATTAGGTGTGTATTTAGGATTATCTGCTGTGGGTGTGAGTCAGGAAATGCTGTATGCAGGTACGTTAATTGCTGCAATGCCAATGCCCACATTATTTGGTATGTTGGGGCAGGGTTACGGCTTAAGAGAAGAAGTATTAACCCCATTGATGCTCAGTACAGTGGTGGGTTTTATGGTGGTTAGTAGTCTAATTGCGTTGTGGTGGTAGTTCATTAAGTCTAATATTCAAGAGTCATAAATAAGTATCATAAAAATGGCTCATTATCATGTTTGATACTGAGCCAAATAAATCAGTCATTTTCAAGATTTTTATTTTTTCGGTGCAGGCTGTTTGGCTTGCTCGGCAAGCAATTTATTGACGACATCTAAAGATTCTTTCGCTTTTGGAATATTATCTTTTGCCAAAGCAGTATAGATCTTTTTCGCTTCAGGTAAGTTCTGTTCAATAATATTGCCATTAGTCATCATATTTGCCACAGCCATGAGCGCAGGCACATAGCCTTTTGTCGCAAGGTCACGAATGGCATTCAAGCCTTGTTTCACTAAAGTTTCATTTTTGGTTTTATAACCTTGAGTGATGTCATATAGCGCTTTGGTATGAATGGCCTGTGAATTGCCTTTTTTAATGAGCGGATCAATTCTTAGTAGTGCTTCTTTATCTTTACCTTCTGCAAAAGCCATGACTGCAAGTTCAAGTGTTGCATCATCAAAACCTTGTGAAGATGCTTTTTCTAAGTAGGTCTTAGATTTTTTCGCATCTTTGGTAAGCCCTAATTCACCTGTAGCATAGCTTTGAGCCAAAACATAACTTGCGACTGAATAGCCTTTATCTGATGATTCTTGATAAAGTTTGAGTGCTTTACCATTATTCTTTGCTGTGCCTTGACCCATTTGGATCATATATGCTTGATTGTACATGGCTTGAGCATTGCCTGCTTTTGCCATAACATCCAGCTCGGTATAAGCCGCCGTGTAATTTTTTGCTTGTAAATACTGCTGAACTTTGGCAAAGGCAGGATCAAGTCCGCTTTGATCAGGTGCTGCAAATGCAGAAATTGAAGTGAGTGCAAGAAGTGATGCGATCAGAATTTTTTTCATCGTTGTAATAACCCTAGTGTGACTGCGACATAATTCCATTTATGTAGTGGAACACATGTTTTAGATAGATTTTAATCATAATTTGAAATTTATGAATGTAAACCTTTCAATTGTATTTGTTGATGTATTTATGTGGTTTACTTATTGAAAATACGTAAACTTATGAATATTACAATGAAACTGAACAGCCTAAAATTATGAATTGCTTTCTTAATTTATATTCATTTAATATATACAAATAAACAGTATTTTTAGACTGATTAAATTTTTCGATAAGGCTTTGCAGATGGGTTGGATTTTGTTTAAATCGCAGACTAAATGAAATTTGAGAAGATGTATGTTTATTAAAGGCATTAAGCGTAATTATTTAAGAGTGCTTGAAGATGAAAGTATTGCCGATGAAGACAAAATTGATGCTTTACTGATGAAACTTGGTGGTGAATTTTTAGTCAGCAAAGAAGACCGTGTTTATATTTTTCAAAAGGGTGAAGTCACTGCAAAGTTTGATGCCAAACATGCCCGTGCATACCAATTTAAAGACTATTTATGCAAAGACATGAATAAGTTATTCCATGGATTTTGATGGGAACATTTTTAAATATTCTGATTGAATATTTTGCTTAAAAATATAGATTTAATCGATATAGCTTTGCATAGATTGTTTGAGTATTTCGATTAAATCTTCATCCATATACTGATAATCATCAGGAATATCTAAAACAATAATTTTCTTATGTAATAGTTCTTTAGGAAATTTTTCTTTAATCCATACTTTATGTTTTTGTTCCATGACACAGATATAATTTGCCCAAGAAATATCTTTAACGGTTAAGCAATGTTTTGCATGACGACTCGTTCCTGCAGAACGAGTATGAATACCATAACCCACTGCAAAAATACGCTCTGCTGTTGGACTTCGCCATTGATTACGGCTACAAATAAAAAGATAGTTAATGAGGATTTCTCACAATTTATTGTTTGTGGATGATTGTTTTTAAATATATTCTTTAAAATATATTTCAGCCAAAAGTATTTCATTTATATCACATCAAAAAGCTATTTTTTGTAAGATAAGATAAGATAAGATGAGTCGGGACGGATTTAAAAATGATAAAAATACTGTCGATTTTATGCATAGGTTTAATTTGCTCAACAGCAAGTTTAGCAGAGCAACCTAAGCTTATTCCGCATCCAATAAAATTAAAAAATGGAAAGCATTTTTCTTTAAATCTTCCTACAAACTACGACATCATTCCTGCGGCAGAAGGCTTTAAACGAGTACGTTTTTTTGCTAAAGCACCCGATGGTAGAATGTTCGTCACAGATATGTACGATTTGTCTGATAATAAAAAAGGCACTGTTTATATTTTAGATGAGTGGAATGCTACAACAGGAAAATTTGGTAAAGTTATTTCCTATTTGACAGGTTTAAAAAATCCCAATTCTGTGCAGTTTTATACCGATACCAATGGACAGGACTGGTTATATATTGCAGAAACGCATCAACTCACCCGAAGAAAATTTAATAATGGTGAAATAAAACCAACAAGTACGGCGGAGATACTAGCGACTTTTCCTGATTATGGACTTAGCTATAAATATGGCGGTTGGCATCTGACACGAACCATCGCAGTCGGTGGTAATGGTAAAATTTATGTTTCAGTTGGATCTAGTTGCAATGCTTGTGTAGAGAAAGAAAAAGTTCGGGCAAGCGTTTTAGAAATGAACCCTGATGGTTCAGAACAAAAGATATATGCTTCGGGTTTACGCAATGCTGTGGGCTTGAAATGGGTCGGTAAATTTTTATTTGCCACCAATCAAGGGGCAGACCATTTAGGGAAAAATAAACCTGATGAAACCTTTTATGCGCTGAAACGTGATGCGGATTATGGTTGGCCGTCATGTTATTCGTCGAATGGTAAAATTTTTGCAGACCCAAAATTCAAACGTGCCTCAGGCTGTAAAAATATACCATCGCCTTATGCTTATTTTCCATCACATTCTTCAGCACTCGGTTTTGACTATTTTGATGATCCTAATACAGATGACACAATCAAAAATGCTTTTTTAGTCGCTTTGCATGGTTCAACTGATGAATCGATCGGGAATGGATATAAAATTGCCATTATGCGCAAAGGGCAGAAACTTGAAACCTTTATGGATGGATTTTTAGTGGGTAAAACAGTGAATGGGCGACCAGCAGATATTTATAGGATTGATGCAAATTCCTTTTACTTTTCAGATGATCGGGGTGGTGTTGTTTATTATGTGAGGAAGAAATTTTAAATTTTCGTATGTTTGAAAAAAATCCTTCTTAATAAGAAGGATTTAAATTTTTTATATATCTGATAAATCTTCATCCGTAACTTCATTTTCTTTAATTTCTATATACCTGTTTATGTCATTGTATAAAAGGGTAAGGTGCTCTAAGCGTTCTTGGAATTTAAGATTTTCATTCATATGTTTGTGTAATTCTTTGGTGAATTTAGGGTTCGTAATATCTGCTATACCATTAATAGTATGGCTTAGTTTGTAATGTTCATTGTCATACATTGACTCGAATATATAACTATTAAGAAAGTAGATAAGTTCTTGTTTGTTATCACTATCATGAATAAGAAATTTTATTAAACTTGAGCTTGAAATAAAAAATTCATCAAAATCATGTGCTACACATTCGAAATATGACAAAATATCTTGAGGAATTTGATTGTTTTTTAAGTAATTAAATTGAAAAAAACTATTTTCTTTTACAGTTTCAAAAATTGGTAAAAGGAATAGTTTATAGTAAAAATATTTATTTAAATGAGAAATAAAGAAAGTTAAGTTATCGACTACTATTGGTTTAATCTTCTTATTAAAAATTTTTTTAGCATTTTCAATTTCTAATTTACTTATGAATTTTGCTAAATAAAATTCGTGAATACTTCTATGAATAAAAGTAAATTCAGTTCCATCTTGTAAAATTAAACATAAATATTTTGTAAAATCATTCATTACCAAATATGGTGAAGTCGTTAATTCATACTTAACCAAGGATTTTTTTATCTTTTCTATGAAGAGAGCTTGTCCAAAAAGAAGCTTATCTTCTAGAAACATTTCAAAACAAAATCTTTCAAAAATTAGTTCAAGATCATCTCTATTGAGTTTTGACTCACTTTCTCTATCCCATCCTTTTGATTTATCATGAGTAATTGAAACTAAGTCGAAAATATTTTTGTAAAAATCTACAATTCTTTCAGGAGGAGTAAAATCAGAGGTATATTTTCTAATATATAAACCAATCATCAATGGTGTAATAAGTACACTTTTTACTTCAGGGGTAGTATTTTGAATTGACTTAATAAGTTGTTCTTGAGCTTACTTTTTCAGTAACAATTTTTTCAATTAAATTTTGTCTGTCCTCATCGTCATAGCTATTAACCTTAATAATTTCAAAATAAGATGAATGTTTAATTTCAGAATCTGGTCTACTACTTACAATGAGTTTTAAGTTGGAAAAATTATTTGCTAATTTTTCTATTGTTGAAAGCGTGTCAGGAATGAAATCCTTACTGATCTCATCAAATGCATCAAGAAATAACGAAACATTTCCAGACTGTAATATGAATTTTACTTGTTCATTTTTGATGTTATTTGTCCAAGCCTCAATTTTTTCTTGAATTAAATATTCAAGGCTTTTTTCTTTTGATATGTTTTTTAGCTCAATGAAGATAGGGATTCTTGAATTTTTCGAAGCTTCTTGCAATGCCAAGTATCGCATTAAAATGGATTTTCCTTGCCCAACAGTCGCTTCCATTAAAATACTATGTTCGGTAGTTATTTGATCTAAACAATGTATTTTTGAGATACCATTTCTAGTGGTAATTGAGGGCGTATAAAAAAAACTATGCAAATCTACAGGTTTTTCAGCTCCTGTAAAAAGAGTTTTTACTAATCCTATTTTTTCAATAGAATCTACGAGTTGTTGGTTATTAATTGAAAATTTTTTAAGATTAAAGCGTTTTTCAAACTCTGTGCTTAGAAATGTATTTGTATTTTTTGCAATTTCTGAAAGTATAGGTCGTAGTGCTAATAAAGTTAATGCAGTTGAAATTGGTTCAGGCATGATGTAGTCGTTATAAAGCTCACTATTGTGAGCTAATATAACAACAATTTATAAATAAGTTAAACACTTACTGTGGTCTAGCCACATCACCACTCAAATACTCAGGCAAGTCTAAAACAGTGACTTCTAACTCTGCCAAAGCATCAGGACGAGCCACCACAAGGGCAATAAAACCACTCTCAAAAGCAGCACTATTCACCACTTGAATACCTTTGTTAAGCTGGTCACCCAAAGCAGGCACATCACCTGAACCCTGAATCACATGCAACCATGCTTTAGGCTTCGCTTTAAACCATAAACGCGCAATAACTTCCTGACCTAAATAACAACCTTTGTCATATTGAATCCCTTCACGTTGATGCAAACGGAGCTCTTGAGGTTGAAACAAACCTTGCGTGATTTGAGTGATAAAAGCTTGCCCATTTTGAATGGCAGAGACTTCCCAAGCAGTAATATCAGTCGTTTCTGCTGAAAAAGTAGTCGTATCGTCAACGAGTGTTGGAAAAACTGAACCCACGAGTTCTAGTTTCATTTTAGCGAAAGCACCATACTTTTTAATGTGCTTAGAAAACTCATCTGCTTGGTCGGCAGTTGTGACAATTTCGAAGTGTTCAGGATTGACCTTTTTTAGCCACAAACCGAAGTGGATACGACCTTTCAGATCACAAATAGCGGTATAACGCGTAACATTTTCAGCCAATGCTTCTGTATTTAAAGTGACCTGTCCTTGTAGAAATTTTTGTGCATCCACACCAATTAAAGTGAATGAAGAGAAAGCCAATTCGCTCATGAAATACTCACTTATCTAAAATCTAATACTAAAGAATGAATTCTATTTTCCGCTATTTTTCAGAAAAAAGCACATTTAGTGTAAATATTCCAATCAAGTTGTTACTAAATATTTCAAAACCCCCTATTTTTATATGTAACCATATGAAAAATATACGATTTGGGAAATGGCTTTTCGACAGTGTAGTATTCAGCCATTAGACATGCTGTACATAATGATGCAAGAGGCACAAAGTAATGAATAACAACTACCGTAAATCTCTGACAGATACCCAGCTCGAATACTTCGATGTGCGTCAAGCCGTAGAAGACATCCAGCAAGGCGCATACGCAAAACTTCCATACACATCAAAAGTATTGGCTGAACAATTGGTTCGTAAATGCGACCCAGCCATTCTTGAACAATCTTTAAAAGAACTGATTAACCGTAAACAAGACCATGATTTCCCTTGGTATCCTGCACGTGTAGTGTGTCATGACATTCTTGGTCAAACTGCACTTGTTGACCTTGCAGGCTTGCGTGATGCAATTGCAGAACAGGGCGGTGACCCGTCTAAAGTCAATCCAGTTGTGCCAACACAGCTTATTGTTGACCATTCTCTCGCTGTAGAGTTTGGTGGTTTTGACCCAGATGCTTTCGAGAAAAACCGTGCGATTGAAGACCGCCGTAATGAAGACCGTTTTCACTTCATTGAGTGGACTAAAACAGCTTTTGAAAATGTCGATGTAATTCCTGCGGGCAACGGCATCATGCACCAAATCAACTTGGAGAAAATGTCTCCAGTAATTCAAAATCGTGATGGTTTAGCATTCCCAGATACTTGTGTAGGTACAGACTCGCACACACCACATACAGATGCACTTGGCGTGATCTCAATTGGTGTAGGTGGACTCGAAGCTGAAAATGTAATGCTCGGTCGTGCATCTTGGATGCGTCTTCCAGATATCATCGGTGTGGAATTTGTGGGTCAGCGTCAGGCAGGCATTACGGCAACAGATATCGTTTTAGCATTAACTGAATTTCTACGCAAAGAACGTGTAGTTGGTGCATATTTAGAATTCTTCGGTGAAGGCGCAGACAGCATGTCAGTGGGTGATCGTGCAACGATTTCCAACATGACCCCTGAATATGGCGCAACAGCGGCTATGTTCTACATCGACCAAAACACCATTGATTATTTAACGCTTACAGGTCGTGAAGCGGATCAAGTTAAACTTGTTGAAAGCTATGCTAAAGAAATTGGTCTTTGGGCATCTGATATGACACAAGCGGAATATCCACGTGTATTACGTTTTGATTTATCGCAAGTAACTCGTAACATTGCAGGGCCGTCAAACCCACATGCGCGTGTGTCTACGGCTGACTTAAAAGCCAAAGGTATTGCAGGCAATTTAGAAGCGGCTCAAGCAGAAGAAGCAGCAGGCTTAATTCCTGATGGTGCGGTAATCATCGCAGCAATTACCTCGTGTACCAATACTTCAAACCCTCGTAATACAGTGGCAGCAGGCTTGCTTGCACGCAAAGCCAATGAACTTGGTTTAGTGCGTAAACCTTGGGTTAAATCATCTTTTGCACCAGGTTCTAAAGCAGCTGCTTTGTACCTTGAAGAAGCAGGTGTACTCACCGACTTAGAAAAACTCGGTTTTGGTATCGTGGGATATGCTTGTACCACTTGTAATGGTATGTCAGGCGCATTAGACCCTGTAATTCAAAAAGAAATTATCGATCGTGATGTGTACGCAACTGCAGTACTTTCAGGGAACCGTAACTTCGATGGTCGTATCCATCCTTATGCAAAACAAGCATTCTTAGCTTCACCTCCGCTTGTTGTTGCTTATGCGATAGCAGGAACAATTCGTTTTGACATCGAAACAGATTCTTTGGGCAATGATAAAGATGGTAATCCAATTTATTTAAAAGACATTTGGCCATCAGATGAAGAAATTGATGCACTTGTAAAAGTTGCGGTTAAGCCTGAACAATTTAAGAAAATTTACATTCCAATGTTTGATTTGGGCGTGAATGCTAAATCTGAAAGCCCGTTGTATAACTGGCGTCCGCAAAGTACCTATATTCGCCGTCCGCCGTATTGGGAAGGTGCTTTGGCAGCTCCACGTACTTTGGCAAATATGCGTCCACTTGCAATTTTGGGTGACAATATCACCACGGATCATTTGTCTCCATCAAATGCGATTGTGTTAGACAGTGCTTCAGGTGAATATTTGAAGAAAATGGGCGTACCTGAGGAAGATTTTAACTCTTACGCAACGCACCGTGGCGACCATTTGACTACGCAACGTGCAACATTTGCGAATCCTAAACTGTTCAATGAAATGGTGGTTCGTGCTGATGGTACGATCAAGCAGGGTTCGAAAGCGCGAGTTGAACCTGAAGGCGAAGTGATGCGTATGTGGGAAGCGATTGAAACTTATATGAATCGTAAACAACCATTGATCATCATTGCAGGTAAAGACTATGGTCAGGGTTCAAGCCGTGACTGGGCTGCTAAAGGTGTTCGTCTTGCAGGTGTTGAAGTGATTGTTGCGGAAGGTTTTGAGCGTATTCACCGTACCAACCTTGTCGGTATGGGTGTGTTACCACTTGAGTTTAAAGCAGGCGTTGACCGTAAGACGTTAAAGCTTGATGGTACTGAGTTGTATAGCGTGATTGGAAATATTGCACCTCGTTCTGACTTAACTTTGGTGATTGAGCGTGCGACAGAAGATGGTAAGAGTGAAATTGTTGAAGTCGCTGTAACTTGCCGTCTGGATACTGAAGAAGAGGTGCATGTGTATGAAGCGGGTGGTGTGTTGCAGCGCTTTGCACAGGACTTTTTGGAAGGGAATGTGGCTTAAGTAAAAATAAGTCATTTTAATACTTGAAATAATTTTATAAAGCCATATTTCAAATATGGTTTTATTTTTTGGAAAATGGAAATGTCTCTTTTAAGGGAAATTCAAAACGATGCAGTAAACTCTAATGTTAAAGTTTCTGATTTATTAAGACGATGCAAAGTTTTAGCTTATCGATTGGGTAATGACGATTTTAAAACTTGGGTTGATTCAGAGCTTAATGGATATGAATTGTTGGATGATATTCCGTCTTATCGAATTTTCAATAATGTTACTTCAAAAGGACACTTTTCAGGTGCATTTGGATCAGGGCTAAGAAATGCTGATATTCCATCAAATTGCTTTCCTAAAGAATTTCGAAAAAATTTAACAACAGTTTCATTAACTGCGCCAATTGCTGAAATTGAATCACTTGTGATGGGTTCTTCTAAAAAGGGTAAATTATTACAGCAACCTTGGGATGCAAATTTTGTGGCTATGTTTAGCAATAAAGTTTATGAGCATATGGTATGTGTACAAGCCTGGAAAGTTATACCCTCTACGAAATTGGAGGGAATTGTTGATATCGTAAAAACCAAAATATTAAATTTTGTATTAGAAATAGAAGTTATTAATCCTGAAGCTGGCGAAGCAGAGTTGAATTCAAACCCAATTTCTCAAGAAAAAGTGAGTCAAATTTTTAATATTAATATTTCAGGAAATGTTGGTAATTTAGCTTCAGGGAATAGCCACAGTACTATTCAGCAATCTAACAATACTGAAATTCCAAAAGAGTTCATGGAATTAATTGCGAAGATTCAGGATGTAAATGAAGAAGATAACGAGGTTTTACAAGAACTAGAAGATAGAATAGAGGAGCTCGGTAGAAATGTTGGTACTAAAAATTATAAGGAAAAGTATTTGGAGCTTATGGGTTTTTTATCAGACCATACAACAGTAGTAAGTGGTTTGGTTATGCCTTTTTTACCATATTTAAGTTCATTTTTGGTGACTTAAGTTTTAATCATAAAGGAGGGTTTGATTGATTTATATTCTAAAAATACCTATCATAAGATATATATTAAGACTATTGGAGTAGGTGATGACTACAGCAAAAGTTTTTATGACAGGTCGTAGCCAAGCTATTCGTTTACCGAAAGAATTTCGCTTTGAAGGAAAAGAAGTCGAAATCTTTCGTCGTGGTGAGGAAGTGATACTGCGTGAAAAACCTGTGACAGCAGACTATTTATTCAAAGTATTGGCACAGATGCCTGAGGACTTCTATGTAGAAGAAAGGATGGATGAACCACCGCAAGAACGAGAAGAATTCTAATGCCGACACAATACTTATTGGATACTAATATTTGTATCTATATCACTAAGCATCAACCTGAAATTGTCCGCCAGCATTTTGAAAAGCATTTGCCAAATCGTAACATTTTAATGTCAGTGATTACTTTAGGAGAGTTACGTTTTGGTGCTGAAAAAAGTCAAAACAAAGAAAAGGCTTTAAAAGTCATAGATGAATTAAGCGCAATCATTCCTGTTGTTGAACTGGATGAAACAGTTGCTGAACATTATGCACAAATACGAAAAGACTTAACTTTAAAAGGTCAGATTATAGGTAACAATGATTTATGGCTTGCAGCACATGCGAGAGCAAATGATTGGGTCATGGTGACCAATAATGAAAAAGAATTTTTACGAGTCAATCAATTAAAAATAGAAAATTGGGTAACAAAAGCGATTTAGAAATCTAATGAGAGTTGGTCTATATTTGTTTGCACATAAGAACTTTCAATAAAATATAAGCTAAGAAACTCATGCCAAAAAAATCCCCTGAACAAAAAGCCGAAGAAAAACATCGCTATATTGTAGCAAGTGGTGCAGCCAATACAGCAAACTTGAACCATTCCTAACAGAGCCGAATCAAGCGATTCGAGTCATGGTAGCAATGAACCCTGATGCAGATGCTGAAATACTTGACCGCTTTGCAAACGACAAATTTTGGGGGAGTACGCATAGAAGTGGTGGGTCATCCGAATGTCAGCGAAGAAACATTACGCAGATTATTCGAAGCTAAGGTTAGCAAAAAAGGAGTCATCCATCACGCAGCACATGCAAAGCTACTCGAACGAGGCATTGAGTTTGGTGAAGATAGAATGCTACTTGATATGAGAAAATAAAAGAAAGACTTAAATAGAAATTTCGATTCATTTCTTAACATTAACGAAGAAAACATAGCAAACTCTAAAACCACATCACAAAATCTAGATAAATTCCCAAAAATTACAGTTTTATATTTCTTGCAAAAATGACACCATTTTTATTTAAAATAACTAATAGACAAACCTCAAAAATTGATTATACTTTATTCACCATTTCTAAAAACCTATGGAGAACAAAAATGGTTACTGCTGGCGAACAACCCGGAACAGGCTTCTATTTTTGTGTCCAATGCGGACATCGCGCTTACTTAGAAATTGGTACAGACCGTTTACCCCCGTGTACCAAATGCCTTGGCAATCAATTCAACAATAAGAATGCCTAAGCAGCACAAATAAAACAGTTACTCACTGTTTAAAAAAAAGCCCTATTACTCAATAGGGCTTTTTGCTACCTTATTTAATAATTTATAAAAATAAAGGTAGATGCACAATGATTGAAACAATACTCAGCCTATGCATAGGCATTGGATTAAGTGCAGCCTGTGGCTTTCGTGTCTTTGTTCCATTACTGGTGATGAGCGTTGCATCACTGACTGGATTATTTGAACCCATGAAAGGTTTTGAGTGGTTGGCAATGCCGTCAGTTTGTATCGGGCTTACAGTGGCGACCGTTTGTGAAATTGGGGCTTATTACATTCCGTGGGTAGATAACTCTTTAGACAGCATTTCTACACCTGCGGCGATGATTGCAGGTACACTGACCACGATGGCAGTGAGTACAGGAGAAATGTCACCCTTTGCAAGTTGGGCAGCAGCAATTATTGTTGGGGGGGGAACAGCATCAGCAGTACAACTTAGTACCGTTGCAGTCCGTGGCTTATCTACAGCAACGACAGGAGGGATTGCTAATCCATTGGTTTCTACAACTGAATGGATGAGTGCATTGCTGATCTCTGTCTTATCATTTTTTGTTCCTGTATTCGTAGTCATTGCTGGGATTATTCTGATGATTATTGGAATCCGTTGGATTCGTCGTAAAAAACAAGAAAATTTAAATCATTCAGCAGTATAAAGAAAATAATTGCTCATTTAGTTTGATTTTTATCCAAGATCAGTTTAGTTTTATAAAGACATACTTTTTGTATGGGATTATTTTAAATTGAACTTTAAAGTATTGGGGAGAGTGCTATGATCAAATTTATTATCAATGAAAATCCCTCAGCCAATGGGGTCTATCAAATACATAATGCAACACAGGGTTGTGAACACTTGCCTAATTTGAGCCAACAAATTCTGATTGGGTATTTCGCAAATATTGAGCTTGCTTTGAAAAGAGCCAAAATGAATTGGTCGAAAGAAAAAATTCAGCCCTGTAAAGCTTGTTGTGCAGAGCAATGATGTTGATCTTTTAGCGTCATCAATTTAATTTTAAATGTTGTTAAACTCAGCTTTTAGGCTGAGTTTTTTATATTTCTAAATATGTTTATATCAAAAATGATGAAATAAAAAGTATATATTGAGGTACATAAAATTTTTAAAATTTCTATGTGCTTCAATATAAAAAGATTTATCAAAAAAGTATGATTGATATTTCACCTAATACTAAAGGCGTATAAAAAATACGTGTATATTTGTGAATTGAAACACTAAAAATTGATTAAATTTTAATAAAATCACGTATTAGACTGTTTTTAAACAATAAGATAAGTGTTATTAATAAACAACAATACTTAAAACACATGGATTAGTGAAAGCATGAAAAATTTTGAAGTTGAAATTACTTTATCTGAAGGAAATGGGGCGGAGCAAACGGAAAGCTTTGAATCACAAGATATAAATTTAATATTACGTAAGTTTTTTAATATCAATTGGCGTCGTCAATTATTGAAACAATTACAACAGATGGAAAGTGAAAGTACTTTTAGCGTAATGAACGTTGAGACTGAACAATATATAAGTATAACGTTAAATGCACACAGTACTCAGACTGAACCACAGTTTCATATTGACAGTAATATTGAGTTTAGCGTGGTGAGTAAGGAGTTATTAGGATTACTCAAACGAACCAAAAATTATACGGTAATTTATAAAAATTTAAATCAAAGCCAAGTTGTTGAACAACTTTCGGTTTTTTTAGATGGACAAGTTGATTCAATGATTGAGCATTACAAACAATTACTTCATAAAAAGTCATTGCAGGAATATCGCATCGCTTAATTTGAAAACAGTACAAGATACTTAGCTTAAAAGAGGAGTATCTTGTACTGGGTTTATTCAATTTGAATAAATCATCTGAGTAGTGATTTGGAAAAAAAGCAGTGCTTTTTAACTTTAAAATGATAAAAAAAGCAGTAAAAATATTTTTTTTGGGAAATTATTTTTATTTTATAGTAAACAATGAAAAATATTCCTAAAAATATTGGAAATGAGTAAATCTTCGGAAATTAATTCCGTATAGCTTTAACTATTATAGCTTTCAAGGGTGTGATGGGATCGAAAAGAGTAGCATGCTGTGAGCGGCGCAAAACGCGAGTGCAGTACAAACCCACAAGGTCTCGATTCGGCTTAGGACGCTATAGATCAAAAGTTTATAGGCTAGAAGGTCATTTCTTACCAAGAGTGATAGTTGAAGTAAAACATCAGATTTTCCCTCACCCCTTAAAAATTCTGCTTCATCAGTAATTCTGAGTCATCTTCATCAAAAATTCCAAATATCATTTCACTTCAAACTTGAAGCACATTTTATAGATCGCTCTCGTCTTATTTTTGCTGCTCAGCATGTAAAATATCATTCAATTTTGTCATGTATTTATAGCAATACATTCTTCATGCATTTGTAAATAAAAACACTTTAAGTTAATTAAAATAAATTCAAAGTATTTGAGTTGGTTTTAACTGTTTTAATGAAAACATGTATAGGAGTCTATGTTTTTGATTTGAAGAATGAAAAGTATCGCAAAAAATATTTTTGTTCCGTAAAAATGGATTAAGCATAGGCAGATCATGATTTCTTAGACTAAATGTGATAACACTCTTGGAAAGTCTGTATATTCAACGATTAAGAATAGATAATCATCGAAAATCCCGTAGGCAAAAGGGAAAATACTCCTGCTAGTATCTCATTGCTAGGGTATAGGAATAAATAATAATGAAAAACTTTGAAGTAGAAATACATTTTCCGGGTCGAAAAAATGTATTAGATTCTGAAGTATCTCCTGACAATACAACCCAGGAAGTATTGGCAAAATTTGACTCACTCAATTGGCGTGGTTTACGTATTTTACAGTTGCAAATGGACGGTTCAAATTCTACATTTTTTGTGAAAAACCAAGAAACTGGAGAATATTTAAACATTACACTTAATGCATTTTCAGTCGGTGATGCGCTTGAGTTTCGTTTAGAGAGCAATATTCCAATGATGGTTCCATTTAAAGATTTATTTGGTCTAATTACTCGTCAATCTAAATCTGTACTTGGTTATAAAAGTATTGGCTTTGAACAATTGACTCACTACTTAACTGCATTTGTCTGTGGTGAGCGTGATCAGATGAGAGAATATTATATGCAGTTACTTCAAGATAAAGCAGCGCAAGGTCGTATGGTCGCCGCTTAAATAGGTTGATCGAACAGGGACTGAAGTCTTGGGGAGCTTGCCTTGTTCGATCGAAATTTGCTTCAAGCGCAAGAACACTTCGGTGTTCTTTTTTTTATAAAATTTAAAAGTACAAAATGCACATTTAGTACAATATTTGCATGATAAATTTCTGAATAAATATAGTTTATATGTAGTAAAAACTTCTTTATTTAAATTAATTCAGGAAAAAATACTTTAAAGATGTCTAATTGCGGAAAATAATCCTAAATCAGTTTGAAATCAACTGGTCTTAGGGAAATAATTCCGACGCCTTTTGGCTACTATAGATTTCAAGGGTGTGATGGGATCGAAAAGAGTAGCATGCTGTGAGTTACGTATAACGTGAGTGCAGTACATACCCAAAAGGTCTCGATTCGGCTTAGGACGCTATAGATCACAAGTTTATAGGCTAAAGCTAGTCGCTTACAAAGCGATCGTTGTTGAAGTAAATTAAATTTTCCCAAATGCCCCAAGAATTTTTTATCTGTCTTATCTGTAGATTGTATGGCTTATTTTAACATTCACAATATAAAATGACCCAAACCAACCATTACAATAATCTTTATATCTAGTATCAATTTTTCCTTAGTTGTTTTGTACTATGTTTCATATTTATTGGTATATTTTACGGTTTGCCTAAAGACTATTTTTTCATAAGCTTTATAGTATTTAAAAGCGTATATTCAACCCATCATTGAATTTATCTAATCATGACAGTTAATCTTAAAAATTGTGAAAATTCAGTGATTCAGGTTATCCTAGAAGCGGTCTAAGCCGAACGGTATTGCATGAAAATTTTAGATTATTTACTAACGACTCATGTCTATTTTCGTCGTATTTTTATTCTTATTAGCTTACTGTTAATAGGATGGCTCGACCTTGCAACAGGGTTTGAATATTCTATTACGGTATTTTATTTAATACCCGTTTCTATTGCCGCTTGGTATGAGCCAACACGCATTGCATTGAGCGCAGTGATCTTGTCAGGTTTAATTTGGTTATATAGCGATTTTCATACAGGGCATATTTATAGTAGTCCAATCATTCCCTATTGGAATGCAGGCGTACGGGTAATTTCATTTGCGATTGTGGCATTTCTACTGATTCGAGTAAAAACAGTGCTTGCCGAAATGACGTGTATGGCAATGAAAGATTCATTAACGGGCTTAAATAACTTCCGTTCATTTGAGATTCAGTATGAAATTGCCTATCGTCAACGTAGTAAAGAACAGCAGTCAGCCATTTGTGTCATTGATCTTGATGGTTTTAAGCAAGTCAATGATCGACTTGGGCATAGTCAGGGTGATGAGGTGCTTATTCGCTTTGCTCGCGTATTACAAAAATCAGTGTCTTCTGCAGATATTGTAGCGCGTATGGGCGGAGATGAGTTTGTAGTATTATTGAATGATACTAATCAGCAAGCGGTTGATACTTATGAAGGGCATCTTCGTCAATTATTTTCTAGAACGGAAATGAAGCGAGATTTTGGTGTCGATTTTAGTATGGGGATCAGCCTGTTTTATGAGTTACCTCATAAACCTGATGACGCAAAACATCATGCTGATGGCTTAATGTATCAGTCTAAAGATCTAGGTAAGGCGACAACAACCGTAAAATCAGTTGAAGTATAAAAAATCAGAATGTTTTAACACCCAAATACAAAATAATGGCACTACAAAGAGTAGCGAATATGATCAGGACTATTTAAAATCTGATTTGAAATATTTTGAACCAGCCCTTATGCCTTTGAACACCCATTTTGTTTATGCTCCGCCACAGCAAGCCCTTGTTATTTTGTATGAAGATGATGATTTGGTGATTATTGATAAACCTGCGGGGCTGTTGTCTGTACCAGGGCGTTTGCCTGAGCATCATGACAGTGCTTACTTACGAGTAGTTGAGCAATTTCCTTTAGCTAAAATTACCCATCGTTTAGATATGGCGACTTCAGGTATTTTAATGTTTGCGAAACACCGTGATGCGGAAGTTGCGGTGAGCAAAATGTTTCAGGCAAGAACCGTCAAGAAAAATTATGTTGCTTTGGTTCAGGGTAAACTCGAAAAACAGGGTCAAGTCGATGTTCCACTCATTACTGATTGGGAAAATCGTCCGCGTCAAATGGTGCATTATGAACTCGGGAAGTCCGCACAGACGTTATATGAACGTGTTGAATATTATGAAAATCAGGATATTAGCAGAGTGTTGTTGACTCCAATTACAGGACGTTCACATCAACTTCGTGTTCACATGATGCATATTGGGCATCCAATTACAGGTGATGAAATTTATCATCCTGAGCCGATAAAAAGTCCTTTAGGGCGTATGGCTTTACATGCGTGTTTACTTGAATTTAAGCAACCGTTGAGTGGCATTGACTTAAAAATTCAGGGAAGTGTTCCGTTTTAATAATATCCTTTGTTGCAAAATTGAAAGTGAACGCTAATTTATCGCCTGAAGTGAGATTTAATCTGCAAAATGCAATAATTTTGCGCTAATCTAGAATCAATAATCACCGTCTTTCTGTAAAAGGATAATCTCATGACCCGCAATTACGAACTCTACCCAGATGATGACAATGGCAACGTACTGTGGCAAATGCATACAGATGGTGATGACCTGACTGAACCACATGAAATTGAATATTCAATTGCATTTAAAAGTGAGGAACAAGCGGATCAGTGTGCGTTATATTTGCTAAAAGAAGAACAAAAAATCAGTTTGTTTGAAGATACCGAAGGCGAAAGTTCAGAGTGGATTATCACGATTTACGTCTATATGGAACCTGAGCATTCAGATATTGTCGATTTAGAAGAATGGTTTACCAAAATTGCAGAACAGCATGGTGGTGAATACGATGGCTGGGGTTGCATGGCGTATGTTTACGATGATGAAGACGAAGAAGATGAAGCCTAAACATATTTAAGCCAATCGTCTTAAATGAAAATTAAAAAGAGATGTTCAACATCTCTTTTTTTATGGGCTTTTATTGGTTTAAAGCCCGCTGTAATATAAATTTTACATGTAAATGGATAAGCTTAATTCGACAGGTAAAGTCGAGGAACAATACATGAACATTAAACAAAAAAGAATTTATGATGAAATATTAGTAACTGATGGCAAAAGAATTTTGTTAGATCGACTTTGGCCTAGAGGAATTAAAAAAGAAGTAGCTCAGATCGATTTATGGCCAAAAGGATTAAGCCCATCCAATGAATTACGAAAATGGTATCATGAAGCGCCAGAACAGCGTTGGGATGTATTTCAGCAGCGTTATTTGGAGGAGTTGGCAGAGCAAAGTCAGGATCTTGATGAATTGTGGAATTTTATGACGAGAGAGAAAACAGTAACTTTTCTGACGGCATCTAAAAATACCATGCAAAATCATTTAACAGTGATAGTGAATTTAATCAAGCAAAGAGAAAACTGAGCGGTATTTTTATTGCCTTAAAATAAATATGTGATTTAAATTTTTGAAAATTATAAAAATGTTATAATTAATTTTTGCCTTTTTAATTTTTGAGGTGGCTTATGTCTTTGCCTAATTGTCCAAAATGTCAGTCTGAATATACCTATGAAGATGCAGGTGTACTGATTTGCCCCGAATGTACTTATGAATGGAAAGAAGGTGAGGTACTTGCAGGTGATGAGATCAGCATCATTAAAGATGCATTTGGTAATGTCCTTGCAGATGGTGATGCTGTCACTGTGGTTAAAGATTTGAAATTGAAAGGTTCATCATCAGTTGTTCGCCAAGGAACGAAAGTCAAAAATATTCGTTTAGTTCCTGATGCAACAGATGGTCATGATCTTGATTGTAAAGTTGATGGGATTGGAAGCATTAAACTGAAATCAGAATATGTTAAAAAAGCTTAATTGCTAAAGATGATAATTCATTAAGATGTCAGAAATAAGGTAACAAATTTCAACTGGATTTGTTGCCCTAAAATGCTTACAAATAATTGAAAATAAAATTGAATCACAGAAGAATAAAAATGTCTGAATATTTATCAAAATCAGCACACCCAAGTGTAAAGCAGCAGTCGGCAATTCATTCGAAACGGCTTTTACAACTCTTTTTCCAACCAAAGCGTTATTTTCAAGATTTACCCCATCTAGATCGGAGCAAAGTTTATTTGCTTGCCTATTTACTTGGTATCTTTGTGGTTATGGATCGTATTGATACTCAAATGATTAAAGCTGAATTAAATTCTAGCTCTAATATCCTTGATTTTACTGTAAATAATTGGATCAATTATTGGGGATTTGTATTAACGGTTGGTTTATTCGGTGGTTTTATTGCATGGCATTTATATGGATGGTGGTATGAATTTCGCTTAAAAAGATGTGGGGTATCATCCCCCGATCCTACCTTGGCAAAACAGGTGAATGTCTTACAGTGGATGAGTGCAGTTGTTCCGATTATTGCTGTTACTATTATTCAAACTTTACTGTATCAAAACTATAACGAGGCATATTATGCAGATGAAATCTGGAGTGTAATTATTGTTCTAGTTACTTTAGTTTACTCTTGCTTGGTGAGTTTTATTGCAGCTAAAACTGTATTTCAAGTCAATCGTTGGGGCATTTTTTGGTTTTTGATTTTACCTTTATTGTTTTATTCAACAGTGATTTTTGCTGTTGCCATGATGTTTATAGCAGAGTGAAGATTTTTGAATTATTTATATAATAAATATCAATAAGATATTTGTTTTTTCAGATATTAGCTAAGTCCTTCATTTAAAGTTGTAATTGAGTTGTTAAAAGCAGTTGTGAAAATACAGTAAAGTCATTTATATTTTAGTGCAGGCGCATATTTATATGCAGATAAAGCACGACTTCGAAACAATAAATGTAAAAATAACTAGAGGAAAATCAATATGTCAGGATGGTATGAAATTAGTCAGGCAAAAGATGATCAATATCGTTTTGTATTAAAAGCAGGTAATGGCGAAGTGATTTTGACGAGCGAACTTTATAAAGCCAAAGCTTCTGCACAAAATGGGATCGAGTCTGTTCAAAAAAATAGTCCTGAAGATGGGCGTTATGAGCGACTTGAAGCTAAAAATGGTAAACCATACTTTAATTTAAAAGCAGCAAACCATCAGATTATTGGTACAAGTCAGTTCTATTCGAGTGAAGCTGCACGTGATAATGGCATTGAGTCAGTCAAGAAAAATGGTTCATCTGATAAAATTAAAGATCTGACGATAGAGGCTTGATACTTAAGACTTAAATTAAAGATTAAGCCAAGTTTTATCGGATTTATTACAAAAGAGCATGTAAATACATGCTCTTTTCATTTTGTTATAATTTAGTAGATTGTTATTGGATTGTTTAGAATTTCAGTATGGAATGTTCATTTTTTTAAACGCAATTTAAAAATTTCAAAAAATAACAAAAAAATATAAAATCAATTAACAAAATATTATTAAAAATGTTAAATTCATCACGTTAAATAAAAATAATGTTGAGGAATTCCTCTATGAATGTAGGTCATATTGAAATTGTTGGTAATCATATTGTTGCAGAAGAAGTTCTACAAGTCATTCAGGCTTGGGATCAGGCATTATTGGGTCAACACGTTGATGATTTAATGCAACAGTGCGCTACCGATATCAGTATGTTTGATGTCAGCTCTCAGCTTGATGGTGTAAGACAATACAAAAAAGAATGGGAAAAATTTAGTCCTTATTTTAATGAAGAAATGAAAATCTCTCGCCGTGAAGTTCGTTTGTATGCTGCAGATGATTTGGTGGTGATGCATTGCCATTCTAAAGTTGAAAATCCAATTTTGAAAGGCAAATTAGATATGCCTTGGTGTCGTACAACGCTATGTTTACAGAAGAAAGATGATGCTTGGCTTGTTGTACATCAACATATTTCGATGCCTGTTGATCTGCTAACAGGTCAAGCGATTGTACTTAAAAATAAGCCCAAACTCAGATTAGTGGTTTAAATTATTTTAAGATAGAAAATTTGATCAGGAAATAATGTTATTAAACTGACCTATTTCTTTTGATAAATCCTGTTTGAAGACAGGATTTTTTTATTTTTAGAGAAGAAATATTTTAGTTATATGACTCACAAAATTTAAAATAAGTGCCAATAACATATAAAATATGACTTGTGTTCTGTGAAACGATTTGAAAAAATTCATTGAAAATAAATCGAAGAAATATTACTTATGTCAAACTCTGTTCCTACTCGCCCTACGTGGTTGAAACCTCTTTTACCTCGAAATCCGCACGAGTCGCATCGTGTGGCGACATCGCTTGAACTTTTATTTGATTTGATTTTTGTGGTCGCTATTGCAACAGCAGGTGTGCAACTGCATCACAGTATGATTGAAAACCATTTAAGTACAGGACTTGTGCATTATTTGATGGTGTTTTTTGCTTTGTGGTGGGCATGGATGAACTTTAGTTGGTTTGCCTCTGCCTATGACAATGATGATGCTTTTTACCGAGTTATGACCTTTGTACAGATTATTGGTTCATTGGTGATTGCTGCGGGCATTCCCATGGCATTTCAAAAAGATGACTTCGATGTAATTGTCGCGGGTTATGTGATTATGCGGCTTGGTTTGGTTGTTCAATGGCTTCGAGTGGCAGCAAGTGATTTAGAACGTAGAAAAACTGCAATACGCTATGTGATTGGTATTGTTATTGTACAACTTGCATGGCTATTGTTTCATTTTGCCCCAATTGATTTAACTTTATTTATTTTTGCTGGATTAGTGTGTGCTGAGTTGAGTGTGCCACTTTGGGCGGAAGCTGCGAGTAGAACACCATGGCATCCGCATCATATTGCAGAGCGCTATTCACTTTTGACTATCATTGTATTAGGTGAATCGATTGTGGGCTGTTATAGCGCAATTGCCGATGCACTACAAAGTCAGCTACTGAGTATTGAGTTAATTTTCTTAATGGTTGGTGGCTTGATTATAATGTTTACCATGTGGTGGGCATATTTTGATAATGAAGTGGGCGATACTTTAACTACCCGAAAACGTGTGTTTTCTTGGGGGTATGGACATTTCTTTATTTTTATTAGTATTGCCATGATTGGGGCAAGTCTTGCAGCAGCTGTTGATGTTGCGACTCATCAAGCACATATTTCAGATCAAATGGCGGGGTGGCTCGTGGCAATTCCATTGGTCATTTATACGGGAAGTTTGTGGGCACTGCATGAAGCACATACGCTTAATGGCATGAAAAAATGGTTCTATCCATTAACAACAATAATTGTGCTGTGTATTCCTATATTTTCTCCTGACATTGGTTATAGCGTTTTCGCCATTGGTGTCGTGTATGCTTTACGTCTATTCTTAACAAAAACTTATTTAATTAAACGATTCTAATAGGCAGATTGTATGGGATTTCATGATTTTTACCGACTGAGTTCTCATGCGGTCATTTGTAATACAGTGGGTCAGATTTTATTGCTGAAAGCTACTTATGCTGAGCATGCATGGGGCTTGCCAGGTGGTGGTTTGGACATGGGGGAAACCATTCATGATGCATTGTTTCGTGAATGCCATGAAGAATTAGGTTGTGAGATTGAACTTGATTATTTATCGGGTGTTTATTTTCACAGTGCGGTGACTTCACATGCTTTTATTTTCAAATGCCACTTCAAGGAAAATACAGAAATTAAACTCAGTGTAGAACATTCCGAATATCGTTGGTTTAATGTTGATGAGTTGTCCGAAATACAACGCATACGTGTTGAAGATTGTTTAAGATTTCAAGGTCAAGTCGTTAGCCGAGCATTTTAAGATTATGGATGATAAGAGTATGGATCATCAAAAAATAGCTCATTAAAAAGGACAGAAAATGAAAAATACTAAGATGAAAGATGATATTAAAAGTCATTTAAAAACAATTTTATTGATCTGCTCGAGCTTCGCTAGCACAAGTATATTTGCTGAAATTAAAGGGATTTCATTTAGCCATGGTGATTGGGAGCTTGCTTGTGACAATACCGGAACATGCCGAGCAGCGGGATATCACACAGATGAAAATAGCTTTGAAAATATGGTCAGCGTTTTATTGACTCGAAAAGCAGGTACAAGTACACCTGTAAAAGCTGAATTTACTATGATGGTTGGTGATGAAAAAGCGGTCATTCCTAAGCAATATATTTTAAAAATTAATGGTCAATCTTATGGCAAAGTTTCAAATCAGGAAGAGAACTCAACAACTTTAACACCTCAACAAATTCAAGCTTTATTGAAAAGTGCAACGCAAAACAGCGAAATTATTTTGGATGCAGGAAAAAATAGTTTGGTTCTTTCAGGCAGTGGTATGAGTGCTGTTTTGCTGAAAATGGATGAGTTTCAAAAGCGAGTAGGGACATCATCAGCCCTGATTAAAAAGGGAAATCGAGCAAATGAAAATGTATTACAGCCTGAAGCAATCCCTGTTGTCACAGTGCAACCCGCTATAAAAGGTAAAATGATTGAATATAAATCACCTCATATAGAGGTGGAACGTATACAGAATATTTTAAAACGTACGACCACCGAGGAAGATTGTTATATTCTTTTTAATGAACAGGATGCTGATGTTCGTCAGGTTATTGTGACCCCTTTGACGAAAGATAAAAGTCTAGTCAGAAGCCCGTGTTGGAGTGGGGCTTATAATTTTGGTTCAGGTGCTTGGGTAATGGATCACAAACTAACAAAAGTGTATCAAATGGTGAGTAACTCGATTAGCGATGGTGATTCAGTTATGTTGAATGCTTCGCATAAAGGGCGTGGCTTGGGTGATTGTTGGTCATCGGAGGAATGGGTGTGGAATGGACAAAAATTTATTCAAAGTTATGAAGCTGCAAATTTACAATGTAAAGGATTCCCTGGTGGTGCATGGACGATGCCCACCAAAATTTCCAAGATAAAAGAATCAGCTCGATAATTTTTTGCTTTTTTGAAGCCAAAAGATGATTTAAATGGCTTAAATAAAGCGAGTCATTGATTTAAAATGATTTAAGCCGGATTTTTCAGCTTTTCAATGAGTTCATCAATTTTTTTGGCACGTTTCACTTCATTCCATAGCAGTTTTGCTTCAGGATAATGCTTCGACATCATACCAATCCACTGTTTATAACGCCCAACCATATTGATTTCTTTTTTATAAGGTCCACTAAGGAAACGGATTTGTAACTTGAGTAACTCGTCCCAAGTCAGTAAGGCTTCATCAGTATTTTGACGAATACATTGGGTTAAATCGGGTGTAGTGACTGCACCACGTCCAATCATTAAATCTTCACAGCCCGATTCAAGTTGACATTGTTTGGCATCAGTATTTGTCCAAATTTCACCATTAGCAATGACATTAATTTTGAGTGTTTCTTTGATCGGTTGTAACACATCCCAAAATGCAGGTGGTGTATAACCATCTGCTTTGGTGCGTGCATGTACAGTTACCCATGAAGCACCAGCATCTTCAATCGCATGAGCATTTTCCATGGTGAAATTTCTGTCCATATAGCCGAGGCGCATTTTTGCAGAAACAGGAATGTGTGCAGGAATCGCATCACGAACCGCTTTGACCAACTCATAAACCACTTCGGGTTCATCAAGGAGTACCGAACCCCCACGATGACGATTCACTGTTTTTGCAGGGCAGCCAAAATTCATATCAATGACAGGTGCGCCCAACTCAACTGCTCGAATCGCATTAGCAGCGAGCATTTCAGGATCATTTCCTAAAAATTGCACATGTACAGGTGTGCCTGATGCCGTTTTTCCGCCATTGAGGAGTTCAGGGCAGTAGTGATGATAAACATGATCCGGTAATACCGAGTTGGTAATACGAATAAACTCAGTCACACACCAGTCAAAGCTACCTACAGACGTGAGCACATCACGCATGATTGGGTCGGTTAAGCCTTCCATAGGTGCAAGGATGAGTTTCAATGTCGTTACCTGATCTATCAATTTGAACAGGAGCGTTATACGGTTTTTTTGTGAGGATGTCTAGGTGAAGTATTTCGGAACAAAATAAAGTTATTGAATATAAATGGTTTATGTCTTAAGTGGATACGTTATTTAGATTGTACAATAAAAATCGTAATGATTTTTTCTGACTGCTGTTGAATCCACTGCCAATCTTTTAAATGTAACCTTTGGAGTTGATCATCTAAAAGTACCTTTATTTCAGGTTCCATAACCGATTGCATAAAACATGTTCTTGCTAGTGCAACGTCTGTATTAGAACAGCGTATTAATGTGGTTACTTTGCCCTGTTCATAAAGCGATAATCCTTATTAATTTTAAGGGTAATAACATAGGTTTTATTTTTCTAAAGTTCTAAAATAAATATAAAATATCTTATACGAGATTGATTGGTTTTATTGAATCATTTCAATTCATTCAAATAAATTAAAAAAGCCTAATTGATTAAAACTAGGCTTTGGGATGGTTTTTCACTTTTTAAATTTTTGTTTGCATCAGCGGTTTAAAATCATTTCCAAAACAAATTTAGAACCAATAAAACCCACGGCCAATAAAAAAAATCCAATAATGGTAAAACGAATCGCTTTTTGACCACGCCAACCAAACTTATAGCGACCAATCAGCAATGCGCCATATACAAACCAAGACACAATACTAAATGCTGTTTTATGGGCAAGATGTTGAGCAAAGAAATTATCAATGGTGAAAAAGCCAAAACCAAGAGCGAGAGTAAGCAGAGTAAAGCCTGTCATCAACATATCAAATAATAAAGATTCCATGGCTTGAAATGAAGGTAAAAAACTCACCCAAATACGTTTTTTTTGTTTTTTCTTTAATTCACGATTTTGTAACCACAATACCACCGCATGAATAGTTGCCATGAGTAGAACGGCATAGGCAGATAACGACAAAATAATATGAATGTCTAAGCCTAAGGAATGCTGTTCAATGAACTGATGAGGTTTACTAAAACAAAAACCTAAAATCAGTCCAAAGCCTGCAACAGGAATTCCTAACAAGTTGAGCGATAAGACGGGACGATAGGTGCTATAAAGTAGACTGAGCAGTAGCATGAGCCCTGCTGTAAAAGACATTAGATTGAAAACATCATAGTTAATGCCTTGTGGCGTAACCATGTCAATATAAAGTACACTTGCATGTAGAATCAGTCCCAAACTTGACACGATCCCGATAAACCAAGGGTTATAAGCACGTTTTGACATTAAATGCATCACCAAATACCAAAATACAGAGGTATAGGCAATTAATGCTAAAATCGTATAAACCAAGGGTAGGCTAATCATGTCAAACCTTTTTCAGGATGATGAATAATCATGTTATAAGATATAAATTCCATGTGAACTACAGTATCCTATAGCATCTTATGCATAAAAGTTCTATTTTTCAGAAGATTTTTTGCAACAACTATTTTAAGCGGATTTCGCAATGTTTGATACCTTAACAGAACGACTCACGCAGAGTCTAAGAAATGTTACCGGCTCAGGACAACTGACTGAAGACAATATTAAAGACACGTTACGTGAAGTGCGTATGGCACTGCTTGAAGCCGATGTGGCTTTGCCTGTAACCCGTGAGTTTATCGCGAAAGTTAAGGAAGAAGCATTGGGTCAAGAAGTGATGACACAGCTGTCTCCAGGACAAGCTTTTGTCAAAATTGTCTATGACGAACTCACCAAAATGATGGGTGCGGCAAATGAAACCCTAGATTTGGCTGCTAAGCCACCTGTAGTCATTTTGCTTGCAGGTCTACAAGGTGCAGGTAAAACCACTACAGCTGCTAAACTTGCGCGTTTCTTAAAAGATCGCCAAAAGAAAAAAGTTGCAATGGTTTCTGCAGACGTTTACCGCCCAGCGGCAATTAAACAACTACAAACCGTTGCTGCTGAAGTGGGTGCTGATTTTATTGAATCAGATGCTTCGGAAGATCCAATAAAAATTGCGCAACGTGCGATTGGTCAGGCAAAAATTAACTTTAATGATGTCTTGATTGTCGATACTGCAGGTCGTTTGCATATTGATGCAGATATGATGGATGAGATCAAAGCATTACACGCAGCGATTGGTCCAACCGAAACACTATTTGTTGTCGATGCGATGACAGGTCAGGATGCTGCAAATACTGCAAAAGCATTCAATGATGCACTGCCTTTAACAGGCGTGATCTTGACTAAAACTGATGGTGATGCCCGTGGTGGTGCTGCACTTTCAGTTCGTGCAATTACAGGTAAACCAATCAAATTCTTAGGTATGGGTGAAAAACTCGATGCCTTAGAGCCATTCCATCCTGAGCGTGTTGCACAGCGAATCTTGGGTATGGGTGATGTCCTTTCTTTAGTCGAAGAAGTTGAACGTAAAATCGACAAAGAAAAAGCTGAAAAAATGGCGAAAAAATTGCAAAAAGGCGGAAGCTTCAATTTTGAAGATATGCTGATGCAGTTTGAACAAATGAATAACATGGGTGGCATGATGGGCTTCTTAGATAAGTTGCCTGGCATGAGCAATTCAGGAATTCAAGATGCAATTGCACAAGCAAACCCTGAAAAGCAAGTGAAAAAAATGGAAGCGATTATCCAGTCGATGACCATTAAAGAACGCCGTAATCCTGATTTGATGAATCCAAGTCGTAAAAAACGTATCGCTGCGGGTTGTGGTATGGAAGTTGTTGAGGTGAATAAGCTCATTAAACAACATGCGCAAATGGCAAAAATGATGAAAAAATTTGCCAATCCATCGGGCATGGCGAAAATGTTGAAATCACTTGGCGGTATGCAAAAGCAGTTTGGTGGTGGCGGTGGTATGGGACCCTTATTTGGTAACAATGAACCGAAGAAATAAAGGTTAAATTTTTAAAATCAAAAAACTTAAAAGGTGATATTTATCACCTTTTTGTTTATAAAAATAATACAAATTAAAAGAATTATTAAATTATAATAAACTTAAGTAAATAATTATTAGAAGAATGCTTATGAAAGTTTTTATTATACATGGGTATCAATCTTCACCTGAGCAACATTGGTTTCCATGGTTAGCAACAAAAATTGAGCAAATGGGAAGTCAATGTGAGATTGTTCATTTGCAAGGCAGTGATCAGCCTGATTTTGCCACATGGCGTCAAAATTTGGAGGCACAAGTCCATCCTTTAAATGAGCAAACCATTATTGTTGCGCATAGTTTAGGGTGTATTAGCGTACTAGATTATCTCTCTGAAGCACTTAATGGTCGTTTAATTAAAGCGATATTTATGGTCGCAGGTTTTAATGAAAAGCTGACAGCTTTGCCTGAATTGAATCAGTTTGTTCAACAAGCCAAACTCAATGATGCATTACTCAGATTTAGAATTCAGCAACGTTATTCATTATTTTCCTGTAATGATCCATTCGTTCCTGCACCATTGAGTATTCGTTTTGGTCAATTATTAAATGCACAAATGATTGAAGTGAAAAAAGCAGGTCACTTTATGCAAAGTGATGGTCTTAGCGAGTTCCCACAGCTCTGGGAAAAGTTAGAAAAACTATTGGTCGAACAGTCGGTTACTCAAGTAGTGACTATATAGAAATAGAAAATCGCATTTTTTTAAAAATTGAGATTTTATTGAAATCGAAATTGAGGATGTTAAAGCATCCTCAATTTTTATTTATTTGATAAGGTTACACGTTAAATGCTACTTGATAACTTTAAAATCATGTTGCATGTTCAATATAGAAACGTAAACCTTTGAGTAGTAAGTCTTCTTCAACTTGTGGTTCAAACTCTTCAAGAAAACGTGCAAATAAAGGTGCATCACCACCTGTAAGTATAAGTTTACGTGGTGACTGTTGCATAACTTGGCGAATAGTACTGAGTAAGCCAAGAAAAATACCGTGATGTACTGCATCAATGGTATTGCGTCCTGGAGTGAGTTCATCAAAGGCAACGTCAGGAATTTTAATGCCTTTAGTATTTTGAATAAGTGAGTCTCGTTGTAAATATAAATTTGGCAAAATATATCCACCCAAATGTTGTAAACCTTGTGTTAAATCAATCGTTAGTGCAGTCCCACAACTAATAACACATAAGTCTTGTTCAACATTAGCGACAGCCAATACTTGAAGCCAACGGTCAATACCGAGTTGTTCAACATGATCATAGCCACATTTTAAACCCGCATATTCGGCATGTACTTTTGCAAAGGTCATAGGAATATCGAGTAGGTTTAAAATCTGTAAAATACGTTCATTATTCTTTTGATCTTGGACTGACGAAATGCCAACACAATCAATCTCACTATTTTTAAAATGTTGAATCAAACCTAACAAGAGATCAGCAGGAGATTGCAGATGTAATTCTGCGCCATGCTCAATAACATGTTGCTCTAATGTTTCGAGATCGGTCGTGGTAATCCAATATTTTAGACGTGTATTGCCAATATCAAGCCATAAGTTTTTCATGGAAGTGTTGATCGTCCTACTAATTTTTAATGTTGATCTATTTAACCGATTTTAGACGTAAACGTCCTTGATAATAGCTTTGTAATCCTTGTTCATTTTCAATTTGAATTGCTCCATCTCGATCAATGCCTTTAAAAACACCTTGAATAGTATCTTTTGTTTGTTCAAATTCAACCGTTTGTCCCATAAATGCTGCGACATTATTGAAGCGAGCTGCAAGGTTGTAGCAGCCATGATCAAACCATTGCCCCGCTTGCAAAATGGCTAAATATACGTCACTGATCATTTGAATACGGTTGGGATATTGCACACCCAATTGCACGACAGAAGTTGCTTGTTGTGAGAGTTGTTCAGGTGGTACAGGCAATAAGTTGATCCCCACACCAACAATGGCTTCATGTGCTGATAATGGTTCAACGAGTATCCCTCCCCATTTTCCTTGTGGGCTATATAGGTCATTGGGCCATTTAACTTGTAGATTTGGCAGGGTTTTTAAACTTGAAATTTGTAGAATATTTAATGCAATTTCAAGTGCAAGGCGTCCATCAAGGGGTGTTTTGGTTTTCAGCAATGTGCTTAAATAAATATTCCCGATGGGAGAGACCCATTCTCGTTGATGTTGCCCCCGTCCCTGACTTTGTTGTTCACTACACACAAGGATGCGATTTGCGCCTTGTGCAAGCTCACGGACATCATCATTGGTCGATGTTGTATTGTGTTTAAGTAAAAGAATTTCAGGTAGTTGCTGAGCATCTGTTAAAAGCTGTCGAAGATGACGAGTCTCTAAATCCATATTGAATCTGAGAAGAAAGGAAAGTAGTGATGGAGTTAATCATATATTTGGTCATTGGTGCAATTGCAGGATTTGCCGCAGGACTATTTGGTGTTGGTGGTGGTTTGATTATTGTCCCAATTTTATATGTGGTTTTTACTCAAATGGGTTATGACCCAACGGTTGTGATGCATATGGCATTGGGAACATCATTGGCAACAATTATTGTGACATCACTAAGTTCAGTTTCAGCCCATCATAAAAAAGGTGCGGTTATGTGGCATGTGGTTAAAAACCTTGCACCAGGTTTAGTTCTAGGCTCATTTTTAGGTGCAGGTATTGCCGATGTTTTGTCGGGTGGGAATTTGCAATTGATCATTGGTGTATTTGCTTTATGGGTGGCATTTAAAATGTTTAAGGGCGCTAATGTTCAAGTAGATGTGTCTAAACACTTACCGCCTGTACCAATGCAAATGCTTGCAGGTGGTGGTATTGGAGTAGCATCGGCAATTTTTGGTATTGGTGGGGGAAGTTTGACAGTGCCATATTTAAATAAATATGGCGTAGTGATGCAAAAAGCGGTAGCGACTTCGGCAGCATGTGGTTTGCCGATTGCTATTGCAGGGGCAATTGGTTTTATGATTTTTGGATCACATGGTCAAGTTGAAATTAAAAATGCGATTGGTTATGTGCATATTTATGCCTTTATTGGTATCAGTATTATGAGTTTTATTACAGCAAAACTCGGTGCAAAAGTGGCACATCAATTATCACCTGCAATGTTGAAAAAATGCTTTGCAGGTTTGCTGGTTTCAGTCGGAACTTACTTTGTATTACAGGGCATTAAAATATTTTTTTAAATTGGCTGATAGATAAAGTTTTAGATCAATGACACTATTGTTCACAACAGGATTGGCTTAAAATCTTAAAAATTGTCTAACAATGACATGGAAATGCAAAGTCTGAATCAGTTATATAAGGAAGATAATGATTCAGACTTAATCTAAATAAAACTAATAAAACAGGATTTATATGCATTTGGATGATGTAGATAGCCTATCGGAACAAATCGCAAGGCATATAAGCGAGCAAATCATCAGTGGTGAATTGGTGGAGGGTGAGCGCATACAAGAGTTACGCATTGCAAAAGAACTTGATGTCAGTCGAGGTTCGGTGCGTGAGGCTTTATTGTTGCTTGAACGCACGCATCTGATTGAAATTTTCCCACGTCGTGGCGCAATTGTGTCAGAAATGTCAGCACAGCAAGTGAGAGCGTTATTTGATACTTGTGCACTTCTATTGGGTCAGATTGTTCATAAAATGAGTGAGACGTGGCGAAGCCATGAAGCTGAAGCGCTACAGCATTTATTAAATGATTTAATTGAGCATGTAAAACAGGGCAATACTGAAAAGTTTTATGATGGTATTTTTCATTTTTTGTCTGAACAAAATGATATGGTTGGCAACTCTTATTTGATGAAATTTTATAAGGAACTGTTGCCTTCTTTACGTCGTAGCTATTTTTTAACCTTAAATACTTCAAGACGAGAGCTACAAGAAGCGTTAGAATTGTTCCGCTTGGTGATTGATGCGATTTTAATCCGAAAATCACAACAAGCTACTTTATTTATGGATGATTTTTGCCGACACTTACGCAACTTAGTGTTGGAATCGCTGACACGAATGAAACAAATCGAACTTGCTTGGGCGCGGAGATCACGTCGCTAAGTAACGTGAGTAAGTAATTAGGACATTATGCGTTTAAGCAGCTTAAAATTGTCTGGCTTTAAATCTTTTGCCGACAGCACGACATTACAATTCAAAGAGAACCGTACTGCGGTAGTGGGACCTAATGGCTGTGGTAAATCCAATGTGATTGATGCCATTCGTTGGGTCATGGGTGAATCAAGCGCACGTCAGTTACGTGGCGGAACTATGCAAGATGTCATTTTTACAGGAACGGCAAAACGTAAACCTGTTGGTATGGCAAGTGTAGAACTACGCTTTGAAAATACCTATGGCAAGCTCGGAGGGGCGTATAATGCCTATAGTGAATTGGCTGTACGCCGTCAGGTCAACCGTGATGGAAAATCTGAATACTTTCTTAATGGAACGAAGTGCCGTCGCCGTGATATTACCGATATTTTCTTAGGGACAGGCTTAGGTCCTCGTTCCTATGCCATTATTGAGCAGGGTATGATTAACCGCTTGGTTGATGCTAAGCCTGAAGAAATGCGGATATATATTGAGGAAGCTGCAGGCGTATCACGTTATCAGGCGCGTCGCCGTGAAACTTTACAACATTTAGAGCATACGACACAGAATCTTGAGCGTTTAGAAGATATTGCCTCTGAATTGAAAGGACAGTTAAAAACACTCAAGCGTCAATCTGAAAATGCGGTTCAATACAAAACACTTGAAAATGAAGTTCGAACTTTAAAAATAGAAATTTTATCTTTCCAATGTGAACAAAGTAGCCGTTTACAAGAAGAATATACCGTTCAAATGAATGAACTTGGTGAACATTTCAAACTCGTGCGCTCGGACATGACTACACTTGAGCATGATTTGACATCGACAAGTGAATTATTTCAACGTCTGATTCAACAATCGACACCTTTGCAAAATGAATGGCAACATGCGGAAAAGAAACTCGCTGAATTAAAAATGATGCTTGAGCAAAAACAAGCATTGTTGAATCAAAATACTGAATCTTTAGCAAAGCTCGAAACACAAAAAATTCAAACCAAAGAACGTATTCAGCTCATTGAATTACAGCTCGATACCTTACAGGCACAGTTAAATGAATATGCTGAAAACTTACAAAGTGCCGAAGCCGATAGTCAACAGCGTGTGCAAGTCTTTGCTGATTTAAAAGCGCAACAACTACAAACGCAACAACAATATGAACTGATTAAAATTCAGGTTGAAAAACAGCAACAGCAAAAAGCTCAGATGCAAGCGCAAATGGAGCAACTGAGTAAAAATGTTCAACGTATAGAGCAGCAAAAAGACACCTTAAAAGTTCAAGCTGAACAGGTACAAAAGCAGTTTATGACGGAGGATTTGAGTCAACTTGAACAAGATCAATCCAAAGCTCAGTGTGAAATTGTACAGTTAGAGCAAAACATTGCTCTAACAAAAACTCGTATTGAGCAAACGCAAGAACACGTCAATCTACAAAAAGTACAAATTTCAGCACTAAAGTCTGAAATTCAAGTGTTACAGTCTGAGCAGAAAAATCTCAATCAGCTCTTGGCGAAAAGTGCAGTCAAAACATCAGAAAATGCTCTACAACTCATGCACGTTTTAAAACTCAATGAGCAGGGTAAAGCACAAGCGAGTTTGGTTGAAAAGCTCCTTGCAAAATGGCTGTCTGCAGATATTGTTGATACAAATTCTGATTTTCAAGACAGTCTTGCTCGTCAGTTAAAAAGCTCAATTTCAAAGGATAAAATCCAAATCAATGGATTATCTTGTTTAGCAGATTGGATTGAATCACCTCAATATTCATTGTGGAATCAGGTAGCGATTGCTGAAAACTTAACGCAGGCGTTGAGTTTTCAAAAACAATTAACCGTTGGGCAGAGTCTTCTGACACTCGATGGTTATCATGTCGGTCAAGATTGGGTCATTGGCTTATTCTTCGATGAATCCAGTCAAGCCGCACAAGGCGCATTGAGTCATCGTATTCGTTTAGAAGAAATTGAGCTTGCGCTTATAACTTTATTACCTCAATTGAGTGATGCTGAAGTAGTATTACCTTCAATACAACATCAGTTGGCTGAATTACAGAAGCAGATCCAAGCAGATCAAACAGCTTTAAAAACACAGCAAAATATTCAACAGCAAGTAAATGTGCAAATCGCTAAACAACAAAGTGCAACGCAGGCATTTGAATTGCAAAAAGTTCAGCTCAATAGTCAGTTACAACAACTTGATGAGCAACTTGAAGAAGATGCCATGCAGAAAGATGATCTTGAAATTGATCTACATTCATTGAGCATGAAGCTAGAACAGCATTTACCTGAATATAAAACTTTGCAATATAAGCTTGACGAGCTTAATGAACAGGTTGAAGAACAACAGCAACAATTACAGCATAAACAGCAAGATGTGGAAGCATCAAGGCGTATGGCTGAGCAAAATAAGCAACAGATTGAATTGCTTGATAAAGATTTGAATTTTTCTAAAGTGAGCTATCAGCAGATTGTGCAGCAAATGGAACAGGCTCATCAATTTGTTGATCCGATACAACTCGAGTTGCCAAGCCTAGAGCGTCAGTATGCTGAGCAAGCTGAGCAAGCGGAAAAGTTGCAAAAAACTTGGGCAGATTGGCAAGTTGAATTGAATAATGTTCAGTCAAAACAACAACAGTTAACCGAACTGCGTCTGTTACATCAACAAAATGATGAGCAACTACGTACCCAACTCGAAGCAAAGCGCTTAGCATGGCAGTCAGCGAAGTCTGATTTACAGCATTATTCTGATCAGCTCAAAGAGATGAATGCTGAGATAAAATCAGGATTGATCATTGATTTACCTACGCATCAACAAAACTTTGAAAAAGCTCAGCGTCAGTTTGAAAAATTGGGTGCGGTCAATTTGGCGGCTTCAGAAGAGTATGAAGACGTGTCAAAGCGTTTTGATGAATTGATGCATCAAATTCATGATTTAGAAAATACAGTGGAGCAACTGAGAGATGCTATGAAGAGCATTGATCAGGAAACTCGTAAATTATTTATGACCACGTTTGATCAGGTCAATGCAGAACTGCAAAATCTGTTTCCAAAAGTCTTTAATGGTGGTGAAGCAACATTAAGTCTTGAAGATGATTGGCAATCGGGTGTACGTTTAATGGCTCGTCCACCGGGCAAGAAAAATAGTTCATTGGCATTGCTGTCGGGCGGTGAAAAAGCATTGACGGCATTGGCATTGGTTTTTGCAATTTTCCGTTTAAATCCTGCACCATTTTGTGTGCTTGATGAAGTTGATGCGCCACTTGATGATGCGAACGTTGGGCGTTTTTGTAATCTTGTAAAAGAATTGTCGGAGCAGGTGCAATTCATTTACATTACACATAATAAAGTTGCTATGACCATGGCAACCGATTTATTGGGTGTGACGATGCCTGAACCGGGCACATCAAAACTCGTCACAGTGAATTTGGAAGAGGCAAGAGAGTACGGTTTAGCCGCGGAGTCCTAGTATGGAAATCACAACAATTATTGGCATTGTCCTTGCGGTTATTATCTGCCTTGTGGGTTTGATTATGATGTTGCGTAAGTCAGATGATGCAGCGCCATCGCTTGATTCAGCATTGCATATTAATGAAGACAGCAATCAGCCAGTCATTCCACGCCATGTACGTGATCAGTTGCGTAGCTCGACAGAAACAGAACGTGTCGAGCCAAATTTAACGATACTTGAAGATGTTGATGTTAACGCATCTTCAACTGAAAAAGCTGAACCAAAACCGACTGAGGCAAAGCAAACTGAAGTAAAGCCAACTGAAACAGTGACTGCGGAAGTGACTGAAGAAAATATCACAGCACATATTGATCAAGCGGATGATACAACTAAGCTGAAAATTGAAAAGGTTGAGCCAACACTTGATTTACAGACGGCTTCTGTTGTGGAAAAAACTGAAACGTCCAATCAAGAAGATATAACAAAAACTGATACGGCGACATCGACATATGTGACGAAACCGCAAGTTGAAGCCATTGAAGCATTCACACCGAATACACAGGTTGAAACTGTAAAAATTCAAGAATTTGAAGATGAAAGCAGTATTCTTGATGTACATTTGAGTGAGCAACAACGCCAAGATGATCAAAGTATTTTGGCAAATGCTGAGAGAATTATTGGCTTAAATGTTTATCCTGATCCACGTCGTGCCTTGTCAGGTGATAAAACCCTGAAAGTAATGATGAAATATGGTTTACGCTTTGGTGAAATGAAGTGTTTTCACCGCTATGAAGACCCTGAAAATGAAAGTTCATTGATGTTTTCAGTATTACGTATTATTGACTCAACACCAGCCGGCTTTGATTTAGAAGCCTTGTCTATGGAACAGGTACAAGGTTTGGCATTCTTCCTTGCTTTGCCACATCCTGATGTGCAAAAAGGTTTTGATACCATGGTGAGCATTGCAGGTTTAATTGCTCGTGAGATTGATGGGACGGTTTATGATGAAAATAATCTGGAATTTACCCCACAGTTAAAAGAACACTGGCGTCATCAAGCCATTGATTTTCGTTCAGGACAAGCGGTCTGATCATCAGATCAAATGCTGATATTATTTTGAGACTGATTTAAAATGAAATGGGCGGAATTATCCGCCCATTTATTATGGTAAAAGAGTTTTGGTGAAAGAATTTATGGAAAAAAATGCGATCGTCGCTCAAATGCGTCAATTGATTCAAGTCCTTGCACAACATAATCATGCGTATTATGTGATGGATCAACCGAGCATAGAAGACAGTGAGTATGATCAGCTCTTTCATCAACTTAAAAGTCTAGAACAACAATATCCAGATCTGATACAACCCGATTCGCCTGTTAGTCGTGTAGGCGGAAAGCCATTATCAAAGTTTGAAAATATTACCCATACTGTGCCCATGCTGTCTTTGGGTAATGTCTTTAATCAAGATGAGTTGTTTGCTTTTGCGCGTCGTATAGAAGAGCGTTTGCCGAATCAAAAAATTGAATATGATGTAGAACTTAAATTTGATGGTTTAGCGATTTCACTGTGGTACGAAAACGGTATATTGATTCGTGGCGTGACCCGTGGTGATGGTGAAACAGGGGAAGTAATTACGCAAAATGTGAAAACAATTCGTAATTTACCGAAGGTTTTAAGTTCTGAAACAATAGAAATTCCGACATTGCTTGAAGTGCGTGGCGAAGTACTAATGCCAAAAGCAGGTTTTGAAAAACTGAATGCAGAAAATGAAGCGAAAGGTGAAAAGACCTTTGCAAATCCACGTAATGCAGCAGCAGGTAGCCTACGTCAGCTTGATCCTAATGTTGCAGCCTCACGTCCTTTAGCCTTCTATGCCTATGGTATTGCACAATGTGAACCACCTCATGGGCAAAATACCATGTCTGAAAGTTTGGAGTGGTTAACGCAGTTCGGTTTTGCGGTGGGTGAGCGTCATTTTGTTTGTCAATCTATTGAAGAAGTTCAAGAAAAGTATGAGCAAATCAATCAAGAACGTCCAAATTTATTGGTTGAAATTGATGGTATGGTTGTTAAAGTCAACGACTTGAAACAACAGCAACAATTGGGTTTTTTAAGTCGCGAGCCACGTTGGGCAACGGCTTATAAATTCCCTGCTGTAGCAGCTTTAACCACAGTTGACAATATTGATTGGCAAGTGGGGCGTACAGGAACATTAACGCCTGTTGCACGTTTAAACCCTGTTGCTGTGGGTGGTGTTACTGTTTCTAACGTAACTTTACATAACATTGGTGAAATTCACCGTTTAGATGTTCGTGTCGGCGATACAGTTAGTGTTTACCGCAGTGGTGATGTGATTCCGAAAGTGGAAAAAGTTTGGCTAGAGTTTCGTCCGAATGATACGGTTGAAGTACATTTACCTGAAAACTGTCCTGTTTGTGCTTCGCCTGTCGTAATGCCAGAAGGTGAAGCTTTAGCACGTTGTTCTGGTGGATTGTATTGTTCAGCACAGCGTATTGAGGCGATTCGCCATTTTGTTTCACGTAAAGCGATGGATATTGAAGGTTTGGGAGATCGATGGGCGGAATCATTATTACATTTAGATTTACTCAATGATGTGGCGGATATTTATCATTTACATGAGCATCGTGAAAAATTATTGACCATTGAGAAAATGGGCGAGAAGTCGGTTCAAAACTTGATTGATTCGATTGAAAACAGTAAAAAAACGACACTAGCTTCTTTTATTTATGCGCTTGGAATTCGTGGTGTTGGTGAAACTACAGCACGTATGTTAGCTAATACTTTTCAAACTTTGGAGGCTCTTCGTCAAGCGGATTTAGAAGCCTTAAAGAAAACACCTGATGTTGGTGATATTACGGCTGAATGGATTGTGGACTTTTTTCAAGCACCACATAACCTTGAAGTGGTAGATCGCTTACTTGCAGCAGGAATTCATTGGGATGCACCTGTCGCACCGAGCCGTCAGCCACTAAATGGTGAGAGTTGGGTAGTCACAGGCACACTCAGTACCATGGGACGTGATGAAGCAACTCAATTGCTCCAAGCCTTGGGTGCACGTGTTAGTGGTAGTGTGTCGAGTAAAACTAAATGTGTTGTTGCAGGTGAAAAAGCAGGCTCTAAATTAGAGAAGGCTGAAAAATTGAATATTCCTGTTTTAAATGAACAGCAATTTTTAGAATTCTTACAACAATTTTCTGCATAATTGATTTACTTGAATATGTAGACTATTGATCATAAAAAACCACTGTTTAACAGTGGTTTTTTATTGGGTTTCATTCAAGGATTATTTGGAAGTTATTTGAGAAAAATAAACCTCTTCACCAAACCATCATTGATCATTTGTTGGAAATGTTCAACCAAACTCACTTCAATGTCGCGATAGGTCATACCTAATTCTTTTCGACTTTTATTGGCATTAAAGAATATAGGATAACCCATATTTTTATCGACAAATGCACGGCTAAAACCAATTATGGGGCCAAAGGCTTTAAACGCAATTTTTGGCAATTGATTACGTGGAAATGGATAAGCATTGCCAAAATTTTTGCGTAGAATTCCACCCATTTCCATGAGGCTGAGTGACCCCCCACTAATGATGTAGCGCCCCGAAGCTGTGGTACTCAATGCAGCAGCAATATGGGCATCAGCAACATCACGAACATCAACAATACCATTCCACATGGCAGGTACGCCCGCAAGCGTCATGCCATTGGCAAACTGTTGTAAAACTTCAACGCTTCCTGACTGTGTACCAGCTGTAAGTGAAGGGCCAAGTACAAGCGCAGGGTTAATACAGATTAAATCCCAACGATCTTGAGCTTTTGCCATGTCCCAGGCTTTACGTTCAGCCATGACTTTTGAATAAGGATAAGGCTGATGTGTTGTTGAACTAGTCGTATTCCAATGTGATTCATCAAAAATATTTTGTGAAGTTTGTAAAATATCAACCGCATCACCATAAGTTGAAGCAATACTAGACGTCACGATCACACGCTTCACCGACGCCGTTTGATTGACACTATTCAGCACATTTTCAGTGCCTATAATGGCAGGTTCAATAATGTCTTTGATTGCATCTTTATAATTGGTCACGACAAAAGGCGAAGCCATATGTAAGACAATTTCACAGCCTTGCATTGCGGTATCAAAAGAGCCTTCAGTAAGTAAATTTGCCTCAAAAAATTTGAGCGTGCCAGAGGTTTGAGCTGCAATTTTTTCTAAATGTTGATAGCTCGTTTTTTTTGCCAAGCTACGAACCGTTCCATGTACCGTGAAACCTTGTTCGAGTAATTTTTGAATCACCCAACTTGCAATATAACCTGTCGCACCTGTAACCAAAATGGGTGCAGTGGTGTTTCCCTCTGACATGATATGTTCCTTTTATTCTAAGTGGTGAAGCTCAAAGTGATTAAGATCAAATATATAAAGATCATCGTACTTTATGATCATGTAAATTCTAACATTAACGCATGTGAGAACGTATGCGTTTAAAGTGAATAAATTATGTCGTTGTAGTCAGCTATTTTAATGCTGAATAAGAAGCATTGTGAATAGTTACAAAAATGAATCAATATGAATTTTTTAAAAATAAATAGAGTTAACGGTTCGAAGATTTCGCAAAGGTTTATTTTATATATGGAAAATAGCTAATTCATACTGCAAATGCGTATGTTTCTCATTTTAATTTTATAAAAATCATAAACTTATAAATTTATTGTTTTGCAATATCGATCAAAATTGTCCATAATGCTGAAAAAGGGTATGGAGTATTTGAAATGCGTGGCAATCCAGAAGTTGTAGATTATCTAAATATGTTGATCGGTGGTGAACTGGCTGCTCGTGATCAATATTTAATTCATTCTCGTATGTATGAAGATTGGGGTTTATCTAAAATCTTTGAACGTATTGACCACGAAAGTCAGGAAGAAGGTGCGCACGCAGATGCATTGATTCGCCGTGTGTTGTTTCTTGAAGGAACGCCAAATATGGATCGTGATGGTATTGAAGTTGGTACAGATGTTGTGAGCTGTTTAAAAGCAGATCTTGCACTTGAATATCATGTCCGTGAAAAATTGGCGCAGGGTGTCAAATTGTGTGAAGAAAAGGCAGATTACATTACTCGTGATATGCTTCGTCAGCAAATGTCTGATACAGAAGAAGATCATACTTATTGGCTTGAAAAGCAAATGCGTTTGATCGAGTTAATTGGTTTGCAAAATTATATTCAGTCACAAATGTAAGTTGTGTTGAATTTAAAAAAGCTCAGATAAATCTGAGTTTTTTTATGTCTAAATTTTTAACTCAAATGTGAATATCAGTCTAAGTTATAAAATAAAAAAAGCCTAGCAGTAATACTAGGCGGGAAAACTGAAAATACTAAAATCTATTCAGTCAGTGTTCAAAAATTAATGATAACCATGTAATTGGCGATATAGACCTGGCGTTACACCAGTCCATTTTTTAAATGCGCGGTGGAAGGTACTAGTTTCACTAAAGCCAACCTGTTGTGCAACATCTTCAAGAGTTAGATCAGGATTGAGCAATAAGTGAATGGCTGCATCACGGCGTAAAGCATCTTTCACACCTTGATAACTCTTACCTTCAGCGGCTAAACGACGACGCAAGGTTTGTGGTGATAAATACAGCATCGAGGCTACATCATTCAATGTTGGCATTTCTTCACCAATTTGACTTTTCAATACTTCACGAATACGTGAGGTCAATGAATTGGTATTTTTGAATTTCACCAATAATTGTGCAGGTGCTGCTTTTAAGAATTCTTCCAAACTTGCTTCATTTTGACGAATCGGCAAATCAAGGTAGTCAGCAGCAAAGGTGATTTCAGTGCGTGGCATATCGAACTGCATGACGGGTGCAAAGAAGAGTGCATCGTACTCATCGGCATGATTTGGACGTGGATAGCCAAAATGTACACGCTCAAGTGGAATACGGCGCTCAATGAGCCAAGAAGCTAAACCGTGCCAAATCATGAGCATACTTTCAGTAATAAAATGATCTGGATCTAATGTTTTTGGAATGAGTGGAACTAAGCGAGCTTCGTGTTTGTCACGCTCGACAGACACCGACCATTCATCGCCAAATAATTTGTAAAATTGTGATGAAAGCTCTAAGGCTTCACCCAAAGTTTTAGCATGGATAATCAGCTGACACATAATGGCGAAAGAGCCAAGTCGACGGGGTTGAATATCAAACCCAACGTGCTCATCCTGAGTCACCATCCACAGCATTTTAATGAAACGGGTATATTGTTCAGGAGAAATACGTGCTTTAGGCTGACGAAGGAGTTCAGCTTCAATTCCGACGTGCGAAAGTAAAGTTTCGACATCCATGCCAAGGCGTTTAACCCCAGTCAGCGCCGCATTGACAAAATGGATACTGATCGTATCACGACTCATGTTAAATCCTTCAGTCTCTTTGATGTTCACGTATACCTGACCTAAATGACGCTAAAAAAAATATAAATAGCAATTTACAACAGCGTAAATCTACTTTTTACATAATAAATTGCCGAAATGATCAAGGTAAATGGCTGAACATGACATTGTTATGTTAGTTTTATATTTCTAATATGACATAAAAATCAACCTTAAATTGGTAAAAATAATATGACAGCTGCTTTGAAAGGATTGAAAGTACTCGACTTTTCTACATTATTGCCAGGTCCATTTGCGACCATGTATCTTGCAGACTTGGGTGCAGAAGTGATCCATATCGAGTCACCGACTCGTCCTGACTTGGTTCGTTTACTGCCACCTTACGCCAATGGGCAGGCAACTTCACACAGTTATTTAAATCGTAATAAGCAATCGATTGCACTCGACTTAAAAGATCCTAAAAGTATTGAATTGATTAAACAGAAAATTTCGGAATATGACATTGTCGTTGAACAATTTCGTCCAGGTGTCATGCAACGTCTCGGCTTGGATTATCATACTTTGGCGGAAATTAACCCTAAATTGATTTACTGCTCGATTACAGGTTACGGGCAAAGTGGTCACTATAAAAATAAAGCAGGGCATGACATTAACTACATTTCACTGTCAGGGATCGCAGGGCACAGTGGTCGTCAAGACAGTGGTCCACCACCAATGGGCATCCAAATTGCTGATGTTGCAGGTGGTTCACTACATGCAGTCATTGGCATTATGGCGGCAGTTATTGAACGTCAAACCAGTGGTTTAGGACAGTATGTAGACATTTCTATGACAGATTGTGTTGTGAGTATGAATAACATGGCAGCTTCAGCAAGTCTTGCAGGAGGACAACATCAGCAAGTGGAAGGTGAACATTTAAATGGTGGTACATTCTACGATTATTATGAAACTATTGATGGTCGATATATCTCAATTGGAAGTTTAGAACCGCAGTTTATGAGTGGTTTAGCGACTGCACTAGAATTGCCAATTTTGCTCGAAAAAGGAGCTTCGTTTGATACTGAAGATCGTAAAATTGTGAAGAAAGCACTACGAGAAAAAATAAAATCGGAGTCGTTTGATGTTTGGAAATCGTTATTTGCCCAACTTGATGTTTGTGTAGAACCTGTCTTAAAACTTGAAGAAGCATTGGATTCAGCTTTGGCGAGAGAGCGAGAATGGGTCGTGAATGTGCCCTTAACTAGAGAGAGTGATGCGACTGAACCACAGTTGGCATTGCCAATTAAATTTTCACGTTCAAAAAGTCGTTACGACTTTATTGGTCAGCCATTAGGTGCAGGTGAATGGTAATACTCTTTTATTACCTAGTGTGAAAAGTGATAAATAAATGGAAAGTCGGCATTCGTCGACTTTTTTTATTGCGATAAAAATACAACTTGAGCGTTATTGAATTGATAAATATATTGATATTTTGGTCTATTTTATGAATTAAATTGTTTATATACCTTTGTTTTTAATGTGGTTTGGCTTTGAATTTTATGTACAAATATTGCACTTTTTGTGGAAAATAGGTCATAATTAAATCATCGACTAAAGTCTATATTTAAACAGTGACCACGGATGGAAAGGTTGGAATGGATTTAATACAAAGCAATGGTCAACCTCGTTATGGACGTTTTGAGCAGATTCCAACATCAATTGATGTGAATCGCTATGAATACAAAACGCCGTATGGAAAAACGCTTAAAGGATGGCGTAAACAGTTAAAATATAAAAAATTTAAATTTTGTGGTATTCAACATGCAGAATATACCATTGGCGTGGCTATTGCAGATATTGGTTGGGCAGGGCATGGGTTTATTTATGTCTATAATCATGAAACCCAAGAAGTACTTGAGTGGAATGCCAATACGATTTTAGGTCGAGGTACAACGGTTGATGAGCAACCACTTTTTAGTCAAAGTCACTTTTTAAAATCGCCATTCGAACTTGAAATGCAACATGCCAATGGTGTGCGTTATATCACTGTAAAAAAGCATGGTGAAGTACAACTGAAAGCTCGAATTTTCTGTGCAGGGATATCACCGCTAAGTTTATGTAGTCCAAATGGTATTAATGGTTGGACGTATACACAGAAAAAAACCACATTGGCTGTGGAAGGTTTTTTTATTAATAAGAAGAAACAAAATATTGAATTTAATGAAAAGAGCTTTGCTTCATTAGATGATACTTGTGGTTTTTTACGACCTGAAACAGCATGGTTTTGGTTATCATGTAATTTTTGGGATGCCAATGGTCAGCGTGTCGGACTGAATTTGGCGTCAGGGGTGAACGAAAGTTTTGGTAATGAAAACTGCTTATGGGTCAATGGTGCTTTGTATGCTGTTGCAGATGTATTATTTGTAAAACAAGATAATCAACATTGGACAATCACTTCGCTCGATCAAAAACTAAACTTGACCATTGAAACAGGATGGCGCCGTTTTGAGAGTTTAAATCTACGTTTGGTTGGTAGTCAATTTAGTCAATGGCAGTCGCGAGTGAGTGGGACAATTCAAACTGAACAAGGTGAAATAATTCATTTAAATCGTGAATATGGTTTACTCGAACAACACTATGCAAAATGGTGAGTCAATAAGATGATCTATGTAAATCTACCAATCATTTTTGAAGAATATTAAATAAAACATGTAAAAAAGGCGAGTGTTATTTACATTCGCCTTTTTTTGCATCCGTCATTTTAGAATGAACTCAAGTCATCTCTGCCATTATAAAGCCGCTTGCCAAAAAGCCTCACCAGCGGCAATAGGATCATCGGTTTCAGCCAAAGCATCAATCCACGTTTGGTATTGGCGAATGACAGGATGTTGACTCGGATGAAAGTCTGCTTTAAACCAATCTTTATAAGATGAGCTCATTGCGCTGAGCGTACCTTTTTGACCAAAGAACCATGGCAAACCTTGGATTGCAAATTTTGCACGTTCTAAGCGATTAAAGCCATCATGCTTGAGCATGACATTGGCACGGTAAAATGTGAATCCAAACATTTGGATGGTGATAAAAGTCAGTGCAAATTTACGTAAACGTTCAGAAACTTCTCCAACCTCTTGCATGACATCAAAAGCCACATCACGATGCTCCATTTCTTCAATCGCATGCCAAGCAAAAAGCGCACGAACATAAGGATGGACATCTATAAGCGTTTCTTTCTTACTATAAAATGTTTCCGCCATCAGTGCTGTCAAATGTTCTGCGGCAGCGGTCATAGCAATGTTGTATTGCTTTGAGCGATTTTTAATTAGATAAGAAAATCGATCATCCATAAATTTTACAAAGTCATCGACAGGCATGCCTTGCTTTTTCATTTCATTATTCATACGGTCATGGGTAAGACCGTGTTGCGCTTCTTGTTGAATAAAATCGGTGACTTTTTGTTGTAATTCATTATCTGTTATGCGGTCACGTAAGGCACGAACACTTTGAATAAAATAACGCTCACCGACAGGGAAAGTCAGACTTAAAGCATCAAACATACGCGTGCGGAATGGGTCTCCCCCAAACCAAAAGCGAGGAATTTGATCGAGTTTGAAGTCGAGGTTCTTACGCACGACAGGATCGACTTGATGTTGAAGATAAGCATTCATGATTCTTTCCTATTTTTATATTTTTCAGTTTGATCAACTTGATGAAAATGACCAATTAATTACTTAAACCTGCTTGCCAAAATGCTTCACCTGCTGCAATCGGATCGTTGGTTATTGCTAAAGTGTCAATCCAAACTTGATACTGTGCAATGATTGGGTGCTGACTTGGGTGGAACATTGGCTTATACCAATCCATATAGGCAGAGCGCATACGTGTCAGCATGCCCTTTTTCCCGACAAACCACGGTAAGCCTGTATACGCCATTTTTAAGCGCTCCATAGGTGTAAATCCATCGGCGCGTAACATGACATTGGCGCGGTAAGAGGTAAATCCAAGCATCGCAACTGTGGTCAGTGCGAGGCTAAATTTACGAATATGCTCAGGGACTTCACCGACTTGTTGCATAACATCAAAAGCTACATCACGATGTTCCATTTCTTCAATAGAATGCCATGCAAGTAGAGCACGGACATAGGGATGAGCATCTGCAAGTGTTTCTTGATGACTATAAAAAGTATCTGCCATGAGTGCTGTAAGATGCTCTGCTGCAGCGGTCATAGCAATATTGTATTGTGGAGAACGGTTCTTAATTTCGGACTTAAATAAACGGGTTAAAAAGCTGATGAATTGATCAATGGGCATACCTTGATTACGCATAACCTGATTCATTTTGTCATGTGCCATACCGTGTTGCGCTTCTTGACGAATAAAATCGGCAACACGTTGTTGTAAATCTGGATCTTGAATCTTGTTGCGGAACAGGCGTACAGATTCAATGAAATAACGTTCACCATCTGGGAAGGTTAAGCTGAGTGCGTCAAACATACGAGTGCGAAATGGATCTCCACCAAACCAAAAGCGAGGAATTTCATCGAGTTTAAAGTCGAGCTGGGTGCGAACTACAGGTTCAGCTTGATATTTCACTAATGCATTCATTTTATTTTACTGGCATAGCTAGAATGATTTCAGTATGTCGGGCTTTTACAATTTTGTTTTGACAGTGTCTGCTATTTTTTATACATTTTACGACAGAATGAAAATTGAACATGTCAAAATAACATTATTGTATGAGTGTTGGTGTATGCAGGACTTACATATTCCCAATGGGTATTTCCATCTTTGGCAATTGTATTTGTTAGAGCAGGGTATAGATGCGCTGAACGCAGATTTTTTACACGATGATCATGAAAATTTACAACGGATTTTGAACCTACCCATAGATGCTCAATCACCGTATTTATTTTTTCATCAATTGATTGAGAAAACACGAATTATATTGAATCGTCCAAATATCGTCTTTGATATGGCAGAGCATGTACGACCTGAACATTTTGGAGTTTTGGGCTATATGGCTTCACGTAGTACTACGGTTGCCGAGGCATTACAAAATATATTACGTTTCAGTCGTTTAGTGATAGATGGTGATCACATCATTCCGATGAAAATGCATCATTATGGACATAATGTGCATATGGTTTGGCCATTTCATCATGAAAAATACATATTACTCAATGAGTTGACCACAGCATTGATGATGTATTTAGCAAGAAAAATAGTGCCTGAAGATCAGTTTCCTTTACGCAGTGTACATTTTGCTCATCCGCCACAAATGGCAATGTATCATTATCAAAAATTTTATGCTTGTGAAGTATTGTTTCATCAAAGTGAATACTGTTTTGTTTTAGATTTAGATGGATTAAACCTGAAAATTCAACAAGCTGATCCACCACTTATGCAAATGTTAGTGCGCCAAGCCGAAGAGGCAATTGCCTCAAAGCCACGTTATGAAACTATTGCCGAACAGTTGCATTTGATTGTGGCAGAGTATTTACGCTTAGAAGAGCAAGCACCGAAAATTGAACAAATCAGTCAAGAGTTGCATATTTCAAGTCGAACACTACAACGACAACTGTCCGACTTGGGTACATCATTTAAAAAAATTATTGAATATGAACGTATGAATCGTTGTGAGCAATTGTTGCAAGATCAGCGACATTTGACCGATATTGCGATGAAGTTGGGTTATTCAGATCAATCTGCATTAGCGAGAGCTTATAAGGCCTATAGTGGACAGACTTTATTGCAGAAAAAACAACAGTTGAAAAATGCCATTAATAGTGGCTAATACTATTGAAAAATAATTCATAAAATTGCTAGGTTGAAATAAAAAGGTGACCCGAAGATCACCTGAATTTTTAGATTAATGCTGTTTACAGCGAAACTGATTTTAATTTTGGAAAACGAAATACAATTGCGAGTACCGCAAAAATGGCTAAAACCCAACAGTAATAAATTGAACCAATCAATTCAACAGGAGATATTTTTGCAATTGAACAGGCTAAAAGTAGCTGAGCACCATAAGGAATAATACCTTGAACGATACAAGAAAAAATGTCCATAAATGCAGCAGCACGCTTAGGATCAACACCATAAGCATGTGCGACCTCTCTTGCCATATCACCCGATAAAATAATTGCAACGGTATTATTTGCCACAAATAAATTGGAAAAAATGACTAAAAAACTAATACCAATTTCACCTGCACGCTGTGTACCGACTTTAAATAAACCAGTTAGGACATAAATGCGCTGAATTAACCATTCTAAGCCACCTTCTTTTTGCATAATGGCAGATAAGCCACCTAAGAGCATTGATAGTAATGCGACTTCAAACATGCTCACAAAGCCATCATAAATCGCCGTATTGAATTTGAGCATGCTAAATTCAGGTGTAGATATTAGTCCTATGATACCTGAGATTAAAACGCCAAGACTCAGTACCGCAAGTACATGCAACCGTGTAAATGCTAAGAAAAAAACCGCAACATAAGGCAAAATTAACCAAATGTTATAAGCTTTATACTCAATGTGTTGTGATGAATGGCTTGAAAATACGTAGATCAATATCGTGATGATTGCAGCAGGTAAGGCAATCCAAATGTTGACTCTAAATTTATCTCGGAGTTCAACATTTAAACTACGAGTTGCAGCAATCGTGGTGTCTGAAATCATCGACAAGTTATCGCCAAACATTGCACCACTCACCACTGCACCAATGGTATAAATTGCGGTTAAATCGGTTGCTTGTGAAAATCCAAAAGCAATGGGTGCACAAGCAGCAATAGTACCCATTGAGGTTCCCATCGCAGTGGCAATAAATGCTGAAATGATAAATAGCATTGGCAAGACAAAGGTTGGTGGAATAATGGATAAGCCAAACTGAACTGTTGCATCGACACTACCAATGGCACTTGAAACACTCGCAAAAGCACCAGCGAACATAAACACCATAAACATCAAAATTAAATTGGGGTGACTTGCACCTTCTAAAAATTGATCAATCGCATGGTTGAGTTTCTTACGGTGTAACAGGACTGCTAAAAGTAAGGCAGGAAGAATCGCCACGGGTGCTTTTAATTGATAAAAAGCAAACTCAGTACCAATGATGGTATGGTAAATACCGCTACCTAAAAAGACAGTCAAAAAAACCATCAATGGTAAAAGTGCAATTGCACGAGCTTGTACCTGATGGTGTGGGAGAGTGGACATAAATAAAAAAATTAAAAGAAAACTCATACAGTATAAACAGCTTTTGCTATTTCTTAAAATCGCTTGATTCAGCTCATGAGTCATGTTTTTTTAGTTATTTATTTGATTTAAAACAAAAATGATGATTATTTTTAAAGTTTTAGCTTAGCTGAAAATAGGAAGCTTTGATCATTGTCCTTAGCACTGAAATAGCGCTAAATAATGTCATTGGGTTGTGGTCTTATTTATGTATAAATACGGCTTTGTATTGTGCTACTGTGACAGACTATTCTTTGTGTAAAAAATAGCGTTACAATTAACATTTAAAATGCAACGACTTGTATTTTTACATTAACTCCTCAAGTTTTAACAATTCAAGGAAAGTACACTGCCATGTCACGTTTAGCCACCCGATTTGCACAGCTTAAATCTCAACAGCGTAAAGCTTTGGTTTCTTATGTGATGGCGGGTGACCCACAACCTCATGTAACCGTTCCATTGTTACATCAGATGGTGGAAGCGGGTGTGGATGTACTCGAATTGGGATTGCCATTTTCAGATCCAATGGCTGATGGCCCCGTGATTGCACTTGCCGCAGAGCGTGCATTGGCTGCTGGCACCAATACCTTCGATGCTTTGAATATGGTCAAAGCCTTTCGTGAAAAAGACACCACAACACCAGTTGTTTTAATGGGCTATTTAAACCCTATTGAAGTAATTGGTTATGAAAAGTTTGTGGCATATGCCCATGACTGTGGTGTCGATGGTGTTCTTCTTGTGGATTTACCCCCCGAAGAAGCAAAAGATTTAGATGTTGTATTGCAAAAATATGATATGAATCAAATCTTCTTGCTTGCACCAACATCGACAGATGAGCGTATTGCACATGTGGTTAAACAGGCATCAGGTTTTATTTACTATGTTTCGTTAAAAGGCGTTACAGGTGCAGCAACATTGGATACCGCTGAAGTGGCAGCACGTATTGAGAAAATCAAAACTTTTACTGATATTCCTGTTGGTGTGGGTTTTGGTATTAACGATGCAGCCTCTGCAAAAGCAGTGGGTGCGGTTGCTGATGCCGTGATTGTCGGAAGTGCGTTTGTTAAGCCATTTGCCAACCTGGCACCCGAGCAAGCCGTTGAGCTAGCGGTGAACAAAGTCAAGGAGCTTCGAGCAGCGCTCGATGAGTTAGTATGAATCAAGAAGTGAAAACAGGGAAAACTCTCAGTCCATCAACGCCATGGACAGATCGTTCGATTCCTGGCATTTTAGCGCCAAATCAACAGCAAACCGTTAAAGCTACGTTTACTGAACCAACGATTGAATGCCCTGAGTGCCATGCACTCGTTACACGCACAGCAATGTCATTTAATGCCTATGTTTGTCCATCATGTGATGAACATTTAAAAATGAAAGCACGTGACCGCTTAAATTGGTTCTTTGACAATGTGACGGCTGAGCTAGGTCAAGAGTTTGTTGTAAAAGATCCATTGCAATTTGTGGACAGTAAACCGTATCCATCGCGTATAAAAGAAGCGCAGGATAAAACTGGTGAAACTGAAGCATTGATTGTGATGCAAGGTCAGTTAAAAAATATTCCGATGGTTGCTTGTGCATTTGAATTCGACTTTATGGCGGGTTCAATGGGTACAGTTGTCGGTGATCGTTTTGTACAAGCAGCAGAAAAAGCCATTGCAACAAAACAACCACTCATCTGTTTTGCAGCTTCAGGTGGTGCACGTATGCAAGAAGGCATGTTGTCTTTGATGCAAATGGCGCGTACATCGGCCGTGATTCAAAAAATGAAAGATGCACGTTTACCGTATATCGTAGTACTCACCAATCCTGTTTATGGTGGCGTAACGGCATCATTGGCAATGTTGGGTGATGTACATTTTGCAGAACCTAAAGCTATGATTGGTTTTGCTGGTAAGCGCGTGATTGAGCAAACAGTACGTGAAAAATTGGAAGAACCATTTCAACGTGCAGAATTTTTGCTTGATCATGGTGTAATCGATCAAATTGTCCATCGTCACGCATTACGTGATACTGTATCTCGTATTGTAGCGAAACTGATGAATTTGCCTTGAATGACACTGCACCATTAAGCAATACACCATCAAATATTGATGATTTACAAACATGGCTCAATTATTGGGGTCATGTTCACGTTACGGGAATCGATTTAGGTTTAGAGCGCGTCATTCCCGTGGCTGAACAACTCGGTGTTATGCGCCCGAATGCTAAAGTCATTACGGTTGCGGGCACCAATGGTAAAGGCTCAACCACGACTACCTTGGCGGCTATTTTAAATGCACAAGGTCTGAGTGTTGGGCTGTATCAATCACCACATATTTATCGGTTTAATGAGCGTGTCAAATTACAAGGTAAAGAAGTTAGCGATCAAACGCTGATTGATGCCTTCGTTCAAGTTGATCAAGCACGCCGTTTCTGTAATTTAACCTTGTCTTTTTTTGAAGCAACCACTTTGGCTGCTTTTGTTATTTTTAAACAGCAGCAATGTGATGTTTGGGTGCTTGAAGTCGGTCTAGGCGGTCGCTTAGATGTGGTCAATGTAATTGATCCAGATGTTGCTGTGATTACCAATATTGGGCTTGATCATACCGATTGGCTCGGTGACACCATTGAAAAAATTGCATTTGAAAAAGCAGGAATTATTCGTTCAAATATTCCAGTGATTTTTGGTGGTCAGCAAGATATTCCGCAAGCTATTCAAAACAAAGCGGATGAGAGCCAAGCAACACTGTATGCCATTCACCGTGATTATTTTTATAAAGATTCGGAAGACGGTCAAACTTGGAATTTTGCAAGCTCAGGTACAACACTCAAATTGCCTCTAGGCACACTCGCACTTGAAAACATTTCGACCGCAGTCGCAGCAATTTTGGTCAGTGGATTAAATATTTCTCAACAAGCGATTGCACAAGGCATTGTAAATGCGAAGCTACAAGGGCGGTTTGAAGTTCGTCAAATTCAAAATAAAACAGTGATTTTTGATGCCGGACATAATCCGCATGGTGTAGATTTTTTGTTAAAGCAATTGCGAAAATTCTTAGAATACAATAAACAGTACACAGAAGTGATTGCAGTTTTTTCAATGTTGGCAGATAAAGATATTCAATCTGTTGTAGAGTCATTGAAAAACACCGTCAAAATGTGGAAAATTGCGCCAATGACTGTGCCTCGAGCCGCGCCATTGCAACAATTAGAAACAGCGTTGGTCGGTGAAGCAGTTCAACAATTTAATAATGTACAAGCAGCATTTCAGTCAGCCATTGAAGAGACAAAAAATAATCAGCTGATACTGGTGTGCGGTTCGTTTCATACTTTGGAAGCGGTCTGGGAGTATCTGGAAGAATGTCAATGAATAACAAACAACGCTGGATGGGTGGTGTTGTTTTATTGGGTGGTGGCGTTTTATTGGCAGCATTGCTTTTAAAAGGTCAAGAAGAGATTCACCAGAAACAAACACAGACAGTACCAACAGGACAGACTCAGAAAACAAATCAAGTTGCACCTGTGGGTGAAGCTGTTCAGTTGCAACCTTTAACTGTAGATGTCGCAACTGAAAAGCGTTTGCTTGAAGAGCAGAAACGTTCACGTGAGCGTGCAGTTGCAGAGCAAGAAGCTAAAGCAGCAGAATTTTTACGTATGCAACAGCAAGCAGAAGCAGATGCGGCGCGTAAAGCAGCGGAAGAATATGCAGCAATGAATGCACGTCGTAATGCTACGGCTGTTCGTGAGGGTACAGATTTACCACCTGAAATGACTCAAGATGATAAAACCAAAGCACAACAAAAAATAGATGATCAAAAAAAATTAGAGGCACAGAAAAAGGCCGATACTGAAAAAAAGTTGAATGAGCAGAAGCGTCAAGCGACTGAAGCAGAAAATAAAGCTGCAGAGGAAAAGAAACGTAAGGCTCAGGAAGATGCTAAGAAAAAAGCAGATGCCGATAAAAAGGCTGAAGCAATGAAAAAAGTAGAAGCTGATCGTAAAAAAGCGGCTGACGAAATAAAGCGTAAAGAGCAAGAAGCAGCAAAAAAGAAAGCGGAAGCTGAGAAAGCCCGTAAGCTATTGGAAGATGGTGACCGTGGTCATAAGCAGTGGATGGTTCAAGTTGCTCTTGCTGCCAATGAAGACAATGCAGATGCCGTAGCTTCAAAGTTACGTGCAAAAGGTTATAAAGTTACGCAAAGTAAAACGTCCAAAGGTATTCGTATTATGGTAGGACCGTCTAAAGACCGTGATGCAGCAGATGTAACACGGAAGAAGATCAATGCAGATGAAAGCTTAGGGATGAAATCTGCATGGATTAATGAATGGACGCCTTTAGATAAACGTTAATATATTTATATAAAGTGTTCAATTTAAGATGGATTCGCGAGTTGCTCACGGATCCATTTTATATTTTCAGGGGTAAATAATGCTTCAATATTACGCCAAATGGGATGAAAACCATAACCACCATGTTTCATTTCATTTAAAGCATCGTCTGTTGACCAATTTTGAAAAATAATTCGATACATCGCAATACTTGCACCTGTACGATCTGAGCCATGATAGCAATGCACTAAAACTTTCTGATTATTTTGTTCAGCTTTTTGTATGGTCTGCATGACAGCGAGTAAGTCATTACGGTCAATTGCCCATGTATTGATAGGAATATGTACTTGTTGAAAAGGTTGGTTTGCCAAGACCGTTTTATCTTTATTTCGATTACGTAAATTAATCACGATATCAATTTTATTTTCTTTGAGTAATGGAATGAGTTCTGCATTTGGTTGTTCACTACGATAAACCATCTCACTGATTTTATAAAAATTACTTTTTGTATTGAGTAAATTTCCCCATTGGGTTGGGCGTTTGTCTGCAGGTAATGCATCTGTGGTCATACAACCACTGAGCAGTGAGATACTGAGTACAGTTGCACTGAGTATTGGGAACTTAAAGATTCTTGCTGTCTGACGATTAGGGTGAGTTAGATTTGACATATAAAGCCTTATTGCCTTTATTTATTACATGATGAAAAATGACTTCATTTAAAAATTAAGATTGTATATAGCGATAAAGCTCAACGGGATCATGAGCGCAGATAATTTCAATTTCAGGATGCGTACTCGCAAGTGATTGAATAGATTTTAGCGTTTGTATGCGTTGTAAATTATCATAAGCGAATAATCGCTCGGTAATTTCTAAAGCAGGTAGTCTATGTTTTGGATCAAGTTCCAAGTGTGTGTAATAGGCATCACCACAGAATAATAACCAATTGTTCTGCTGTTTAATGGCAATACCACAATGTCCTGCTGTATGTCCTAAAAGAGGAATAAGTAAAATTTCATCTTTAAAGAGACTTAATCCTTGTACATTGCTGAAATTGAACCAAGCATTTGTGGCCATCGGCTCAATAAAATTCCAATGCCGATGTTGTTTAAATTGTTCTTGCCGATAACGCAGTTTATTTTTCCAATGAAATGAATGTGCTGCATTATATTCAGTCGACAGAATATGCACGATTGCATGGGGGAAATCAGATATTCCGCCTGCATGATCAAAGTCTAAATGACTGACAAAAATATGTCTGACATCGGTCGGTTGAAAACCGAGTTGTTGAATTTGTGCAATTGCAGTGAGATTGAAATCAAATTGAATGGCGCCCATTCGTGTAACAGCATTGCCTAAGCGTTGCTTCGGGTTTAAGTAGTCTTGAATACCATAGCCTGTATCAACCAATACTAAGCCTTGATCAGTTTCAATGAGTAAGCAATGACAAATGATTTTAGCTTTTAAACCCTTTTGCCCAAAGAGAGGGGCACAGGTTGGACACATAGTACCGCAGTGCAAATGGTGTACGTTGTAGATCATAAGTGATTTATTCTTAAAATGTCTTGATGGTTTTATAACCTGAAATAAACAAGTCACCTAAGCTTTTTGTGATTGTTTTTGTGAAGGTTTTGAGTAACACCCGATGACATTCACGATTGATGGCTAAGTCATCAAAAAGAACCCATCCGAAGATGGGCATTGGAGAAGGTAATCTTTGACTTTTATTGTTGTTACTTGAGATTATTTTTTATTAATTTTTCGATTTAGCTTGTTTTATTAGGTTGCGGAGTCAGTCTTAAGTAAGGTGTAACTGCTGTATAACCTTGGGGAAAACGTTGCTTGATTTCATCTTCATCTTTTAAAGAAGGTACAATGACGACATCCTCACCTTCTTGCCAATTGGCAGGTGTGGCAACTTTGTAATGGTCAGTAAGTTGTAGCGAGTCAATGACGCGTAAAATTTCATGAAAATTACGTCCTGTTGATGCAGGATAAGTAATGATGAGACGAACTTTTTTGTTTGGATCAATAATTACTAAAGAACGGACTGTTAAAGTTTCACTCGCATTGGGATGAATAAAGTCATACAAAGTCGAGACTTTACGATCTTTGTCAGCAAGAATAGGAAAATTCACCGTTGTATTTTGAGTTCTATTGATGTCTTCAATCCAACCTTTATGTGATTCAACATCATCAACTGACAAAGCAATTGCCTTAACGCCACGTTTTTGAAATTCATCATGCAGTTTCGCGGTATAACCAAGTTCTGTTGTACATACAGGCGTATAGTCAGCAGGGTGTGAAAAAAGAACGCCCCAACTATCACCTAAATATTCATAAAAATGAATGTTACCTTGACTCGATTGTTGTTCAAAGTCTGGTGCTGTATCGCCAAGTCGTAGTGTCATGTGAGCTGCCTTAAAATTTAAAATTGATATTGATGGTTCATGTATTGAATATGGCGTAGTTTTTTTATATTTAAAAATAGTGTTTTTTTCTTTGGTTATACGTTTTATTGATATATTGAAATGATCAGTCATAAATTTTTTAAGCTTTTCATTAACTTCAGCTATGTTATGTGTAGATTAAATTTGCTACATTAATTTGCCTTAGATTTATGATGTGAATGTTGATATAAAGATTTTTTTTACTCGGTTTTGTGCAAAACCCTTGTACTTCAAATTTCAAGCACCATAATATCGTCTGAGAAAAAATTATTTATTCAGCAAGTTTTAGAGAGTTTATATGTTGGCAAGTCTGATCGGAGGAATCTTCGGTACTAAAAACGAGCGCGAACTTAAACGGATGCGTAAAATTGTCGAGAAAATTAATGCGCTCGAGCCGACGGTATCAGCCTTAAGTGATGCAGACTTATCTGCGAAAACTGAAGAATTCAAACAAAGATACAATAAGGGCGATAGCCTCGATAAATTATTACCTGAAGCATTTGCAGTCTGTCGTGAGGCAGGTAAGCGTGTCATGGGTATGCGCCATTATGACGTACAGTTGATTGGTGGTATTACCTTGCATGAAGGTAAAATTGCCGAAATGCGTACAGGTGAAGGTAAAACCCTCATGGGTACTTTGGCTGTATATCTCAATGCAATCAGCGGTCAAGGCGTTCACGTAATTACCGTGAATGATTACTTGGCACAGCGTGATGCTGAGTTAAACCGTCCTCTTTATGAGTTTTTAGGTTTGACTGTTGGTGTAATTTATTCCATGCAGGCACCTTTTGAAAAATCAGAAGCGTATCGTTCAGACATTACGTACGGTACCAATAACGAATTTGGTTTTGACTACCTACGTGACAATATGGTTTTCTCGATGGCTGAGAAAAAACAGCGTGGTTTAATCTATGCGATTATCGATGAGGTCGATTCGATCTTGATTGATGAAGCACGTACTCCGCTGATTATTTCAGGTCAAAGTGAAGATTCATCACAGTTATATGAAGCATTCAACAGCATTCCACCAAAATTACATCCACAGAAAGAAGAAAAAGTTGCCGATGGTGGACATTTTTGGATTGATGAAAAACAACGTTCAGTAGAAATAACTGAGGCAGGCTTTGAAGCTGTTGAACAAGAACTTATTCAAATGGGCTTGTTGGCAGAAGGCGAAAGTCTATATTCATCGGGCAATTTAAACTTAGTACATCATGTGACTGCGGCAATTCGTGGACATTATTTGTATCAACGTAACGTACATTATATTGTTGATGATGGTGAAGTCGTTATTGTCGATGAAAATACTGGTCGTACCATGCCAGGTCGTCGTTGGTCAGAAGGTTTACACCAAGCGGTTGAGGCTAAAGAAGGGCTTGAAATTCAGCCTGAAAACCAAACCATGGCAACTACGACATTTCAGAACTATTTCCGTCTTTATAAAAAACTGTCAGGTATGACAGGTACAGCAGATACAGAAGCTGCTGAAATGAAGGAAATTTATGGTCTAGATGTCGTATTGATTCCGACACATCGTCCAATGGTGCGTGTTGATCAAAATGACTTAATTTATTTGAATCGTAATGGTAAATACAGCGCGATAATCAAAGAAATCCAAAAAATTCACGAAGAAGGTGTTGCACCAATTTTGATTGGTACCGCGACCATTGAAGCCTCTGAAATTTTATCAGATAAATTACTTGAAGCGGGTATTGCACACGAAGTTCTCAACGCTAAACAGCATGAGCGTGAAGCCGATATTATTGCTCAAGCTGGTGCGCCAAAAGCAGTGACTATTGCAACCAACATGGCAGGTCGTGGTACAGACATTCTGCTCGGTGGTAACTGGAAAGCATTACTCGCAAAAATTGAAAACCCAACTGCTGAAGATGAAGCTCGTCTACGTGCAGAATGGGAAAAGAACAATGAAATGGTACTCAGTTCTGGTGGTTTACATATCATTGGTTCAGAACGCCATGAATCACGCCGTATTGATAACCAATTACGTGGTCGTTCGGGTCGTCAAGGTGACCCTGGTGTTTCACGTTTCTTCTTGTCACTTGAAGATGACTTAATGCGTATTTTCGCAGGTGACCGTGTTGTTGGTATGATGCGTGCAATGGGCTTGCAAGAAGATGAAGCTATTGAACACAAAATGGTGTCACGTTCAATTGAAAATGCACAACGTAAAGTAGAAGCACGTAACTTCGATATCCGTAAAAACCTATTGAAATACGATGATGTAAATAACGAACAACGTAAAATTATTTACTCACAACGAGATGAAATTTTAGAAGAAAGCTCACTTCAAGATTATATTGAAGAGATGCATCAAGAAGTCGCAAAAGGTTTAATTGAGAACTTTATTCCACCTGAGTCAATTCACGATCAGTGGGATATTCAAGGGCTTGAAGCAGCGCTACGCGAAGATTTAAGTATAGATTTACCTGTTGCTCAATGGCTTGAAGAAGATCGTCGTCTTGATGAGGAAGCATTAGTTCGTCGTATTACGGATGAAATTATTGCCCGTTACCGTTCGCGCCGTGAGCAAATGGGTGCTGAGTCTGCTGCGACACTTGAACGTCACTTTATGTTAGGCGCGCTTGATCGTCATTGGAAAGACCATTTGGCTGCAATGGACTATTTGCGTCAAGGGATTCATTTGCGTGGCTATGCTCAGAAAAATCCTGAGCAAGAATACAAAAAAGAAGCATTTAATCTTTTTGTAAATATGCTTGGTGTGATTAAGTCTGATGTGGTGATGGATATTTCACGTATTCACGTTCCTACACCTGAAGAGCTTGCAGAAATGGAAGCTCAACAGTTGGCACAACAACAAGCGCAAGCGGAAGCAATGCGCTTGAACTTTGGTGCAGAAATGGACTTTGGTGATGAAGTAAATGCTGTTATTGATGGTAATCCAACAATTAACGCGACAGATTTTTCAGCACAGACATTTGAAGTACCTGAAAGTCGAAATGCGCCATGTCCATGTGGGTCAGGTTTAAAATATAAACAGTGCCACGGTAAAATTTAACTTTAGGCTAGATTTGCGCAGAGACATTAAAACAGAGCTTAGGCTCTGTTTTTTCATCTGAACGCTAAGCTATGAATTTTAATTTTTACAACATGTGAATAAGCATTGCAGATTTGATTGGTTAATGTTATTTACTTCTGATTGAAAAATATTTGGGAACACAATGAAAATATTATTAAAAACGATTTTTGCAACAACGTTGACGTTGCCTGCTTTTGCTTTTGCAGATACTGTTCCACAAACGACGACAGTAGAAAAAGTTCAAGCTGCGGCAGGTGTGATGACAGCGCAAGCTGAAGTGAAAAATGACTCAACGACAGTCATTAGTCCACGCACAGGTATCCGTTATACTTTAGGAAATACCAATGGTCGTCCGATCATCTTAAAAACCGCTGCGATTGCACCTGTAACACCAGCAACCGTAAATCGTGTGGTGGCATCGAATCCTGCTTTGTCTGTGTCGAGTCAAGAAAAAGTCAAATTGGCTTTGCTTGATGGTAGCCCTGTTGTTGCTCAGGCACAGCCTCAACAGTAAATCTGTTGTGATTTTTGAATCATCGAAAATATAGAAACCAGCCTGACGGCTGGTTTTTTAGCATTAGACTTTTTGTTTTTGTAGATAAAAAGATGAAAGTCATAGTAAATATGAATGATCAGGGCTTATTGCTCGATTTTTTAATACTTTTCTAATAAGCTGTATTTTTATTCTGATTCTGGACATTCTCAAATGGCTGTTGGTGACGTGTCGATGCCACAAATGCATGTGGTGCAAGGTGTAAAAATTGGTTCTGCTGAGGCGTATGTACGCTATCCAAACCGACGTGACCTCGTTATTTTTGAATTTTCACAAGGCACTAATGTTGCAGGTGTTTTTACTCAGAATGCATTTTGTGCAGCACCTGTGCATGTGTCTAAAAAACATTTAGAAATGGGCAACCCACGCTATCTCATAATCAATACAGGCAATGCCAATGCAGGAACAGGTCAGCTTGGTATGGAAAATGCCAAAGCAACATGTTTTAAGTTAGCAGAAATTGCACAGGTTGAGCCTTTTGAAATTTTACCATTTTCTACAGGTGTAATTGGCGAGCAATTACCAATGGAGCGTCTTTTGGCTGGGTTGCAACCTGCTTTAGATAGCGTAAAAGACAATGCTTGGGTCGATGCTGCAACAGGCATTATGACTACAGATACTACGCCTAAAGGTGCGTCAGAGCACTTTGAACTTGATGGTGTAACGTATGCCATGACAGGAATATCCAAAGGTGCAGGCATGATTCGTCCAAATATGGCGACCATGTTGGGCTTTGTCGCAACCGATGCACCTGTCAGCCGTGAATTGGTTCAGCAATTGCTTAACACAGCCGTAAATGTATCATTTAACCGTATTACAATTGATGGTGATACATCAACAAACGACTCATGTATTTTTGCGGCAACAGGTCAGGCAGGTGGCATTGAGATTACCTCCGTAGCAGATCCACGTTATGTCACATTGCTTGATGTACTTACTCGAGTTATGAAGCGTTTGGCACAATTGATTGTACGTGATGGTGAAGGTGCAACCAAATTTATGACCGTTGCTGTTGAAGGTGGTGCAGATACGCAAGAATGTTGCGATATTGCCTATAGCATTGCGCATTCACCATTGGTTAAAACAGCATTTTTTGCCTCTGATCCAAATTGGGGGCGTATTCTTGCAGCCATTGGTTATGCTGGTGTGAAAGATCTTGATGTTGAAAAAATTCAAGTTTGGCTTGATGATGTGCAAATTTGCCGTGATGGTGGCGCAGCAACAGACTATACCGAAGAAGCAGGTGCACGCGTCATGTCACAGTCTGAAATCAGCATTCGTGTTGATCTTGGGCGAGGACAGGCAAAAGATACGGTATATACCTGTGATCTATCCTATGATTATGTCAAAATCAATGCAGATTACCGCTCTTAATGCAAAATGTAAAAAGCCTCACTCATGAGGCTTTTTTATAATGGAATGAATTTTGGTGGTGGAATTATCTACAATAACTTCACCAATTGTACAACGCAGGCATGACGCTTGTGATAACGGAAAGAGAAGACCTCGTATGAATGATGCGACCAATTTAATTGCCAATGAAGCAAAATCAATTGTCACAGCACATTTGGATCGTTTAGGGGAGCCAAAGGACAACAGTTTAAGTCCTGAGCTAAAACAGCAAAAGTTTGCTGAGATTAAAGCAGAGCTTGAAAAACAAAATGCGGTACTGGTTGCGCACTACTATTGTGACCCTGATGTACAGGAGCTTGCAGAGGCAACAGGAGGGTGTGTATCAGACTCACTCGAAATGGCTCGTTTTGGACGTGATCATGCTGCACAGACGCTTGTAGTGGCAGGTGTAAAGTTTATGGGGGAAACTTCAAAAATTTTATCGCCTGAAAAGAAAGTATTAATGCCAACTTTAGAGGCAACATGCTCATTGGACTTGGGCTGTCCTATCGATGAGTTTACGGCATTCTGCGATGCTCATCCTGATTATACGGTAGTGGTCTATGCCAATACATCAGCGGCTGTTAAAGCACGCGCAGATTGGGTGGTAACTTCAAGTTGTGCGGTCGAAATTATTGAGCATTTAGACAGCTTGGGTGAAAAAATTATTTGGGCACCAGATCAGCATTTAGGACGCTATATTCAAAAGAAAACAGGCGCAGAAATGTTACTTTGGGATGGTTCATGTATTGTTCATGAAGAGTTCCGTGCACGTGGCATTGACAACATGAAAGCCTTGTACCCTGATGCAGCTGTTTTGGTACATCCAGAGTCACCTGAATCAGTTGTAGATGTCGCTGACGCTGTGGGGAGTACCTCACAGTTGATTAAAGCAGCACAGACTCTACCGCATCAAACGATGATTGTGGCAACAGACCGAGGTATTTTCTACAAAATGCAACAAGCTGTACCACATAAAACACTTATTGAAGCACCGACAGCGGGAGAAGGGGCAACATGTCGTTCTTGTGCACATTGTCCATGGATGGCAATGAATGAATTAGATGGAATCTTGGATGTTTTACGCAAGGCTGATCAAGAAATATTCGTTGATCCTGCATTGGCAGAGCGTGCAAAGCTACCCTTGGATCGTATGTTGGACTTTAGCGCATCATTAAAACGTTAAAATTGTATAAAAAAACGCTGAAATGCTTGATAAATATACATATGAAGTGTTTTTTTAACTTTTTTTGAAGATAGGTGTTGACGTATTCGAGCGCCACGCCTAGAATGCACACCGTACCGAACGATACTTCGAACGGTACGAAAGCTGAGATGAATCGGAGCATGGCGCAGCTTGGTAGCGCACCTGGTTTGGGACCAGGGGGTCGTAGGTTCGAATCCTACTGCTCCGACCAATTCTTCAAGGCGAGATCTCCAATGATCTTTGATCGTAGGTAATGCGCCTGTAGCTCAGTTGGATAGAGCATCCGCCTTCTAAGCGGATGGTCACAGGTTCGAGCCCTGTCAGGCGCACCATTTGGTCGTTTGATATTGTTGAATCTTAAAATGTTGTTATGGTGGTTGTAGCTCAGTTGGTAGAGCCCCGGATTGTGATTCCGGTTGTCGAGGGTTCGAGCCCCTTCATCCACCCCACTTACTGAATAAGTAAGAAATTCGGAGCATGGCGCAGCTTGGTAGCGCACCTGGTTTGGGACCAGGGGGTCGTAGGTTCGAATCCTACTGCTCCGACCATTTTAAGCAAAAGCTTAAATGTAAATCATCCGCTTAAGTGCGGTTTTTTTATGCCTGAAATTTGTGTTTTATTTTGAATGTGGCCTTTAATCATCCATCTTGCTAGCACACTGGTTACTTTCTTTTTTTATAAAATTTATTTTCCAAAGATCTTGCATAAAAAAGACCCTGATTAGGAGTCTTTTAATTTTAATCATTTGTGTACATTTTACGGAATAATAATTACTGCAACACGTCTGTTGGCTGCACGATGCTCTTCTGTATTGTTGTCTTCTACAGGTTGGCTTGAGCCACGTCCTAAAATAGTCATATTTTGTTGACTAAAACCACTTTTCTGAAAAATATCAGCCACGCTTTGTGCACGTTGTTCTGAGAGTTTTAAGTTGTATTCAGGATTACCTACATTATCGGTATGACCTGCAATTTTTACTTTATCGAGTTTATATTTGTGCAATTGCATTGCGAGTCGTTCAATTTCGGTAACGTGATTGGCTTTAATGGTTGAATCATTAAAATCAAAGAGTAGGCGTTCAGGCAAGCCTAAGCTCCAACCTTCATTGGTTTGCGTAAAACCTTCTTTTTTTAATACTTTAATTTGTTTATGGCTTAAAGGTCCAAAACTTAAACATGCTGTAAGTGAAATGGAGAGTATGGCAAGACATGAGAGTTTAAATATTTTACTGAGCATAACGTATGGAAATCCTAAAGTTAAGAATGATAAATGAACCAATTGTGTTTGACTGATTTTGCTTTATACATGGCTTGATCGGCTTGTGAAATCAAATCTTCAGGTGTATTTGCTTGATTTGAAAAGGATATACCTAAGCTGAAACTAAAATGAATATCCTGCCCTTTATAATGTAATGGTTCTTCGCAGCATTTGAGTAAATTCTCTGCTACTGAGATAAGGTGTTCTGTTTTATACATTGAATGTAGGATGATCGCAAATTCATCACCACCCAATCGAGCTACAAAATCTTCTTGACGGATGTTGCTGCGTAGACGTTGCGCCATTTCTTTTAATACCTCATCGCCAACCAGATGTCCATATTGGTCATTGATCGCTTTAAAATTATTATTATCAATAAACACTAAAGCGGATGAATGGCGTTTTTGATCATCATTATAAATATTGCAAAGTATTTGGTAAAAAAAGTTACGATTAGGTAATTCGGTTAGATGATCGTGCAGCACTTGATAAGATAATTCGCTATTTTCATTTTGAAGATGCGTGTGCCATGTTTGAATTTCATCTAAAAGTTGATTAAATACGGTATTTACATGATTGAACTCTTTAATATCATTACTTGGAAAGCGTAAATTATAGGCCTTTTGGCTACTTAAAAGACGAGCAATATTAATAATAGGGGTAATAGATTCCATAATATGACGATATGTTGAATTTACCGACCACCATAGGGCAAGAATCATAAATAACATACCAATACATAAACCAAAAAACACCTTAAAAATAAACATCATAATGACATTGGAGCTACCGTATAAGACGACTTTACCGACATTTTTGTCATGATGTTGAACATTCATTGTAATCGCATCGCGTAAAAAGAATTGATCAAACAAGCTTTGTAAATATGAATAATGCTCAATATTTTTTTTGCTTTCAGCGATTTGATTACCTTTTTCATCAAAAACTTGGATTAAGCGAATTGAATGCTGAAGGGTATAGTCGTTAATAATCTGATTCATCGACGCCTGATCTTTAAAAACTAGGCTGGGTTGAATTCGATCTACAGCAGTTTTACTGACTAAAATTAAATTTTGTTTGGCATAAGATTCGACAGTAAAGACAGAGATACTTGCGAGCGTAAATGTACAAATTAAAAACGTAATTGCAAAAATAGTAAACTGAGATTTACGGAACAATGTTTGTAAAGAAGTTGAGCGGTAAAATTTACTGATCACGATAATTTACTCCGCATTTCGAGCTAAAAGTAAAACACGTGGATCCACATGTATTTTACTGCGAGATAAACTGTCTAAATTTAACTTAAACAATGTTCTTCCCCCTTTTGATGTGTATAGGCAAAATGCGCTGCCAATTTCACACTCGGGATTACTTGAACTAAAAGAAAGTAAATTTTTATTTATGGCGCTATTGATGAGCTGTTGTTCGGTTGCTGCAGTTGTATTGCTAAAAAATACCGCATCGCAATGCACACGTTTGAGTTGAGCTGATGAAATTGTGTTGATGTGAAATTTATAATTATTCTGTTGAGCTAGTGTTGTTAATTCTTTGTTAATTTCGTCATTATCTATAATGCAAATTATAGGTGAATCGGTTTTCCAGCGGACATAGCTGAGTATAGATAGAGTTGTTTCTGAAATATTTTGTGCAGACGTGATTGATGGGAATGAGGCTATAAAAAGCAAAATTCCTATAGGTAGAAGTCGTTGAAGTTTGACAATCATTTTCTTCATTTAATTAAGAGTCGTCATTAATAAAGCGATTATGAACTAATTTAATGAAATCTCCAAAATATATAAATAGGGAAAAATCATGAAGAAAAATACAAAAAACAATTGAAATGGATTGATTAATGAACGAATAAATAATATTTATAAATAAATTCAAAAAAAGGGTTGCATGGTATAAAAAATACTGTAGAATGCACATCCATCGGCGGTGATGAAGATTAAAACTTCTTGATAAACAAGGACTTGATTGAGTTGATTAAGTTTGGTTTTGAAAAGAAAGTTTAAAAATAATATTCATTACCTGTTGACTTTTTAGAGATAGAGAGTAA
>NZ_JBJZOR010000007.1:0-156373 GCF_046269225.1 Acinetobacter sp. TY2
TTGTGCATCACGAGTTGCTTTCGCTTGAGCATCTTTAGCGGCTTTGTCTTTAGCAGCTTGTGCATCACGAGTTGCTTTCGCTTGAGCATCTTTAGCGGCTTGTGCATCACGAGCAGCTTTTGCTTGAGCATCTTTAGTTACTTGATTCGCTTTTTCTTTCGCAGCTTTTTCAGTTGCCACTTTCATCTCAGCTTCAGCTTTTGATTTTTCAGCAGCATTTTTTGCTTGCTTTAATTTATCAGCAGCGTCTAAACGAGCCTTTTCAGCCGCAGCGGCTTTTTGACGTGCAGCTTCAGCAGCTTCATTTTTTGCTTTGGTTGCAGCAAGAGCAGCCAATTGTGCTGCTGCCGCAGCTTGAGCATCATTCGTAGCTTTTTGTAGATCGGCTTGAGCCTGATCAGGTTGAGTAGTTGGAATATCAGGTGCATCAGGTGTAGGTTCAGCAGTTTGCTGAATCGTTTCGGCAACATGATTATCTGCAGTCTCTGTTGAATCTGATTTGATGAGGGGTTTAGGCTCAGGTGGTGGTAAGTCTTCAGGCTTAATTAAGATGGTTTTAATTTGTTTAGGTGGTTCAGGTGGTTTACTCAATCCGAGAAAAAGTAAGCCAACAATCGCCACTACATGGACACCAACGGTGAAACCTAGTGCAATCGCTTTTTGTTTGGATTGTGGCTGTTCAATTTTTTTCATAACTTACTTTACGGACTCTGTCAGTAATCCAACTTGATTTAAACCGGCATCTTGGAGTGTTGCCATGAGTTGAATGACTTCACCATATGGACGAGACTGACTACCGTTAATCAGAACGCTGTACTGTTTTTTATCGGCTTCGGCTTGTTGTTGATTTTCAGTTAAAACAGTCTGTAATTCTTCCAAACTGATCACTTCATTTTGATGAGTTTTATCTTCAAGTTTAATTTTACCATCAGCTTCTAAAGTGACAATTGCCGGTCTTTCTTCTGACTGAATTGGGTTGTTATTGGCTTGTGGTAAATCAACTTTAACGCCAGTAGTAATCATAGGCGCAGTAACCATAAAAATCACCAAAAGTACCAACATCACGTCAATATATGGTACGACATTCATATCACTTTTTAATGGTTTTTTGACGCGTTTAAAGCGTCCAGAACGCTGAATCGACATTAGTCATTGTCCTGTGTTGAACCCACAGATTGACGTTGTAAAAGCGCCACCATTTCTTCAGAAAATAATGCACGGTCTGTGTAAATTTCTTCACCTTTCGCCGTGTAATGGTTAAATGCCAGTACAGCCGGAATTGCAGCGAATAAACCAATGGCTGTTGCAATGAGTGCTTCGGCAATACCAGGTGCAACGGTTGCAAGCGTTACTTGTTCAACTTGAGCCAAACCAATAAAGGCATTCATGATGCCCCAAACTGTACCAAATAGACCAATATAAGGTGCAACAGAACCAATACTTGCCAATGCACTCACGCCATTTTCAATGCGACTTTGATCACGGCTTAAACCTACGCCTAAAATACGCTCAGTTCCTTCAATCATCGGAAGTCTATCGGTATGGCGTTTTTTGAGTTTGAAAAATTCACTCAAACCTTGATAAAAAATATCTTCTAAACCGTCGCGTTTAGAGTTGAGCTGTGCATTGTTATAGAGTGTATTGAGTTCTGCGCCAGACCAAAATATTTTTTGAAAATGCTCGTCACCTTGACGAGCTTTTTTATAGCGCATATGCAACGTAGCAATCAAATACCAACTAAATAATGATGCTAAGACTAAAACGAGCATCACCAATTGAACCACAGGACTCGCCTGTAAAATTAAATCAGAGATGTGTAGCGAGTTTTCCAATTGTGTTGCCATAGTTGCATGTGCCATTCATATTTTTATTGGTGAGCCAATTCGCGTTGAATCAGATCACGGATTTCATTGGGAATCCGCTGTGGTTTCATGGCAGCACTAATACATGCCAATTCGACCTCACCGGAAGCAAGCATGATTTCACCACGATATATATTTTGTTGCAATACAAAAGACGTGGCTTTACACGAAACTACACTTGCTGTAACAGTAATGAGGTCATCCATTAAAATTGGGCGTGAATATTTGAGACCAATTTTATGAACAACGAAGTTATAGTCTTTTTGATGCCAATAGTGACTGATGCCAGAAGCACGTAGCCATTCAGTGCGCGCGCGTTCCATGAAACGGATATGATTTGCATGGTAAACGATCCCGCCGGCATCCGTATCTTCAATATATACTCGGATTTGAAATTCAAATTTATTCGCCATGACCATTTTCCATTTTTAACATCAATTTACAGGATTTTAAGCTCGATATTCAACTTTACAATTGTTGAATTATTTTACGCCAATTACAGTGTTTTGCAGGGGATGTGTAACGTTGCGCAGTTTAGCATTTTGATTTTTTCGTCCAATGGCACAAGATGTCAATTCACTTTAGATAAAATAAATTTCTTTATACAAATGATCTGTACAATCGTAAATGGGGAAATGAGGTCTAAACATGTTGATTGAAAAGTTAATGGTTGTAATGCAATGAGGATACGTTATTTTTATCTTTTGATGATGATTGCTCTATGTTATGGCATATGGACGTTGGCTTTCAAAAATGATCAGGGTGTAACTGATACTGAAAATTATCAGGTGATCAATTCAGATGTGTCGACCTTTAAATCTTATAAAATGACGAAGTTATCTACATTTGAAGGAGAGTTTCGCGTACTTTCACGAGAAGATTATCATACAGGTCGTGAAGCAGAAATTAGCCCCACGGATTTGGCACTCGGCTGGGGTGCAATGGCAGATCCGCAGGTCTATAAACAACTGAGCATTCGGCAAAGTAATCGTTGGTATTATTGGCATTATGAAAATGAACCGCCAATTCCACGCCGTGAAATTGAAACACATAGTGCCAATATGCACATTATTCCTGCAAATAAAGCAGTTGCACAAAAATTATCTAAAGTGGATGATAATGATCTAATTCATTTGAAAGGGCAGTTGGTTGAAGTCAGTGCTAATGATGGTTGGGTTTGGCGCAGTTCATTATCACGAGAAGATACCGGTAATGGCGCATGTGAATTATTTTTAGTTGAATCAATTCAAATTTTATAGAAAATCAAGTCAATACAAAAAAGCCCCGACATGTGTCAGGGCTTTTTTTTATTGATATATTCATCTTTAAATTTAGATTTGAGTGAGGTCAAACCAAATCATTTGACTGTTTTCTTTTGCAATTACAGTTGAAGTCTCATCAAAAAATAATGCATCACCCGCTTTCACTGTTTGACCTGCAATTTCAACTTCACCTTCAATTACATGGATGTAGTTGAATTGTTGAGTTGCTTTTACATCTAAACTTTTACCTTGTTCCAAATATGCTGCTTTAATTTCAGTATTTTGGCGAATGTGCATCGGTGCATTGTCATTTGGTCCAACAATTAAATGCCATTCGTTTGGTAATTTTTTAGGATCACGTTCAATTTGTTGATAAGTTGGTTCAGCATCACGCAAATTTGGAATTACCCAAATTTGCAACAAATGTACGTCTTCATCACCTTTGTTGATTTCGCTGTGTTTGATACCTGTACCTGCACTCATCAATTGCCACTCGCCAGCACGGATTTCACCTTCATTGCCCATGCTGTCTTTATGGGTGATTGCGCCTTTTAATACACAGGTCAAAATTTCCATGTTGTCATGTGGATGCGTACCAAAACCATTTTGTGCTGCAATATGGTCATCATTGAGTACACGAAGTGAGCCAATTCCCATAAATTCTGGGTTGTACCAACTACCGAAAGAAAAGCTATGATGAGTGTTTAACCAACCTGCTTCTACATGACCACGATCTTCGCTACGGTGTAAATAAGTTGTCATTTGAAATCTCCAAATCTTTATATTTTTAACTTGGGTTAAGAATAGTATTTTTGCAGGTGAGATGAAATATATAAAACAAGATAGATCATTCTATTTTTGCAACAATATTAAGATGTGGTCAGTGGACAGAAATTTTTCCTAAAGGTAGTCCATGTATAGCTTTTACCTTTTTGATAATCATTCATAAATTTCTGATAATTTGAAGATTGCTGTAACCAAGCATTACCCCAAGTAATATCTTGTGGTGCAGCTTTATCCTGATAAACAAAATAGTCATCTAAGCAATTTGTGGGTTGTAAATCCTCTTCATGTCCATAAGATTCTAAGTCATCATTAGTGAATTTTTTAATTTTTTTAGTTCGCTTTAGTTCCAAGTATTCTTTTGGGCTGAGATATTGTTTTTCTTCTGATTTATGTAGTTTTCCATTTTGATAAAGATAAGTAACCTCAATGTCATAGGGCTTAATTACATTATAATCCCCAGGTGTTTTGGTTTGATAAATCATTGCTAATTTTGAATGATCTTTTTGATTTTCGTTGTTTATATAGTCACTGCCAAAAGACATACCATCTTCTGGACTAGGCGCAATAAACTGAGTTTGATGTACAAGTTTTCCTTTAGTATCAACTTCAATCAGTTCATAGCTAGAACGTGTGTCATAGGGCTCAAAGAGTGGCGTAAAAGCATAATTATGTTGTCGTTCTTCATGGGTATAATAATATCGTGTTTGAAAAAATAATATAAAATTTTTGCCGATTGGCATCAGACTAAAAAGCTCATGTTGAGCCACATGATGATTAAGTTGAGGTTCAATGATGATTTCTTGTTTATTGTTTTGATAAGACTGACTTAAGTGAAAGCGATTAGAATCAGGCCCATTGAGAAATAATAAAGTCGGTTGCTTCATCTGACCCAAAGTATAATACCGAACTTCAGTATCACCATTGATCACAAAACGTCGCATCAGATTGATATCTTGTTTTTCTTCGTCTTTTTCAGGTTGATATGTTGGGTCTTGTATTCTTTCTTCGTCTGAGCGTTGATAGATTTCAACTGCTTCAAGTACAGTATATTCTTCTTCAGAATTTTCGTCAGATCCATCAGCTTGTGCTGTGAATGGAAAAAAAGCACAGAATAAAACGCTTAAATAATACTGTTTGTTTGACATATGACATCCTTTTTTATTGTTCTTATAATACTTGCAATAAAAAGGTGTTCAACTTTTCAGTCAAACACCTCTGTGCTTAATAATACAAAGATAATTATTCTAAGAATTTAACTGTAACACCAGATTTCACTTTTTTACCTAAATCATTGGCATCCCAGTTGGTCAAACGAATACAACCGTGTGACGCTGTTTTAGAGATTGCTGATGGGTTTGGCGTACCGTGAATACCAAATGATTTTTTACTCAAACCAATCCAAATATTCCCCACAGGAGCATTTGGGCCTGGTGGTAAAGATAGAGGTTTTAAGTTTTTACCTTGTACAAAGTTACTTGGCGAATAGCTGTACCAAGGGTTTGGTGCAACACCTGTAACTTTATAAGTACCTGTTGGAGATGGTGTATCTGAGCTACCAATGGTTGCAGGGAATGAACCGACCATTTGGTTTTGTGCATTGAACAAATACAACTGTTTTGCGCCTTTGTGCGCCACAATCAGGTGAATGTTTTCAGGCAACTCATTGCGAATATTGGTCACAATGATTCTTTCACCTGCTTTTTTGAATGTTGCCTTTGGATTAAGTTTTTTCAAAAACTCTTCATCCATATGGAATTTTTCACCCAACATTTCAGTGACGCGAGTGTAATACAAGCCTTTCATTTTTGCTTGTAATGCATAATCGCGCGGAATAGACGCAGCATAAGGACCTTTTAGGTCGGCATCCGTAATGGTGTATTCAACATAGGCAGGTTTATTGCCTTGTTTAGCAACTAAAGTATCCCAAGTTTCTTTGTTGAGTTCACCTGTCGCTTTTAAACCATTCATTTGTTGGAATGATGCAATGGCTTTTAGGGTATTCATACCACTAGAACCATCAATTGCACCTGGTGATGCATGGGCATTATTTAGCATCACATGCGCACGAGCATAGACAGGGAATTGTCCCTTCCCAATGTTTTCATACCATTCGGCGTTGTTCAGACTATCTAATGACCATGACACTTTAGAAGGTGCTTGACCTACAGGTGTTGTTGATGTCGTTGGTGCAGAAGCGATATCAGCCGTTTTCACTTCAGTGCTTTCAAGCTTTTGAAGTGTATCAGCGGCTTGATTTAAATCTTGCTGTTCCTGTGGGCTAATTTCTACCGCAGAAGCCGCAGTTGAGTTTGTATCAACAGCTAATGGGTCAATTGGATCTTGAGCTACAGTCACTGTTTTTTGAGGAGTGAGTGGGCGATCAGTCGTTGTTGCTGCTGCAAATGCAGTACCTGTCAAAATGCAGCTTAAACTCAAGGCAAGTATTGAGCGTACGAACATGTAATTCAACCTTAAGAATTATTCATATTGATTTTTAAAAACGCCCAAGTATTGCAGAAAATACACATCTATGCAGTATCAGTTTTGTGTAAAACCCGATTTTTACTGCAATATTGGCTACATAATCAAGCGAAGAACAGGTTAACTTACAAGCCTTTTTTGTTATGATGGTGCAAATTTGAAATTTGGATAGGGAAAGTAATGACGACCTTAAAAAACGATCGTTTTCTGCGTGCCTTGTTGCGTGAGCCTGTAGATACAACGCCAGTATGGATGATGCGCCAAGCAGGGCGTTATTTACCAGAATACAGAGCAACACGTGCAACCGCAGGTGATTTTCTTTCTCTTTGTAAAAATGCAGATTTTGCCTGTGAAGTAACATTACAACCGTTACGCCGCTATGATTTAGACGCTGCTATTTTATTTTCAGATATTTTGACTGTACCTGATGCATTAGGCTTAGGTTTATATTTTGAAACAGGCGAAGGTCCAAAATTCCATAAAACGATTCGTACAGAACAAGATGTCGCAAACCTACCGTCATTTAATGCCAAATCTGATTTGGGTTATGTGATGAATGCTGTTTCAACCATTCGTTCAGCATTGGGTGGTCAAGTCCCCCTCATTGGTTTCTCAGGTAGTCCCTGGACACTTGCAACCTATATGATTGAAGGTGGTTCAAGCAAAGATTTCCGTTTTACCAAACAAATGATGTATGCACAACCTGAAGTGTTGCATGCCTTGCTAGATCGCTTAGCTGATGCAGTAATTGATTATCTAAATGCTCAAATTGAAGCAGGTGCACAAGCGGTACAGATTTTTGACAGTTGGGGTGGAACATTAGCACATCGTGAATATTTAGAATTTTCTCTTAAATACATGCAAAAAATTGTTGCAGGTTTAACTCGTGAAAATGAAGGACGGAAAGTACCTGTTATTCTCTTTACTAAAGGTGGCGGTCAGTGGTTAGAGCCAATGGTTGCGACAGGCGCTGATGCTTTTGGTCTTGATTGGACGACAGATTTAAAGGTTGCTCGTCAAACGATCAATGGTCGTGCTGCATTGCAAGGTAATTTAGATCCTGCAACATTGTATGGTTCATTTACCAACATCGAAAAAGCTACCAAAGCGATGCTTGATGATGCATATGCCAATGGTGAAAAAACAGGTTATATTGCAAATCTTGGACATGGCATTACCCAATGGGTTGATCCTGCACATCCAAAAGTATTTATTGATACCGTACATGAATATAGTCAGAAATATTTGGGTTGATGCATTTAGATGTTATTGATCAAATCACTCTTTGATTTTTCTTTTAAGGCAGCATTTGCTGCCTTATTTGGTATTTTACTACTCATTGCCTTTGCGCTGACCGCCCCGATGGGCAGTCATGAGTATTACGGTTTTTTCCGATACGACTATCTGCTTTTTTATGCATTAATCATTCAAGCATGTTTATTGTATTTGAAACTTGAGTCATGGGCAGAAGCCAAAGTTATTGCGCTTTTTCACCTGATGGCAATGGTGATGGAAATCTTTTTGACCCATCCTCAAATCGCATCTTGGCAATATCCACAACCCGCAGTGTTTAAAATTTTAACTGTTCCTTTGTTTGCGGGTTTTATGTACTCCGCTGTCGGGAGTTTTTTTGCTCGTTCACTACGTTTATACCGTGTGTCGTTTGAAAATTTACCAAATTTTGCGAATATGCTCAGTTTAGCGGTCTTATCGTATATCAATTTTATGAGTAAATTTTTTATTCCTGATTACCGTAATCTACTGTTTATATGGAGTATGATAATTTTTTGGAAAACAAAAATTCACTTTGAGGTTCAGCAATACAAGCTAAAATTGCCAATGCTCCCTATTTTAGTCATATTGGCATTTATTATTTGGGTTGCTGAAAATATCAGTACTTTTTATAAAATTTGGCTCTATCCAAGTCAGGTTGATGCGTGGCATATGGTCGGTTGGGGTAAGCTTGGATCGTGGTATTTATTATTATTACTGAGTTTGGTTTTAGTCCTTAAAATATTGGGACATCGTGATATAACTGGGTATTGGGTATTAAAATAATTCACTCCTTTTAAGTAAATAAGTGAATTAAGTACAATTGTATGAAAATGTGATTTCTTCTTGATCAATTTTGTGATAAATCTTGGTGTAGTACAGCGTAAGTTGTACAAAAAGGAATATAACAATTGAATCAAAATGAAATGATAAAAACATTCTGGAGAATTTTATGTTGAAAAAAATCGCAGTAGCGGCAGTATTAGTCATGGGTTCATCTGTTGCGATGGCTGATCCTGATGTAGGTTGTGGCGTAGGTTCAACCATTTGGGAAGGTCAGTCAGGTAAAATTGCTAAAATTTTAGCAGGAACAACCAATGGCATTTTCACAAACCAATTTTTAGGTATTACTTTTGGTACTTTAGGTTGTGGTGGTAATGGTAAAGTGACTGCGCAAGTTGTAACATTTACCAATGAAAATGCTGAAGTTCTTGCACGTGATATGGCGGTTGGTCAAGGCGAAAGCTTAAATGTACTTGCAGAGTTGATGAACATTCAATCTACAGATAAAGCACGTTTCTTTGAAGTAACGAAAGCCAACTTCTCTCAAATTTATGCAGCAGATCATAATTCAGCACAAGTTTTGGCATCGCTACAACAAGTGATGGCAAATGATGCTGTATTAAAAGCATACGTTTAATGATTTAAACGAACCCTGTCTTTTGGCAGGGTTTTTTGTACCTAAAATTTGTGATCTGAATGAAAAAAATTAAATTATATGTAGGCATAATTGGCACGATTTTGAGTTGTCATGGATTTGCATCGAGTGTTGATGTTACGGATTATTTAAATCTTGCTGAACAAAAAAAACTCGCACAGCATGTGACATGGAAACGATTACTTTATGCCGAAGATTCATCACAAAGTGAAGTGAGTTATGCTGGATATTTTTTAGCAGAACAGGGTAGAGATCATATAGATCAAGAGCTACAGGCAGATATTCGAGCTTTATTTCAAACTGCAGATCCAAATCAGGCATTTCGTTGTAAATTTCCTGCGCGTAGCGAATGGCTCATACAACAACTGAATCTTTCAGAGCAACAACTACCTAAAGTCGATTGTCCAGAGTTTGATGCATGGTATGTACAAATCAAACCCCACAAGACAACGCTTATTTATGCCACCGATTTTATGGGTAACCCAAGCTCGATGTTTGGGCACACTTTATTACGCCTTGATCCTGAAAATCAGAAACAGCTCAATTTGGTTTCTTATGCTGTGAATTATGCGGCAACTGTTAATAATGAAGATAATTGGTCATATGCTTTCAAAGGTTTAGTGGGCAAATATCCAGGTGAATATGCCTTAATGCCGTATTACCGAAAAGTTAAAGAATATGGTGACTTTGAAAGTCGTGATTTATGGGAGTATGAACTCAATTTAAGTCCTGATGAAACAGCATTTTTAGTTAAGCATATGTGGGAAATGCAGAAAGTCAGTTTCCCGTATTATTTTGTTGATGATAACTGTGCTTATCGCTTATTGGGTTTGATTGACTTAGTGCGTCCAACATCAAATTTACGTCAGCAATTTAGCTATGCCACTATTCCTGTTGAAACCATTAAAGCTATTGATCAAGCTGGTTATATTCGTGAAACGGTTTATCGTCCTGCTTTGGAAACTCAACTCAATGCACAAGCCACGCAGCACGGTCATGCCTTAGCAAAACAGGCACATGCCTTGGCGATGCTTGAGCCTAAAGAAATGCCAACGTATTTAAAACACTGTGACCCTGTCGATCAAGCCAAAATACTTGAAATGGCATATGACGATTTATATCTACAATTTGTTGCACGTAAAGTTGCAGCGGATTTTACACAACCTCGCTTTAGACAATTACTAGGTTTGCGCAGTCAATTGGTGGTTGAAAAACAGCGTAGAGAGCCACTTGAACCTAAATTTAATCCGACACAAGGGCATGATTCACGAAATTTTTCTGTCGATGTTGGTGAAGTTCAAGGAAAGAAATTTATACAAATTGGACATCGTCAGGCATATCACACTTTAGAAGACTCTCAGAATGGTTTCCGTACAGGCACGCAGCTTTTATTCTTAGAGGGTGCGGTGCAATGGCGTGATGATGATCTGAAAATTGAGCATCTTGACCTATTGACGGTTAATTCTTATAACCCGATTACACCATTTAAAACACCGATCAGTTGGGGCTTTAATTTGGGTTGGCAGCAAGAAGCAATTGATCGTGGATATTTTAGCGAAGATCAGCAACATGGCGTTTTCTCGCTGAAAGCTCAGTCAGGTTATACGCTTGCGAATGATGCACGTACACAACTCTGCTATGGAGGTTTACAAACGCAGTTGCAGGCAGGAAAGTCACTTGATGATGGATGGCGTATAGGACTAGGTCCAACTGTGGGTTGTCAAAATATTTGGACAGATCAGATCAATAGTGTGGTACAGCTCGAACTTCCTTATTGGCAAGATTCAAGTCAATGGAATTTACGTTTAAATGGTTCAGTGCAGTACGCTTTGAATCAACAAAATGCATTGAAAGTGGGTTTAGAGTACCAACAACAGAATCATCTTGATTGGACAAAATGGAGTATTGGGTTTAATCATTATTTTTAATTCATGACTTTTAATTTATTGCGGTATCTTTAGCAGATTTTAAATACATTTTTGTAGGCAATATTGCAACAATAAGACCAAATAGAGATGCAATGATATAAAAATGAGTCGAAATGATATAGTAGAATCTAGCTTATATATTAAAATTTTAATAAGACGTTATTGCAATGAGAAGCTCGATATTTTTTGAGTTTCTCATGTATGCAAAACATAGAAAAAGAATGATGAAGTAAGAGGAATTTACATATGGGCATTTTAAAAAAAATGATTAAATCGACAATTTATCATGAGCCTGTACCTATTCGCCGTGATGTCCGATTCAATTTACCTGCAGATCGTATTGCAGATTGGCATACACCTGCAGGTCCAATTTTTACGGCATTATTAAATACTTTTTCAATTGTATTGCCAATTGGTGAGCGCTTTTTTATTGATGCTGTTCGAGCACATCGTGATCTTATCCAAGACCCAGAATTACAAAAAGCCATGACGGCTTTTATTGGTCAAGAAGCGATGCATGGGCGTGAACATGAAGATTATAATGATGCATTATTTGCACAGTCTCCAATTGCGCCTAAGTTTGAAGCATTTGTTTTAGATATTTTTGGTTTAATTAAAAAACATACGCCACCATATTTTTGGTTAAGTGCGACTATTGCGCTAGAACACTTTACGGCATTACTCGCAGATTCTGTTTTAACAACGCCTGAACTTTTTGATGGCGCAGAAGATCACTATGCAAATATTTGGCGTTGGCATGCTTTTGAGGAAACTGAACATAAAGCGGTAGCATATGATGTATGGAATGCTGTGATGGGGCATGGCCCTTATGCATATACGGTTCGTAGTGTTGGACAAATTGGGGCGACAATTTTATTTTGGTCTTTGATTATTCCCGTATTTTTAAATATTGTAAAAGGTGAAGGTAAATTAACGAATCGAAAAGCATGGAAAGCTGCTTATAAATATAGCTTTGGAGAAGTTGGAGCATTGCGAAAACAGTTAGGTAATTATTTTGACTATTTCCGTCCGAGCTTCCATCCATGGGATCATGACAACCGTCAATCGATGTTGGCTATGCAAGATTTAATTTATCAGTTAGTAGATGAAACGCAGGCTGCAAAACAACTTAAATCTTAAGTTAACTGATCAGTGATTTATAAACTCAAGTTTTGCTCTTTTTTAAATGGTGAAACTTGAGTTTTTTATATTTATAACAGTTTTAGTCAATTTTAAGCTTCCACAACCACAAAGTATTTTTTAACAGCTTCAACAACTTCAAAAGTACCTTTAAATGATGGAGGAATGATGCCTGCTTCACCAGCTTTGACTTCAATAAATGACTGATTTTGTGCATCGTGAATCCTTACAATACCTTCAATAATCTGAAAAAACTCCTGCTTATTATCTACAAAAACAATATTCCAAGCACCGACTTCACATTGCCAAATACCACAGTTCATATTGATATGTTCATACATACTTTGCGTTAATCGTTTTGGATTACCATCGACCAAACGATCAGCACGTGGATAATCTACTGTAGTTTCACTCTGTGTTAAGCCTTGTCCTGCCAAGAAAATTGGAGACATTGTAAAATCCTTATTCATTATGTATTTGTTCCATATAAAACAAAGCCTCAATAAAATTGAGGCTTCATTAGCATCATGCAAAAATTAATGTGCTTCAGGAACAGCCATTAAAAACTCACGACGTGCTTCTTTATCGGTTTTGAAGTCACCGACAAAAGACACAGTACGTGTGGTGGATTCTTGCTTGCTCACACCACGCATCATCATACACATATGTGCAGAATCAATGACCACAGCAACCCCACGTGCTTGAGTGACTTCTGCCACAGCATCGGCAATTTGTTTGGTCAGTTGCTCTTGAATTTGTAGGCGACGTGCAAACATTTCTGTAATACGTGCAAATTTAGACAAGCCTAAAACGTTGCCCGAAGGTAAGTAGGCAATATGCACACGACCATGGAATGGCAATAAATGATGTTCACACAATGAATAAAATTCGATGTTTTTGACCAACACCATTTCTTCATTGTCAGAAGGGAAGACCGCATTGTTGGTCACTTCTTCTAATGTTTTACTGTAGCCAGACGTCAAGTACGAAAAAGCTTTAGCCGCACGCATAGGCGTATCTTTAAGACCAGGACGATCGAGGTCTTCACCAACGGCAGTTAAAATGTTTGCGTAGGATTGCTGCATAGACATAAAACGTGTTCACTTATACGGATTGAACAAGGACGGCATTGTAGCAGAAAAACTCAACAAATCTGACTACTACTTGATAAACCGCACTTTGGGAAAGTAAAAAAATAAAGCGTTAGATCATAATGATCATTTATTTAAGGTCATTAACCTTGAGTAAATTTAGGATTTTTTTCGGCACGTTTTAATAACACCAAAACTGCGCCTGTACCACCTTGATTTTCAGGGGCACTAACAAATGCAAGAACATCACGGTGTTGGCGTAACCATCCATTGACATAGGTTTTAAGTACAGCTTCAGGTCCTTTACCATGGACAATTTTAATCACAGTTTGATTTTCATCTTTGGCAATTTGGATGATTTGTAAAACTGCAACACGGGCTTCTTCGACGGTACAACCATGCAAGTCGACCGCTTCATACCAACGTAGATTTCCTGCTTTTAAATCTTCAAAAACTTTATGCTGTAGTGTGGCAATGCGATAGCTGAGCGTTGCTTGGCTTGCAACAGGATTGAGCATTGCTTGAGTATCAGAAAGTTCTGCCTCATTGCTTTCAAATGCACCTTCAGCAGCGGCACGTTTTGCTAATGTTTTTGCATCAGGTTTTTTACGGGCATTTGGACGTTCAATTTTAGCGATATTACTATTGTCGATTTTTTTTACGCCCAATAATGCTTTCTTAAATAAATCAGCATCATCTAATTCATTTTGTATCGATGTCTGAATATCTTGTGCTGTAGCCTTGATTTGAGCTTTACTTTCGGCTTTGACTATTTCAGTCGCTTGGGGATTGGAAATTTGTTTTTTGAATTGTTTTAATAAATCCAATTGAGATTTGGAAAAAGAAGAATCAGCATTACTCATAGTTTTTAAAACAGTCAATGAACAGAATTTGCTGACTATTATAGCCATAATCCTATTAAAATTGAACTGAAAAGCATTGATGGTTTTTTTGAATCTTTTATGTCTAACAAGATTAGTATTATTATAAAAAGCCCAATCAATTGATCAGGCTTTTATTTAATCCTAAAAGAGTGGTCAAACGCTTTCAGGCTTTCCAAACAACGCACTAAAAGCATGATCTGGACGAGGTTGTTTCATAAAACTCTCACCGACCAAGAAAGCATGAATATCATTTGCTTTCATTTTTGCAACATCATCAACAGTAGCAATACCACTTTCAGTCACTAGCAAACGAGAAGGATCAAGTAACTTTTTCAAACGAACTGATATATCTAAATCAACCTCGAAAGTTTTTAAATTACGGTTATTTACACCTAAAATACAGTGCTCAGAAAGACGCATTGCACGTTCAAGTTCTTCTTCGTCATGTACTTCAACCAAAACATCTAAATTTTGCTCAAAAGCAGTCTTCGACATTTCTTCTAACTGTTGATCTGACAAACTTGCCACAATTAGTAAAACACAGTCTGCATGCAAAGCACGTGCTTCAATTACACCATAGGGATCAATTAAAAAGTCTTTACGCAAAGCAGGTAGTGAACAATGATTGCGCGCGATCAAAATATTTTCATCTGCACCTTGGAAAAAATCAGCATCGGTCAGTACAGACAAGCATGCTGCGCCTGCATCTTCATACTGTGCTGCAATTTCCGCAGGATTAAAGTTTTCACGAATAATGCCTTTCGATGGAGATGCTTTCTTAATTTCAGCAATCACCCCAGGGCGTTTGCTATTTAAAGCCTGAGCAAACCCACGTACAGGACTTGCTGCTTTGGCAAGTTCTTCGACATCTTTCAAGCTACGTTGCTTCAGGCGAGCAGCAAATTCTTCGTATTTTCGATCAACGATTTTACCTAAAATAGTATTGGCTATATCAACCATGATGTGTTCCTATTCTTTAAATTCTATTGCTTTAAAATAATGGGCTTAGGCTTCGTATTCTTTCAGCGTTTTAGTGAACTCAGCGAGTACCCCCATTTTTTCGAGTGCTTGACCGCCCCAAATAATGTCGTGCGCCCACGCCACACCTTGTTTATAACTACTCGATAGACCTGAAACATAAATGCCTGCACCTGCATTGAGTGCAATCATGCTGGCTGCTTTTTCACCTTTGACTGATTTCTTTTTACCTAATGCATCTTTAATGAGTGCAAGGCTTTCAGCTGCACTATCGACAGATAAACCAGTCAACGTTTGCGACTCAATATCAACATCTTCAGGTTGAATCGTCCATTCCGTGATTTCACCATTTTTTAACTCAGCAACATAAGTTGCTGAAGCTAAGCTAATTTCATCGAGTCCATCACGAGAATGCACCACCATGACATGCTCAGCGCCCAATTGCTTGAGTACTTCTGCTATCGGACGGCAAAGTTCTGCGGAAAATACACCAATGACAAAGCGACGTACACCAGCCGGATTCGTAAGCGGGCCGAGTAAGTTGAAAATGCTACGGAAACCCAGCTCTTTACGAGGGGCAGCAGCATATTTCATTGCTTTATGATGATTTGGTGCAAAAAGAAAACCTACGCCCATTTCACGGATGCAACGTTCAGTTTGTTGCATGTTTAGATCAAGGTTGATGCCTGCTTGTTCTAACAAATCAGAAGAACCTGATTTAGATGAAACACCACGGTTACCGTGTTTGGCAATAGTTGCACCGGATGCTGCAATCACGAAACTTGCAGCAGTTGAAACATTAAATAGATTTTGACCATCACCGCCTGTGCCAACAATGTCAATCAAATGCGGGATATCACTGACATCAATTTTAATGGCAAATTCACGCATAACGCGAGCAGCAGCGGTAATTTCGTCAATGCTTTCACCTTTTAGACGAAGTCCCATCATGAGTGCGCCAATTTGGGCATTGGTGGCTTCACCGCTCATGATGGTACGCATGACGTCTTCCATTTGCGGTTGAGTCAGTTCAATATTTTTAGTGATGTTATTTAGAGCTTGTTGAATATTCATTATCTTAATCTTAACTTTTTGGGCACTTATGCGTAAATATCGAGGAAGTTTTTAAAGATTTGATGACCATGTGCACTTAGAATTGATTCAGGATGAAATTGCACGCCTTCGATTGGCAGTGTCTTATGTTTCACACCCATAATTTCTTCCATAGAGCCATCAGCCTCATTGGTCCAGCAAGTTACTTCCAAGCAGTCAGGCACAGTAGCTTGATCAATCACTAATGAATGATAGCGTGTTGCTGCAAATGGAGAGGGAAGATTGCTAAAAATCCCTGTGTCGCTATGGTACATATCAGATAAACGACCGTGCATAACTTTTTTAGCACGAATAATATCGCCACCAAAAGCTTGCCCAATCGCTTGATGTCCTAAACACACACCGAGTAGTGGAATTTTCCCAGCAAAATACTGAATGGCAGGAATGGAAATACCTGCTTCACTTGGCGAACAAGGACCAGGACCAATCACTAAATACTTTGGTTGCCATCGTTCAATATCATCCAAAGTCACGGCATCGTTACGGACGACTTTTACTTCCTGATTTAACTCGCCAAAATATTGTACGATGTTATAGGTAAAAGAGTCATAATTGTCGATCATGAGAAGCATATTGAACGTATCCATTTGAAATACAATATTAATTTTAGAGGTGCTTGTTTTGGTACTCAATTTGGTACTCAATATTTAAAAAGTACCCTTAATTGTTTGGCAAAAAGAAGCCGCTATCTAAGCGGCTACTGTATCAGATTCTGAAGTGTTTGTAACAACCGACTGAACATACGAGAGTAGCCAGTAGCTTTTTCTTCCATCCTTAAATGGTTTCTTATATCGACCTTCACGAATACGTGCATCCAAGGTTTCAGGTTCAATATTTAATAATTTTGCAAACTCAGCACGACCTATACGTCTCTCATTTTGTTGAGTAAAAGTTTTTTTTAAAATTTGCATTTCATTAAAAATAGATTGAAGTAGATCACGATCTTTTTCTTTAAGCATATTCATCACACTCTCCAATTCGCTTCTTTGAATTTCGCATCAATGATCAACTCTTCAATTTCACAAACACTGACGTTCTGAAAAATATGATCCATTTTCACCCCGAACACTGTCAGTGTTCGGGTGATAGAGGAATAGTTAAATTTCATGAAGCCACCTGCGAACCTTGATTTACCAATTCAAAACGACGCTTTTTCACAAGGTCCATCAGCTTTGGTTGAATATCAGCATGACGAGAACGAATTTCAGGCAAGAGTTCATTTAACTCATGCTCATTTTGAGTATTTTGAATCTTTACCATTAATGAAGGTGGTTCTGTAGCTACTTTTTCTTTTTGATCATTCAGCTCGATCAACCGTTTATTCATAGCCTGAATAACTGGTTTTCGCTGTTCCTCAGTCCAAGATTTTGTATAGCGAATATGTGCATTAACTTCGATTGGTGTTTGAGCATTATTTACTGCGTCAAGAATTGCGTCTAAATGCTTTTGATGTTCAGGGTCAGGCTCGCCTTGCTCAACAGGTTCATTTATCAAGTTGTCTTTAGAAGTGGTCACATTCTCTTGAGCTATGATTGTGAGGGCTTGGGTAGATTCAGCCAATTCTTCAACCTTGTTCTCACAAGGCGTATCTACACTTTCTACACCTGAAGGCTCAACGTCAGCAATGGCCACAGACGTATCAGCAGTCTTTTTCCGTGATTGGCGTTTTTTTGTTTCAACAGATTGATCACTGTCTTTTTCTACCACATAACCTTTTTGAAGATAGATCGTATTTTCAAAACCTAAAACCTTTTGGATCGCCTCGAGCTGTTTGCTTGCATTCTCACGATCTCGTTGTGCAAATCCTGCTTTAACATTTTCTACGAGTTGAGTATTGCTACTACAGAACTGAGTTAAAGTAACACGGTTGAAATTCTCTACAATACAAACCTCTTGGCCATCTACCAATTCATCGAGAGAAAAGGGCTTCAGGAATGTAATGCCTGCTAATTCAATAGAATCAATTTTGATAGAGAACTCATAACCTGGCATTGCAAAAATAGTGGCAGGGAATTGATCCAAGTCATTAAAATCAGCCAATTGATCTACAGCACGACACATGATCTTTTTGCCGGCCATTAATGCTGAAAAAGCTTCGTTACCATTTAGAATATTCATGCTTATTCTCCCAATTAATGATGTCTTTGATTATTTTGTTGTGAGTGATTTTGTGGTGGTGGAGTTGGCGACCACCCCATTTGATCAGCACGTGCCTGACAAGATTTTTGAATAGCATCATTGAATTTTGTTGGACCAAATGTATCTATAGCCTTATCCAAAGTTGATGGATTTTTTGCATTTGCTATTGATTTCAATGCATCTTGATAACGCTGATCTAAAGATTTTTGCTGTTGTCCTGATTGTTGATGGTTCTGATTTTGCTGAGCCTGTTTTTCTTCTTCAGGTAGGTCTTCACCTGCATAGATGTAAAGACCTAAACCATGAGCAGCTATTCCTTTCACCAAGCAACGCATCATTGCACTATTAACATCAAAAGCATTGGGGTTTTGGATTGCTTTGTTCATGTTGTTCATCACTGGTAAAAACATATAAATACTTTTACCAAACATGATTACGTCACATTGAACCATCATTGTTCCATCACTAAAGATCATTGGATCTCGGAAATTCCATGATGCTTGTGGATCAGCTTTCATTGCTTCAGCTACTGCAAAGGCCCAAGATAAATAAGTAAATTTACCTTTCTTTTCAGTATGACCATTCACATTGATCTTAGATAAAGCGACAAAATTATTAACCGGCTCAATAGGATGTTGATTATTTGTCATGACTTATACTCCACGGCCACGAGGTGCGGTTTTTTTCCAATCTCTGTATTCAGGAGAGGAATAGTGGCCAACTTCTTCGAGAACCTTGTTGTGTTCTTTGTTGTTTTTAAAATTACGCGCTTTTTCTATTGCCTTGATAACCCAATCTTTCAGCGTTGCCTTGTCTACAAAGCGGAGCGTACCGTTATTTTCCATGTAAACTTCAAAGCCTTTTAGACCATATTTGGCATGTGCATCATCTTTGATTCTGATGAGGGTGTAATAAAAATTACTCTTAGTGCCAACACGATAGCGTTCATTATTATTTCCATCGTAGCCAAGAAACTCAGCAGTGAAATTTGTTGAACGCTCTTTTTGCTTACGCTCCCAATTGTTTTCAAAACCCGGTGTAAAACGAAATTCAAGAAAACCGCTGTATATATCCGAAATACTAATTTGAGCAGCATTGTCTATATGAGACCAATCATTGGTGCCAGCTTCAGCGAAGTCCATTTTTAAACCTTTCCCAAGCGACTCAAAAACTTGAGCAGGGGAAATGCTTTGTTTGATAGTTTGAGTAGTCATTTAAACGCCCTCCAACATACGGTTTTGAAGCATGTAAGCCACCAACATCGCATTGATAGTCAAATGGTCATTGAAGTCGGTGAAGTCTGAAATCTTATTACCTGAGTTGTCGTAAGCCTGATCTACCGCAAGGTCTAGGATTTCAGCATTCATGAAATAACTACTTGGTACACCGTAGTCATCTTCAACAGTGTTGTATTTGAAATTCACATCGAGTGTGAAGCCATCTAAGCGAACGACTGCAGTACCTGTATTATTTTGAAGAGTCATAGCCGCTACTGCATTTTGAGCAGGGGCGTGTACAGGAACTGATAACTTGTATTCGGTTAATTGGGGGTTATAAGCAAGTGCGAGTGCACCTGTAGTGAATAAACCGCTGATTGCTACGGCTTTAATAAACCCGAAGCGCTGTACACGATGTGTAACGGCAGGGTTGATTGATGTTGGTTTTAGATTCATAATTATCTCGCTAGTTAGCAAAAGCACACAGGTTTCTCAGGTCGGTGTGCTTTTTTATTTTTTGATGAAATATATATTCGGATAACCGAACAAATTAGTCAACACATTTGTTCGGTTTATTTTGGTTTTAATTCTGTTAATGGAACAATATATTTTAATAGATAAAAGAAAACCCACGCTGGGTGGGTTAATTACAGTGTTAAAACGATTAAAATTTAATTTTTGATCTTACGCTTATTCGCAAACATTTTTTCATCTGCTTCTTGGACTGCTTCTAATAAACTGTAAGAGGGATTACGAATTGCGAAACCAATAGCTACACTGATATTAGCATTTTTAAAAATTTCCTGAATTCTATCTAATAAAAGCTCTGCCCCCTCTTTTGTATTTTCAATGCTAAGAATTGCAAACTCATCTCCACCTAAACGAGCGACAATATCATTATTACGAACACATTTTTTTAGTAGACTGGCTGTGTTTTTTATCAATTCATCTCCATTAAAATGTCCAAGTTGATCATTTACAGTTTTTAAATCATTAAGATCAAAAATGAAAATTGCAGCAGGATGGCCATAACGTTTACATCGGGCTTCTTCTAGTGTGAGAAGTTGATCCCAACCTCTGCGATTAAACAATCCCGTTAAGGAGTCGCTTAAGGCCTCAGCTTCAAAAAGCTCTTTTTGACGTTTCTGTTCATTTTCCCTTAATTCGACTTGCAAGATATAGCTTAGAATCTGACCTAAAAGATTAATTAATTCCTCTTCTAGTAGTAGTGCTTCAGATTGTGGATTGGGATCAATAGCGCAAAGAGTACCAAAGAGAGTTCCATCTTCTTTCATAAGTGGTTGACCTATATAAGCTTTAATATTTATTTTTTTTGCTATAGGTGCATTCAAGTACAAAGGTATTTCTTCTGAATGAGGAGCTATTTTAGGAGCTTTTCCTAAAACCATATGAGAGCAAAATGAATCCGCCCATGAGAAAACTTGCCCGGGCGTAACATTATAGCCTTTATCTTCGCTTTGAAGGACGATCCAATTATCACCCTCGGTCCGAGTAATCATCCATAAATTAAATCCAAATTTCTGAGATAAAAATTTTAAAACAGTTTGTCCAGCTTCTTCAAAGTTTTTAAAAATTATATCTTCCATTCATTGGGCCTATTTTACTGTGTAGATTAAAAATTATTTATAGTGTAATGCTTTTCATAAGGCAATTTAATGGCAACCTTGCTAATAGCAAAAGAATATCTGAGTTGCTTTAAGTTATATATGCAAATTAAACATGTAATAAATTTTTCAAAATTTAAATAAAATAAGTGTTTTGATGTTTATCCCAAATACAGCACTTATATATCTGAATACTTCTCTAAAAACTCATCTACCCATCCTTGTGCTGTATCAAGATTAGTTATATCAGTCAGTTTTAGATTGGTTTCTTCTGCTTCGTTAAAGCCCTCAATAATGGCCTCAAAAATATTCGCTTCACTGATGACTTCGCGTACCATTTCTTCAGTGTTATAGCTTTGCTTGGCTTTTATAAGCGAGGCTATTTGTTTATCAATTCCTGCACCAATTTTATCTAATGCCAATTTAAATTCTTGACGGTTAATTGTTAGCGCAGTTTTAGACTTATTAAGCGTTGCAATCATTATTTTCTCTTTTCTTTTAGAAGTTTTAATTACCTAGCTCATCAATTTTGACGAGCCGATGTGCTTACAGTTTTAAAATCTTTATTACTTCCCAAAAGATCGTAAATGCTCCACAACAACTCCAATAATTCTAATTTCTTGTTGTGTTGAATTCATGATCGGGAAGTCTGGATTCAAAGGAACCAATTCAAAAGTTTCACGTCCGTGCTCATCGTAACCAATCGCTCTGTACTTTTTAAAGGTTGCTTCATGGCTACCATTCTGTGCAATAACATAACAGCCCGGATACGGTTCTTTTGCTGCATCAACCACAAGTTTGTCACCTGGAGCAAACTCGGGAATCATACTTAAACCTGATACTTCAAGTGAAAATACACTTTCAGGTTTACAACCTATATAGGTTGTATACGTTTCGCCTTTCGGGTGAATACCATCATAACCAGATTCATAAAAGCTTCCTGCTTGAACAAAATCTAGAATCGGGATTCTACGCAGAGGACTTTCATTTATGACTACGTTGGAGAAGTTGGAATCATTTCGTTCTGTAGCAGAAGAACCTTCACCGGTTAGTAGCCAACTAGTGGTTGTTTTAAGTGTTTTAGCTAAGTTATCAAGATGTTTTGCGCTAGGGTTATTTGTGCCATTAACCCATCCGGACACAGTTGCGCGCCCAGCGCCTGTTCCACGAATAAGATCAGCTTGCGAAAGGCTGTGCTCTGTCATTTTTTGATTAATGCGATCAGTAATCTGCATAAACAGAACTCCATGAATATATGTTCGGAATTATGAACGTATTAATTGACGATTACCCGAACATATGATTCAATAAACCGAACAAATTGGTTCGGGTATTAGCACGTGAATGTTCAAGACTTAAGAAATCATTACAAGGTGGAATCAAACCCACAGTTAGCAAAAAAAATGAGAGTGGGTCGTACTACCGTATGGGACTGGGAGAAGAAAGGTATTCCACTTGATACACAAGCCAGATTACAAATTCTCACCAACGGTAAATTAAAAGCCAATCTGCAAGCACTTTCTGCTTAGGAGCCACCATATGAGCAAAGTATTAATAGAATTATCTGCAAGTGCTAGAAATGGCACATCAAGAATATTGCACGGACTTGATTCGGGGAATCAAAAAGAGATTGCTGAACACTTGGGTGTAGATCCAAGCACAGTTACAAGAATGAAAACAGATAGAAAAAACAATGAGTTGACAGAAATTGAAACTTTTTGTGAGCTGTTGAGTTGTCTTGGATTAAAGATTGTTCCAAAGGAATATCAAAGCATTGATAAATCAAGAGTTGAAGCTTTATTGGTTATGTCAAAAAGCTGGATGAGTCGTATTGATACCGTTGATGATCTATTTCATGACGAGATCAGTGGACAAAAAGAAAAACTTGGATATTAAAAAACCACTTTCTGCGCGAACAGTAAGTGGTCGTTATTCACAAATTTAGGAACCCATGAATGAAATCAAATTTAGCACAAGAAGCAACACCTTACAACGATAGTGATTTTCTAATTGGTGATGCAGTTGTAATTGATCAAGCAATGATGAACTTCAACGAAATTTATCAAATCACAGAAGTTTATGAAAACACGGTCAATGTTTATATCGGTATTGGTATTTTGACTTTAAATAAAAAGTTTGTACGTGGTGCATCGATTACTGAGCTCAATGCCAACCGCCGTCTAACCGAAGCTGAACAAGCTTTAGCGGAGGTTTCATGACTACAAACCACCATTTCCAAAAAGCACCTGGACATAAACAGATCCAATGGACTCAATCTTGGTATGAACCTGCATTGAAATCACTGGATGGAATATTGAAGGTTCGTCGTGAGAATTTACGCAAGATCAAACGTGATGAATCTAATGCTGCAGTCACACGCGATGAGTTGATTGAGATTCTGATCAATGAGCACCGAATGACGGTGTACCAGGCAGGAGAACTCATTTCGAGTCTTTTACGTGCTGAGAAAATATTAATGTTTGGACGATTCATTCAAGTGAATGAAAAGGTGGGTGAGGCGTGAGTAAATTTATCCCAAATTCATTCATGGTTGCTAACGCTTTTGTAGATGATGCGATGAACAAGATTAGCGATGCATCTGTGAAGATCTATCTTTTGATTATCCGTAAAACTCGTGGTTGGACGAAAGAGAGTGATGCACTTTCTTTACGTCAATTAGAAAGCCTATCAAAGAAAAGTCGCCCTACAGTGATTAAGTGCTTAACAGAGCTTGAGGAAGTAGGTCTTATTAAAAAACATCACCAATCCAAATATGGAAACGTATTTTCACCTGTAGACAATTACGATATTGGAAATTTAATCAAATTCCCATCAAAGAAAGTGTTGGTCAAGACTTTAGTTTTGTTCAAAAAAGGGGTGGTTAAAAATTTTTACCACTTCGGATATGGAGAAAAAATAGATCAGAACTCAGTCGAATTTTACTTAATTACAGGTGGTCAAAAATCTTTACTGGTTAAAAAATTTAACCACCTAGATTCTGTGGATAAGTTCCCGAGATGGTCAATATTTTTAACCACCTTTAACGGCAAGTGGTCAAATATTTTAACCACAGGTGGTAAAGAATTTTTACCTCAAGTGGTAAAGAATTTTAACCTACAAAGTAACACTATCAAAAAACACTATCAAAATAAAAAAACATGGCTTTCTTTTGAAAACTTGAAATCTCAAATTGTTTCTGCCAACCCATCGGTTGATCCCAACGAGATTTTTAATGCGTCATGGTTTAAACGTGAGTTAGAAACTTTTGAACACTTCAACGCTGAAAAAAATCATTCAGATGAAATGATGAATTATTTCTTTGCTGATTGGTTGATTACAGCTCATATGAAATACGAGAAGCAAAATGCATTGAAAACACCTGAACACGTTTCAAAACGATCTGCAGGTGAGTCGAATGGAAAAGATACTTCTGATTTCCTTGTTTTTGCTTCGGTAAGTCAGATGTACATGTTCGCAAACAAACTTGCTCGTCATCCTGAAGTTATGAGCAAGTACAGCACAGCAGGTGAGTCTTATGAGCAATTAGCGAGTCGCATTTCGGCAAAGCTTTCTGATCCTCAAGAACGTCAAAATTGGAAGGCGTATCTTGCTGAGGTTGGATTTAAGGCGAAGGGTAAAGGAGCGACAGCTTGAAAACAATTCCTTGTGAGCAGGATTTACTTAGCCCTGATCCTAATACCTATGCAGATGCAATGGCACGTTGTCAAAACGCTGCACAGGATTGTCCCGAAGCAGGTCATTGCAAGTATGAGAGTGAATGTTTTAACCAACGCTCACACGTTGAAGCGGTTGAGCGGTTGGAGATCGTAGAGAAAGAACTTGAGGAATATAAGTGCAAATGGTCAAAGCTGAACAGCTTACATCTGCATTTGCTTTCAAGTCTGAAGCTATCAATAAGCGATGCTGCTCAAAAACAAAATCAGGAATATACATTTGCATATCGTTCTTGTTTAGCAATGTTGGAGAGAGTTCTTTGAGCAGTATTTCACTTGCTGAATACAAAAAGCTCTACGCACCGAAGAAGCAAGTTAAACGTCGCAACACGGTTAAAACTGAGCGGACTGTCAGTGAGGGAGAGGCAAAGCTATCTCAGCAATTGAAAGCGTACAAGATTGAATTTGAGCAGGAGTTTAGATTCGATCCGAAAAGGAAATGGAGAGCTGATTTCCATCTGGTAGGCAAAATGATTTTGATTGAGGTTGAGGGCGGGATTTGGAGTAATGGGAGGCATACAAGGGCAAAGGGATATTTAGGGGATATGGCGAAATATAACTCGGCTCAAGCGTTGGGTTATTCAGTGTACAGGTATAGCACTGAGCAGGTAAAAAGCGGTTTGGCGATTAAAGAAATTAGACGGTTAGGGTGATTAAATGAATGCAGTAGCAGACAAATTTGAACAATTTGAATGGTTGACTTATGGCATTACAGCAAAGTCACCACAATTCAGTGATGAGGCACATGGTACAGGAGAGAAACCTTTGGACTATCAAGATCGCTTGGGTGCTATTGCAAGCATGGAAACTCAGTTGGAGAAGTCGATTACATCGGTTATTGTTTTTGGTCAAAAATCCAAGGCTGATTTTGATTATATTCAAGATCATCTTGCTCGAATCCTTGTGGTTAATGCCAAAGAAGATGGAAAGCGAGATCCAAAAACTATTCAAATGGATGAGTTGGGTAAGAAAATCGCATGGATGGTTTTAATGTATGCCTTATCTCCTGAAATGGAACGCCAACATACAGCTTATGGTCGTTTGTGCTTTGCGGGGCAGTTGCAAAATCACATGACAGAGGATGCATACCGAGTGTCATGGAAGAAGTATGAAAATTTGATGGTGATCGCAATTGAAACATCAATTAGATGTGCTGCGGAAGCTGTAGAGAAATATCGAAAAAATACTTACAAAGATATGGGAGCTTAGGTATTTCGTTTTGGCGAAGAATGGTCTATAGTTTCACATATTGGTCGTATTACGGTTTATCCGAGATCAAACAAGTTTAGTGTGTGTCTGTGTTGGTTTCATTGGCTTGACAGTCGGTCTCATAGACATGCCTACAGTTTTAACAATAAACAACGTTCTTAGAGCCCTATTGCAATATGTCTCTCTACTTTCAACAGTAGAGTATTTTTCTAGCAAATTGCATTGTTTTGACGAAAAAATAGGTGATATAAGTATGAATAAAATTTTACCCCGGGATAATGGCTGGTTGATGTGGCAGTAGGGCTCTAAGATTGTGAAAATAAAACTGTGGGGTAAATCTAAGATCGTCAGCGGCGGTTCGAATCCGCCTGCCACACCACATTCTTAAAAAGCTCACAGAAATGTGGGCTTTTTCTCTATTAGTGTAATACCTAAGTTTTTAACTAATGGAGATACGCAATGAGTCAGGCTCAAGAACAAAGAAGAAAAGAATCATGGGAAACCCATGGTAAAGAGCAATTTAATCCAACTTTTGATAGATTGAATAACCTGAGAATGGCAGTAGAGCAATTACCCAAAGGTTCTTCTGAGCGTGCTGAAATGCAGAAAAAATATGATACTGAATATGCGGATGCATTTGAAGCATATGATAAAGCAACTAGTTTTTAATCTAGCCTCAAGTTAAAATAGATTAATAAAAAACCACCGGTAGGTGGTTTTTTATGGGTGGATATGAACACGGTCAAATGAACTTTTTTGTTTTATTGGTTGCAACAATCTGATCTTGAATTAACACAATCATAGCTAAACATCGGTTAAACAAATAGTTAATTTGCCTACTGTCCCTTAAGTCTTCTTGATATGTCTCAGAGTGACGAATAGTCAACTTATTACCAAGCTTAGATAACTTGAACATTTCTTCGGAAACTTCAATTTGGAATATAGGCGTTTCTGAAAATAAGTCCACAATCTTTTGACTTGAGTCCTTCTTCTCTATTTGAGTTTTTGGGTCGAAGTAACACTTCAAACGTTCATAGGCATCCCATAATTTTTTAAGAGCTTCATAACTTTCCTTTCTTCTGCAGCTGGATATTTCATTACAGGCATTTTGAAGCATTTCTTGGTATATAGCATCGTGGTAAAATAGTTTATTATTTAGAGCGTTGTTTATCAGTTGTTTGGTTTCAGCACTAATAATTGTTTTAATTTGTCCTGCATGTGAATCGAACTCGTAAATAATTCTTGCGTCGCGAAGTAAGGTGTTGACTTTTTCCGAAAAATCTTCCTTTGCTGAATTATCACCCTCTGGAAAACTTAGAATATTAAATTTTTCGAACTCTCCTAAGTCTCCCTCATAATTTATAGATTCAACTTTTACTGAGTGTGTTCTTGAGTAAAAAAATTCTATCAGGTCAAATACCTGATCTATAGATGGCATCCAATTTTCAAATTTAGTTGATAATTGATATCCGTTTAGTACTTTTGGTGACAACATTTTTTGAGTTTTAAGTGGCCAACCAAATTCATCTCCAATATGAAATGCCAAATCGTCACTTAATTCTTTTGAGTTGCATTTATAGGTAGAGCCTGCATAAAACATCTCTATTGTACTTCCATAATAAGAATCTTCCTCAAACCATGGAAGTATTATCGGGTATTTTTTTGAAAAATAATCATTTTTATACATTTCCTCAAAAATTTGAGTGAGCTTTTTCCAAAAGGTAAAATTAATATTTTCATTAATTCTAATTTTATTGCCGTGAATTCTTTGACTGTAGTTCATATTCAATAGTTAAGTAGCTTCTAATTTCATCAATCGTAAATGGTAATTAAGAAATTTCAATGATTTAAAAAAGTTTTTATAAACTATGCCTATAGGCTTAGGATTATTGATCTGTTATTTTGGTTTATACTAAAATTAATTTTGTAGTGCTGAGCTATCAAAATATCAGGACCTATGCAGAACTAGTTTAAGAAACAGTGAATTAATTGCAATCGATAATGTGATGATTCGATTGAAAGAGCGGATTAAGAATTTGCGGGTGGCTTTCTATGGTTGATTTATTTCAGCTAACTCTTGAATAGAATGAATTAATCCCAAAGTATTAATTACATTATTACTTTATGAGAATTACAATGACTCCATTGTTAGAAAATGCTTTAGAGCAATTAAATCAACGTGTAAATGTATCTACAGGTGGTGGTCATCCGCTTGATGTGTCGGTTAAAAAATTAATTTTGAAATGGTTGTATGAGCAGGGCGAAGAATTATCAAGTTCTGAAATCAATACATGGGCTAAAGAAAATGGTTGGTCTGAAAAAAACGCAAAAGAACTTGGTGAGTTAGCAGAGAGAATCGGCTCTGGTGGACGTGTTCAGATCGAATATAAAGATCGATTAACAGAAAACTTCTTTGCAGATTTACTTAGTAAATCTAAGAGTGATGAATCTTGATAGATTAAATTTTAAAATTTCGTAAATTCAATGTTTATTTAAATTTGCGGAGTATCTATGAAATTTGAAATAACTTGTGACGACCACCTTCGGGTGGTCTTTTTATGGGCGAAATTTATGAAAAGACCAATGCCACCTAAAACTTTACTCGATATAGATCCTATTGATGATATGGGGTTTGAGCCTGCATCCGATTTAAAAGAATGGATATTAAATACATTCATTAATGACGAAGGCACACTTCATAATCCTGATCACGCACATATATCGCCTTGGGATGATGATTTATTTAAAGTGCTATGGGCTTCATCGGCATTTATTAAAGCTGACAAAGTTGTATTAGGACAGACAGAGAAGTTTGCACCGATGGCAGGTGGTTGGCGCAAGCTCAGACAAGAAAAACAAATGCTTGATTGGTTTGGATGTATTCCTGACTTTGTTATCACAATTGATGCCCAATATGCTTCACAGGCAAGTGATACTGACTTTTGTGCATTGATAGAACATGAGTTGTATCACCTAGGCGCAAAGCGGGATGAAGATGGGAATTACTTAGTAAGTCCATCAACAGGTGAATATAAGTATTACTTGCGCCCACACGATGTCGAAGAATTCTATGGCGTAGTTCAGCGATACGGTGCATCCGAGTCAGTTCAAAAAATGGTAGATCTTGCAAATGATGGTCCAACAATCAGAAAGGCAAATATTGCACATGCATGTGGTACGTGTTTATTGAAGTTGGCTTAAATTTTTTTGCCTATTTTGTCATACGTAGTCATACAAAGAGGTGGTTATGGCAGCCCTAAAAGAGCCTGTAAAAATCTTTATAGTTCAGTCTCTTGCATGCCGTGATACCCCTCAAGAAGTTGCAGAGCTTGTATTACAAGAATTTAAGATAAAAGTTGATCGAATGCAGTGTTCTTCATACGACCCAACAAAAGTTGCAGGAAGAAATTTGAGTAAGAAATTCAAAGATCTTTTTGAGGAAACTCGAAAGAAATTTGATGAAGGCTTGATTGATATTCCTGTGACTCAAAAGTTTTATCGCATGCGTCAGTATCAAAAGCATCTTGAGAAAAATGCAAAAAATACCGTGATGTCGCTCAACATTATGAAACAAGCTGCACAAGATTTAGGTGGTCAGTTTACAAATCGCCAAGAGATTACAGGTAAGAATGGTGAGCCATTAATGGGTGTGTCTGATACTGAATTAGACAAGCGCATTAAAGAGGCTGAGGCTAAAGCGAGAGAATCATGACTAGAGAAGAAAAGATTGCATATCTCGCTTTACTTGAGGAGCGTAACCGTCGAAGTGATACTTATCAGTATCGTAGTTTTGGTGACAAGCTCTATCCATTTCAGCGTGAGATGATTTCAGCTTCAAAATCATATTCTCAAGTGATGCTGATGGCAGCTAACCGTGTCGGCAAAACCATGACGGGAACCTATGTCGATACGATCCATGCGCTTGGTCATTACCCTGATTGGTGGGATGGGCATGTATTTAATCATGGACCTTTAATTTGGTTATTAGGCTACTCAGGTGAAAAGTGCCGAGACTTATTACAAACGCCTATATTTGGTCGTCGTGTTGAAAATAAATGGGTTGGAGGATTAATACCACCTGAATTTATTCTTGAGCATGAGTCAATGACAGGGACAACCAATGCGATGCGCTCTGTATATGTGCGTCATGGTGGCGGCGGTGATGTCCAGTATCAAACCTCAAAAGTGCAATTTTGGTCATACTCGCAAGGACAACACGCTTTAATGGGTGACTCTGTTGATTGGTATCACATTGATGAAGAACCAAGAGATCAGACTATTTTCCCACAGGTCTTAACACGAACAGCAACAGGTGATCAAGGGCAAGGTGGTCGAGGCATTTTGACGTTCACTCCTGAAAATGGTCGGACTGAGTTGGTTGTCCAATTCATGGATACACCATCCAAAGGACAATACTTGATTCGTGCAGGTTGGGATGATGTAACGCACTTGACGGAACAGACCAAAGAAACTCTTTTAGCCTCATTCCCACCGCATCAACGTGAAATGCGAACCAAGGGTATTCCAATGCTCGGTCATGGTCGTATCTATGACTTGAGTGAAGAGTTTATCACCTGTGATCCGTTTGAGATTCCTGATCATTGGATGATCATCAATGGAATGGACTTTGGTTGGGATCACCCTCAAGCCCAAGTACGACTTGCGATAGATATGGATAATCATACGATCTATGTCACACACGCATGGAAACAGCGTCAAGTTTCTCCAAATGATGCCTGGGGAGCTGTGAAGCATTGGGCGACTGATGTTCCAACTGCATGGCCTTTAGATGGTTTACAAACTGAAAAAGGTTCAGGTAAGCAGCAAAAGTCATATTACAAAGATGCAGGTTTTAAAATGTTAGCAGAACATGCGACATGGCCTGATGGGTCGAATGGAGTTGAGGCAGGTCTATTTGAGATTCTAGACTTGATGCGCAAAGGACAATTTAAGGTGTTTCGTGGTCTGCGGGTATTTTTGGACGAGTTTTTGCAGTATCACCGAGATGATAAGGGCAAAATTGTTAAAACTCACGATGATGTTTTGGATGCAGTACGTTATGCATACATGATGCGTCGTTTTGCTGTACGTAGAGGTTTAATCGGTAAATCAAAACCTAAATCACCACCGCCACCACTTGCCATGAGGACAACATTGTCATGACCGACAACAAAGAAAAAGACGAGGATATTCTGACTCGCGTTCGTCAGCTTTGTGATGATGCACAAGATTACTGGCAAGAGAATTATAAACGTGGTGAGGAAGATCGTCGCTTTGTCACGTTGGATGATGCCCAGTGGAGTGATAAAGATCGTGAAGCGCGTAAAACTGCAGGTATACCGACATTAACCATCAATAAGCTACGCACATACTGCAAACAGCAAATTAACAGTGCCAAAATGAATAAACAGCAAATTAAAGCTGAGCCTGTAGATGATGTTGCTGATCCTGCGGTGGCACGTATTTTTAACGGCTTATTGCGTGATACTGAAATTTCAAGCAGTGCTGATAATGCTTATGATGCTGCCATGGAAAACGTCGTTTACAGTGGCTTTGGAGCGATTCGCATTCATGTTGACTATGTTTCTCCTGATAGTTTTCAGCAAGAGCCGAAAATTATGTCGATTCATAATGCGGATTCTGTGTACTTCGATCCGAACTCAAAGGAGCTTGATGGCTCAGATGCACGTTATGTTGTGCTTAAAACGTGGGTGCCGAAAGAAGACATTGCAGATCAGTATGGCGATGATGCGACGACAGACTTTGAAAGTGATGCTCAAAGCACTTGGTCGAACCATGATGATAAAACGGTCTGTGTTGCTGAGTTGTTTGAGATGCAACGAGAACCAAAGACCTTATATCTATTGGTCGATGGCACAACAACATTCGAGGAGCCAATTGATAAAAACTCGATTCACGATCAACGTAAAAGCTATATTGAGAAGTGTTGGTGGTACAAACTAACAGGCTCAAAGGTACTTGAGGATCGTGAATTTGTCGTTCCGATGTTGCCGATTGTACCTGTATATGGTGATGTGACTTGGGATGGAGAAGATCGCTATATCTTTTCACTGATCCATTTTGCCCGTGATCCGCAGAAATTGTACAACTATTGGAAATCGTCAGAAGCACAACAGATTGCAGAAGGTTTGCGTAAGCAGTTTTTAGTGCCTGAACGTGCATCACGAGATTTAACAGAATGGGCGAATCCAAATGCATATCAAGCCTTACGTTGGAATGATGTAGATGATCAAGGTCAACCGATTGCACCCCCTCAACAGTTACCGGCATTAACTGCATTATCAGGGATTTTGAATGCTGCCAATGGTGCCAAGGAAAGTATTGAGGAAATTCTCAATATGCAACCTGCAGCAATGGGGCAGAACGTCAATCAACAGTCAGGTAAGGCAATCAGTCTTCTGCAACAACGAGCGGATGTCAGCCATTTTCATATTACAGATAACCTGAATAAATCCCTGGCTCAAATTGGACGGATTTTGATTGCGATTTATCAAAAGGTGTATTCAGTCCCTTTGATTAAACGGATTACGGGTGAAGATGCTAAAACTGAGCGTGTAAAGCTGAATGAACCCACTGATCAGCAAGGTGAGGGCATTATTGATGGAATCTTGAATAATCTCACCATCGGACGCTATGACATCCGTATGACGACCGGTGCAAGCTATATCAGCCAACGGCAAGAGAATAAAGAAGCCCTGGTACAGCTATTACAGTTTGTACCGCAAATTGGTCAAGCTGCACCTGATCTACTGCTCAAAGCCTTTGATGATGGCAATATGCTTGAGGATATTGTGGAGCGTATTAAGAAATCATTGAATCCCGCATTAACGCAAGAGGGTGAAGGTGATCCACAAGTACAAGCCGTATTGCAACAGTATCAACAACAGATGCAACAGCTACAAATGCAGTTACAGCAAGCAATGGCACAGGTTGACGATAAGAATGCTGAACGTGATGCACGTTATCAAATTGCTGAGCTTCAGGCGCAAACGACGATTGAAGTTGCTCAACTCAATAATGCCGCCAAAGCTGAGATTGAGGAATTAAAAGGGGCGATCAGCATGATCCTGCAACATATGCAACCGCCTGAAGCATGGGTGGATACGGGTATGCAAGATCAACCACCACCACAACAACCACCGAATGAAGAACCGCCACTTGAGGGCGGTTTTTTAATGCCTGAACAAATGCAACAGCAACAACCATTCGTACCTGATGACGGCCAGATCGGGATTGATACGCACAATATGGCTGCACCGCAACAAGACCCCGCACTTGACGGTAATCAAGGCTTAAGTGAGTAGGACTATGGAAAACACAGAGAATCCCATTGTAGATGATGTTGATACAACAGGCGGTGCTGAACAGGATCAAGAGATTGATCAGGAACAGGGTCAGCAAGTTGCGTCAGAACCGACGGATGAGCAGAAAGCAGTAGCTGATAAACAAGCTGAAGCTGAACGTGAATCCAAACGTCAAACTGCGATTGATCAACGTATTGCGAAATTGACATGGGAGAAAAACGAAGCTTTACGAACGGCTCAAACCTTACGTGAAAAATATACATCTCAGGAGCAGAATTTAAAAGAACCTGATTTGTATGATTTCGAATCTGTCGATGACTACGCTAAAGCGATGTCGGAGTATCAGCATAAGAAATCTGAGCAAGAGGTTAATTCTCGTTTTGAGCAACAGCGTACTGATCAAGCACGACAAGCGCAGTCTATGCAGATTGAGTCTGCAGAAACTGAGTTTGGAAAGACTCATCCTGATTATCTGCAAACGGTGAGTAAATTGATCAGTCTCAGTGGCGGGCAATTGCCTGAACAGCTCAGTGAAGCCGTGCTTGAGTTGGGGGCAGATGCGCCCGCGATTCTGTATGAGCTTGGCAAAGACCCGATGGATTATGTTGAGCTGTTAGGTCTACCTCCATCTTTGCAATTGATGAAACTCGGTGAAGTCCGTGCCTCACTTAAAAATAAACCGCAAGCTCCCAAAGTTCCAAATGCACCCCCACCGGTAAATCCGCCTTCAGGCAAAGCCAATGTGAAGAAGAACCCGCTTGATATGAAGGATGGGGATGCTGTGAGCTATTTAAAAAGTCTACGAAATAAAAGGTAAATAAAATATGCCAAATGTTATTAATACAGCTCAAGTTTTTGCGCAGGAAGCTGCAGCCATTATTGAAGAAAGTTGTCCATTTCTGATGGGGATTAATCGCTCTCGTGAAAAAGAGTTTGATAAAACCGTGAACGGCTATCAAGTCGGGGATGATGTCTCAATCACGATTCCAGGTATTAGCCGTATTTATGACGGTAATGTACTGGCTGAAGGTGGACAAATTGATTCATGGAAAGAGCGTAAAGTCAGCTTAAAAGTGGACAATCATGTGCATGCTGCCTTTCAATCCTCTCATGTTGAAAATGTCTTTAAGCTTGATGCCAGTGATCCGCGTCGTCGTGATTATGTCGATCGTATCTTTAAGCCTCAGATCCAAACCTTATGTTCAACGATCGAAGCACGTTTGATTAAAAATGCGGTGATGAAAACGCCTTATTTGGTCGGTACACCAGGTACGGTACCAAACTCAATTCGTACGCTGAATCAAGCGCGAGCAAAACTACAAAAAGCACTTGCACCTGAAGGTAATCGTAGTGGTTTGATCAGTACGGATTTGAACCTTGAATTGGTTGATACCAGTAAGGCGTTGTTCAATCCGGGCAAGCAAGTTTCAGAACAGTATCGTGAAACGAATCTTGGTCGTGCCTCAGGTGCCGATTGGGATGAAGTGATTAACCTGCCAACTTTATACAATGGTAATAAAGTGGCAGGGGTCATTATCTCAGGGGCAAGTCAAACAGGTGAGACATTGGTATTTGGTGGTCTTGCCAATGGTGATACGTTCAAAGCAGGTCAGGTCTTTACTATTGCAGGGGTATTCAAAACTCATCCATTGACGGGTGAATTGATGCGCGACCTACAACAATTTGTTGTACTTGCGGATGTCATGGCTTCTGCTGCAACAGCACAAGTATCAATCTATCCGTCATTAACGCCTGCAATGCCAAACAAGACAGTGAATGCAAGTCCTGCGAATGGTGCGGTGGTTAATTTTTATGGTGGAGCCGAGCAAGGCTTTGTGCAAAACCTATTGTTCCAAGAATCTGCATTTACTGCAGCATTTGTACCTGCAAAGATCGTAACGCCGAAAGAGTTTGGCTATTCATATTCTTCGAAAGGTGTGCGTTTTACAGTGCAAAGTGCAGGTGATTTTAAAGACCTGTCTACAGCTACCCGTATCGATTTGATGTGGGGCTTTACTCGTGTTCGTGATTTTGCTTGCCGTATCACTGAATAATTTTAATCACAATGAATGACAACATATGCCCTTTAATTGGGGCGTTGTCATTTCTGGAGTAATGAAAATGGAATATCCAAAAATGCTGTACTTGGGGTCGACCACCTCACACAAAAATGAAATTGCTCAAAATGCAGAGCATGAAGAAGAGCTACGTGAGCTTGGCTTTGTGGACTTTGTTGATTTGGAAGATGAAGTCAATCAAATGATGGGTAGTGCTGTTGGGGGTGCATCAAGCGAAGACTTAGTTCAAAAAGAATTACAGCTCAGTGTTGCTCAAACTGAACGTGATCAATTCAAAGCTGAGAATGATGATTTAAAGGCTCAAATAGAGCAATTGAATCAAGTGATTTATTCCTTTCAGCCTGCCGAGCATGTTGTAGTTGAAACGGATTACAACGCACTAACGGCAGATCAACTTCGTTCTTTGCTTGATAAAAAGGGCATTAAGTATTTAGCCCGTGATGATAAAGCGAGTTTGATTAAATTATTGGGGTAATTATATTTTAAAAACATGATAAGTGGTTTTTATTTGTTTTAAAAAATACTTTAAAAATAAATACATAATGTACCACTTGTCTGTTTTTTTTGTGAATATATAAATATAAACATATATTGAAATTTCTATAAAAAAAGGACTTAAAAAATGAAAAAAGTATTACTCGGTCTTTTGGCCATTACTATTAGTGTTAACAGTTGGAGTGCATGTACTTATGCTTTTGATTCAACTCAAGCAGAATTCAACGAAATTAATAACAATCCAAATTTAGAGTTCTTTCCCATAAGTAGTGGGCAAAAGCACAGTATGAATCTAATTGCAGGGACCGCTCCTAGCCCAAAAACAGGGTATGGCTACATGGCACAAAGTAGTGCATTTATAAATAATAAAAAATTGGGAATTAAGGATGGGGATAAAGATATTTTTGGGACAGGAGTGGTTGCTTATGAATATAAATTAAAAGTACCTACAAGCCCATTAGGATCTAAAGGTTGGTTGGCATTGTTTCCTACTGGTTCAGTTTCATATTTGAAAAATGGAGAAACATTTGATGCTACTATTTTCTACCATAATCAGTCAGGTAAAAATGAGCTAAGTGTATCCTTAGTGAATGGTTCTAATTCTGCGATAAAAACTATAAATGTTGGAAATACGGCTGATGGTTTTCAAAAAGTAGGGATATATATAAATCAGAATAGTCACCAAGTCGGGCTCATAATTAATAATATAAATTATGGTTATATTTTAACTTTATCAGATAAAGTTAAAAATACTTCATATGTGCATTCGGTTGTATTTCATGACATTGAAATAAATGATGCGAATAAACCAGTATCAATTGAACTTGTAACCAATAGATCTAATTTTTCATTTACATATCCAACAGGTACTACAGATATTTGTGGTACCTAAATTAGATAGATATTTATTTAAAAAAACCACTCTTATGAGTGGTTTTTTTATGCCTAAGGAATTGCACATGAAAGTCCGTGATCTTATCCATGCCTCAGCACGTATTATCGGTATTGTTGCTTCAGGTGAAAACATGACAGATGCCGAAATGAGTGATGCTGTATCTGCTTTGAATATGTTATTGGGGCAATGGTCAGCATCACGAGACTATGTTTATCAATCACAAGGCATTGAGGTGCAACTTAAGGCAGGGCAAACGCATTATTTTGTTGATGCGCGCCTTATCTCAGAAGATACAGTACTTGATGGGCAAGACATCCGTTTGTATCGTGATACCGCATTGAATGTACCTACAGATGCTTTGCGTTATAGACGGTTTGTAGAGGGGATTGAGGTAATTGTGGCGAATCCTCAGTCTGCAAAATTGTTTATTCATTCGTTAATCAGCCCTGAATTTCCACTTAAAGCCACAGATGATATTTATGTGCCTGTTGAGTATGTACGAGCTATTAAATATGCCTTGGCGATTGAGTTAGCACCCGAATATCAATTGCCGATTACTGCAGATGTACAGATGCAATATCAACAAGCGATGCGCATTATGCATCGAGCACAATCTACGCCAATTCCAGTAAAACCTGATCAGACATTGATGGGTATTAGTTATCGAGGTCGTTATGGTTAAGCTTCCATTGGTTGGTCCTGCATACAAATTGCGGGCTCAAAGTATGAGTTGTCAAAACTGCATTAATTGGTATCCCCAAACGATTGAACATCCTAACGGTTCACGCGTTGCTGCACTCATACCTACACCTGGTCTCAAACGAATTTTTGAGGGAAATCAAGCTTCAGTACGGTGCTTGCATGTTTTGTCTAATGGGGATCTGATCGCTGTAATTGGTAAAAGGCTCTATCACAGCAAGTCATCTAAATTTGAACTTGTTGAGTTGAGTCAGATTAGTGCACTTGGTACGGTGCGTATTGCCGATAATGGTCAAGTCGCTTTGATTGTAAATGGTACATATACCTATGCATTGGATATATTAACGCTCACGATTGAGCGATTGTCAGGCTCAACGATTCCTAGATCGACACATGTATTGTTCTTGGATGGTCGTTTTGTTCTAAATAAGTTTGGGACAGGACAGTTCTATTGGTCCAATTTGTACAGTACGAAAATAGATGCATTGTCTTATGCAACGGCTGAGTCTACACCGGATAACATCACAGCAAGCATTACCTTTAACCGAGAGCTTTGGTTATTCGGGGCGCAAAGCGTAGAGCGATACTACGGTACAGGTTCAAGCAATGCACCTTTTGCTCGGTTGTCGGGTGGTGCGATGGCATTTGGTTGTGTTGCTCCGGATAGTATTGTGTCTTTATCTACAGGTGTGATTTGGCTAGGTGTGAGCGAATTTGGTGGCCATCAAATTGTAATGAGTGCGGGTGGTGTTCCTGAGCGAATTTCGACTCATGCGATTGAAGAGGCAATCTCTGTTTATAGTAAAACAACAGATGCAATGGCTTATGCCTATCAGCAAGAGGGACATGTTTTTTATGTCATTTCGTTCCCATCTGCGAATGCAACATTTTGCTTTGATGTATCTACAGGTCTGTGGCATCAACGCTCATTTGCCAATGCTCAAGGTTTACATGAGCGCCATCGTTCACAGCATCATGCATTTTTTAGGAATATGCATATTGTTGGCGATTATCGAAATGGCAAATTATACGATTTAGACAATCATACTTTCACAGACGATGGTGAGCTGATTTTACGTGAACGTACCGCTCAAGCAGTCAATACTGAAGGTGTATTAACGCGGTTCAATAAGTTGGAAATTGTGTGTGAAACAGGGTTTGGGATTGAAAAGAAAAAGACTCCTGATCCTAAACCTCCTGAGCCTATTGGCTGTGAGGGTGCTATTGATTCTTGCACACTCGGATACATATCCGCTTATGGATTTTATGGCTTAGCCATTAATGGTGTAGAAATTACTGAATCTACTTCTTTTTATAACAATCAAGACGGTAGAGATTTACAAGCAATATTAAAACAGGATTTTGAAGTAGATCTAATTCCTTTTGATATTAATATGAATCCAACCACAAACTTGAATTTAATTGAAATAAGTCGCTTTAAAAATATGACAAAACAGTTTGTCAAAATTGAAATCACAATACTTGATGCAAATGATATTGATCAAGTATATGAGCCCATCAATCCTACCTTTGAGCCTTCTTCTTATACCTTTTGTTTGGCACCTGCAGATTGAGGATTAATTATGGAACCAAAGCTAATGCTGAATTGGTCAGATGATAACGGTCATACATGGTCTGATACTCGTTTGATTCCACTTGGTAAAAAAGGGGAATATCGTAAACGGATTATTGCTAGACGTTTAGGCGCAGGGCGTGATCGGGTATTTCGTATTCGCTGTTCTGAACCCATCAATATTGTGATTATCGAGGGGCGCTTGGAATGAGTCAGGGCATCCCTGCACGGGACATCATTGTCGATCGAAATGGCCAGATTACAACAATCTGGCTTATTTTTTTTGAGCAGTTATATGGTTTGTACTCAAATACGAGTCAAAACAATACAGAATCGATTGACCAAATACAAAAGATCGCTGATCAAGCTTTAGAACTTGCACAGCAAAATAAGCATGGAAATGATCAACAACAAAAGCAGATCGTATCTTTAGCAAAATCGATATCAGAATTGAAAGATCAAACTGTTTCACAAGATCAGATCAATCAACTCATGCATGCTGATGAGGATTTACAACATATCGATCAGCAACAGCAATCCGCAATTGATGCATTGAGTAAATCTTTGCAGACATTGAAGAAAGAAACAGGGAGTCATCTTGAAGACTTAGAACATGAAATATCAATTCTCTTTCGAAGTAGCGAGAACAATTTGAGTGATGCCCCTGAGGATGATCTGATCTATGGGCGTAAAAATGCAGAATGGGTAGAAGTTGTGGCAGTGAATTTATCACTGCCATTTTTTTTAAAGAACGGTATTCGACAAGATGTAGAGCTGAGTTCTGATTATCAACTGCCTTTTTTCTTGGCAGACGGTACTCAGCAAAATATTCAGATGGTGACAACATGAATCAGATCGTACCCCTTAAAAGAAGAACTGAAGGCTTAGGTGAGTTTGAACCCAACGATGTGATTCCTGTCGAACATGGTGGGACAGGAGCATCCACGCTTTTAGAGGCACAAGATCAATTAGGAATCTCGGGAAAGCTCGATAAAATTGATTTTGTTCAGCATTTCCGAGGCGTATTTAGTAGCTATTCTGCGTTGATGACTGCACTACCAACAGCTCTAGACGGAGATTATGCACATATTGATAGTGGTGCTGGGTTTGATCGTCTTGCTGCAGTGTGGGATTCATCAGATTCAAAATGGGCGATTGCGCAAGCGAATGTTGGTGCAAATACGGATGAAGTCCCTGAGGGAAGTCAGAATCTATATTTTAAAAGTCAGCGTGTCCTAGATACGCCACTCACAGGTTTGGCTATTGTGCCTGCTCATGGAATCTTAGCAACTGATGAAATATTGATGGCACTTGCAAAGTTACAGGCACAAATTAATGCGAATAGCATTAAGCCTGTGAATTGGATTGATGTCAGAACCATTGCCACATTTAATAATAAAGTTTATTTACCTGGTGTAACTCTAAAAATTGCCAACATTAATGGTGAGTTTTGGATGAAAGGTTCTTTTCAAGTTACAGCGCAGATTTCAGCCAATACTGATCCAATTTTCACAATTAATAATAAAGATTGGTTTGTTTTCACATCAGCGGAAGCCGCCAATGTTGGTTTAGTTCAAACCTTTAACACATATGGTTCTACGTTGACCGCTTATATCTTTGGTTTTATACAAGCACCAGCAATCAACTTTTCACGTTTTTATTGTGTTCAAAGTACGCCCTCAAGTGCTGTGTTTAATTTTGTACCTTTTCATATTGGTACATTATTAAATCCTGCGGTTGGATTGGTATAGGAGTTTATTATGGGTTTATTAGGTTCGTTAACTGGTTCGAGTGCAGCAAAGGCCGCAAAAAAAGCTGCGACACTACAAGCACAAGCTGCGCAACAAGCAAGCGGTATTTTAAATACGGCCTATACAAATGCAGGGCAAACACAATCTGATGCAGCGCTGAAAGGTTCAGGCATATTGAGTCAAGGTTATCTTGATTCAAATGCAAACTTAAATACCGGCTTTACCGATGCAAATAACACCTTAAATGGTGGATTGAGTTCAGCACTGGGTTATCAACAGTCGTATGCGAACTTGGGTACACAAGCAGGTGGATTATTATCCCAAGGCTTAGCGGACGGAAGTTTGACACGTAGCTTTGGCGCATCTGATTTTAATGCTGATCCGGGGTATGCATTTCGCAAGCAGCAAGGCATGGATGGAATTGAATCGAGTGCGGCTGCAAGTGGTGGATTGCTCAGTGGTGCAACACTTAAAGCATTAAATGGTTATAACAGTGATTTGGCATCGCAAGAGTATCAAAACGCCTATAACCGTTTCGGCAATGATCAAGCGAATGCTTTCAATCGATTATCGTCAACGACGCAAATGGGGCAAAGCGCTGCTAATAATATGAGCAACATGTCCTATAACAATGCGTCGAATATTGCCAATAATCAAACATCACTATCGCAATTGATTTCACAAGGTTTACTTGGATCTGCTCAAGCCAATGCAGGCGGTGTACTCGGCTCTGCTGATGCATTAGCGAATGCCGGAATCAATGGTGCAACTGCTCAAGCCAATGCGTTGACGGGTGCAGCGAATGCCAATGCTAGTGGGATCGTTGGATCAGCGAATGCTCGTAGTCAGGGATTGGGTAGCTTACTGAGCCTAGGAACATCTTTAGGTGCTATGGCTATGGGTGGCCCTGCAGGAACAGGATTACTTTCAGGGTTGTTTAACAAAAAAGGATCAGGGAATTTAATGGCGCAAGACTTTAGCAGTCCTGTGACACGAACCAATAATTATGCGGGGTAAACCATGCAACTCACACAACTTGATACTCGTGTCCCATTGTCTGCTGAAGCACCTCAGATTAATTTTAATCAGCTCACAGCAGATACTTTAGGGCTTTACGACAACATTAAACAACGTGGCCAACAAGGTATTCTATCTCGATTGCTTGCTCAAAATACCAATGCTCAAGGTGAAGTCAATTTGGGTAATGCTTTGGCAGGAGCGCGGAATCAACCTTATGCGCCTCAACTGACCGGTGTTTTGAGTTCTGCGATTCAAGCGCAGAATGTGGCACGTGCTAAAGCAGCACTTGATTTAGAAACACATAATGCGAGTATTAACAAATCCAATGCAGAATCCGCGCAGTCATTGAGTACTGCAAATAAAAATGCGAGCGAGATGAATTTATCGCAAGTTTCTGCTACAGCGCCTGTATTTGATTTATTAAGTAAAGGTTCCCCAACTGCAGCACTTCAACAAGCTCAATCTCTTGTTTTACGCAGATTAATGTCTAATGAAGAATATGCAAGTCTTGTCCAGAATGTAAATGCGTTTAAAGATAATCCGGATAAATTGGCAGCATATGGACAAAATATGCGTATGTCACTGATAGATCCTAAATACAGCCTTACTGACGCAAATACGCTGTCTAACAATGCTCAATCAGATGTGAATAATCAACGTACAACACAAGCTTCTATCTACGGTACTGATGTTGGTGCACAAACTGCTGATAAAAATCGGGTACAACAAGGGCAGCAATTTCAGCAAAATTTTGCATTTAATGAGCAAAAGCAATATTTTGAGCAGAATAAACCATCTGCTTATGGAGTCGATACGCAGGGCAGAAAGTATGCCATTGTGAATGGTCAGGCATTTTATGTTAAGGATCAAGATGGCGGTTATGTGGTTGAGCAGGTGAAAAGTAATCCATCATTGACATCTCAGAAAGAAGAAGCTCAGCGTATTCAAAGAGTGGATACAATTTTACCTGAGATTGAAAAGATTTTACCTCAGGCAACAAGTAGCTATTTGGGCGCAGGATTGGATATGGCGGGGCGTGTGGTGGGTTATTCTTCCGATGGATCCGAAGCAACAGCAAGATTAAAAACATTAGCCGGTCAGTTAGTTTCCTTGATGCCAAAAATGTCAGGTCCACAATCTGATAAGGATGTTGCAATGTATAAAGACATGGCGGGTAATTTGTCAGATGACACCTTGCCTGTAAAAACACGTATGGCCGCACTGCAGTCAATCCATGATTTGAATGCTAAATACAAGTCAATGAATCAATCCAATACCGCAAAGCCACAAGATACCTTTAATCTTTTTGATTGATTTTTATGCTATATTTCCCTCATTACGGTGAGGGAATTTATGAAAAAGATATTGTTTATTTGTGGGTTATTGAGCCCAGGTTTAAGTTTTGGGGCTGATTGGAAGTATGCTGCTATAGGGGCGCAAGATGATAGAGCAATTTATGTCGATAGTAGTCAATATAATTATGATAAGAAAAATAATTCTATAAAAGCATGGTTTAAAACAGACAGTTATGAGGATGACAATAGTAAGAAGACCTACACAAGATCAAAAAAATTATTTCAATTTTCATGCCTCGACAATAAAATGAAGCTTTTAGCTTATGTGAATTATGATAAGAAAGGGAACGTTATCTCATCAAGTCAATTAGATAGTAAAGAAGTAAAGTATGACATAGTTATTCCAGATACTGTGGGTGAAAGTTTATGGAAAGTGGCCTGTATTTCAAAGGGTAATGGCTTTAGATATCCTAAGTATCAAGCCGGAGAGCGATTGACAAAAGAGGAAATGGAAAAAGTACTTCCTAAAGATTATATTCTGAAAAAACATACTCAAGAAGAAATTAATGAGATGAGCAAGAATCTTGATGCGGAATAGTTTCAAATAAAATGTCTGACTGCGCTCAATGCGCCAAAGTATATGGTATGAGAAATGGCTTTATCAATGAATGTAAGTCAAATTTTATTACAACCGCCATTTGTGAGGGGTGTGGTGTGATCCAAGTCAATCACAAGGGAGAGTGTATTAGCTCAGATTGTGGAAAGAAACATGCAGTATTGAATTCTGAATAGATGATGATTTTATAAAACTAAACCTACTCAACTGAGTGGGTTTTTTAATGCCTGGAGAAAAGCATGAACAGACAACAGCTTGAGCAATATAGTCAAAATCCAAATGTACAAAAAATGTTGAACCTGATTGCAGCCACTGAAGGGGTAAAGCATGGGTACAACACATTGTTTGGTAATCAGCGCATCAATAGTCTAAATGCACATCCAAACATGCGAAAGGCATTTAAGCAAACGGATGGTGAGACGAACTACACCACGGCTGCAGGGCGTTACCAATTTATAAATCCGACATGGATCAAGTTGGCACAGCAATATGGTTTTAAAGATTTCTCTGCAAAAAATCAGGACCTCGGCGCGATTGCTTTGATTGCACAGCGAGGTGCACTGAACGATGTCGCGAATGGCAACTATAAATCTGCCATTGGAAAATTAGGCAAAGAGTGGGCTTCTCTTCCAACTTCCACTTACGCTCAAGGTAAACGCTCATGGGATTTTGTGAATAAGCAATTGGGACAAAATGTTGGTCATCAAGATGCACCGCAGGTATTTCAACCTGAGCGGGTGCCCAACGAGCTGCTTGGACAGCATCAATCATTTCAGCCCGAAGCTGTTCCAAAAGAGATGTTGCAACAGCAAACCTTTCAACCTGAGCAAGTACCTCAACACCTTTTAGGGGGTTAAAATGTCTAGTGAAGCATTACGTTCGTTTATTAAAGATGAAAAAAGCAAAGGGACTCCTGATATTAAAATATTTTTGAAAATACAGGATCACCCTAAATTTGCCATGGGAATTAAAAAAGGGAATGACCAAGGACTTAATAATCGGCAAATTGCACAGGGTATCGGTTTAAATATTCCCAACCCTCAAGAAGCTGATCAAACAAAAGGGGGGACAGCCCTTACTGAAGCGAAAAAAGCAGGTAAAACGAAGGTTTGGGAATCTGCACTTCTTGGTGCTTCTGACCTGGGCGCGGGTGTTGTTCAAGGATTTACTTATGCTGCAGATGGCATTAATAAAGGCGTAAATAAGGCGCTTGGTACAAATTTAGATACCGATTCTTACGACCGTTTTACCAAACAACGTAAAGATATTGAAGATTTCCATAATGTACGTCGTGAAGCAAACGGGCAAGATTTTGATGGATGGCGTTTAGGTGGACAGGTTGCAGCAACTGCACCTTTGGCTGCACTGAGCCGTGGTTACCAGGGCGCTAAAATTTTAAGTCAGGCAGGTGCAAAAGTTGCAGGGCAAAATGCATTGGTTGGATCTGGAATTGGTGGAGCGAGCTTTGCCAAAGATTCGGATGCTCGACTTACGCATACAACCTTTGGTGGTGTAGGTGGAGCTGTTGGTGGTGTCGTTGGTAAAAAGATAGGTGATGTTGCGGTAAAAGGCCTGAATGCTACAAAAAACAATATGCGCCCTGGTGCAAAAGAGATTATCGATGAAGGGAAAAAATATAGCGTAAACATGTCTGTTGGTGATGTCGGGAAAAACCCAATCATTCAGAAAGCTGAAGTTTTGAATGAACAAGTTCCTTTCTTTGGCACAGCGTCTTTTCGCGAGGCTCAACAGCAACAAGCTAAAGTAGCTGCAAATAAGGTGGTTGAAAAACTTCATGGGAAAATGTCAGAAGTTGATTATAAAAGCATAAATAAGATTCAAAAAGCTGCCAGTAATGGGGATAAAAATGCAATTCGTATCATGGGAGTAGTGAACGAAGCAGGTGAAGATTCAGGAAAAATTTTACAAGCTGCTGCTGAAATAAAAAATTGGCGTGGACAAAAAGTAGCATCAAGCATGTATGACCGAGTAAGTCAGCAAGCAGGAAACACAACGGTTTCACCGACAAAAACGATTCAAGCCATTGATGAGGTTATTGCTAGCGACTCCAAAGTTGTTCCAAACAAGGATCTATTAAAAGAAATCTCAGGTATTAAGGACAATTTAACCAACCCTGCGATTAACACGCATTTTGGAGAATTACGAGCTGCTCGGTCGCGCTTGGGTGAGTTAGTGGATGAGTGGGGAAGACAAGGTAAAAGCACAAGTGGCTTAACCAAGATCCGTACAGCCATTGATGATGATACTGCTGATTTTGCACTTAATTCAGGAAAGCCTAGCCTGATTAATGAGTATAAAAGAGCAGATGCTTTTTATCGAGACTTGCAAAAGAGTCGGGATAAAGCTTTAGCCAACTCAATGAATAGCAATACCCCTGATGAGATTTTTAATAATTTTGTTAAGGTAGGTAAAGGAGATAAAGCTGCCAATTTTTATCAGAATTTAGATCCTAAAGGGCAAGCTGCTTTACGTTTTGAAATGGCAAGTCAAGCACTGGGCAAGGCAACAAATACAAGTACGGACGTTTTTAGTCCGGCAAAGTATGCGCGCGAGTTTGAGAGACTTTATGAGCCTTATCAAAATATCTTTAAGGGTGCTGATCGGACTGAGATGGACGGTTTTGTGAAGCTCATGAGACATGTGGAGCGAGCGGGTCAGTATGCTGAGAACCCACCAACAGGTAACAGATTAGTTTTTGGTGCGGTAAGTATGGCGAGCCTGCCTGTTGCAGCTAAAATTGCCCTTCAAGCATCTTTAGTTAAAGTACTTTTTACAACAAAGGCGGGCAGACAAATTTTACTTGCATCAAAAGACTTACCGCCAAACTCCCAAAAGCTTGCAAATTTATTAAAGATGGCACAAAAACTTGCTGTGACTTCTTCCGCTACAGCTACATCAAACCAATAACCACCCTAAGGTGGTTTTTTATTTTAAGGGGATTATATGTCCGCATATCCACTTACGCCTATACGTTATCGGGCTTTCGATAAAAATGGACAACCTTTGATTGGTGGTCAGGTTTTTGCGTATGAAGCAGGCGGGACAACGTATGAGAAAGATACATACTCTGATAAAGGGATGCAGAATTTTAATACGTGGCCTGTAACTCTTGATGATATGGGTAGCGCTTCGATCTATATCTCAGGTGATTATTTTATTCAGGTTTTTGATGCAGATGGCAACTTGATTGAAGAGGCTGACGGGATTGCTGATGCTGAATCAGTGGCTCAAGCACTACTCGATGGAAGCTCAGGTGGTGCATCTGATCTCGCTCAACGTGTAAGTGATCTTGAGACGGCACGAGATGAGCATACTGATCAAATTAATGAACTGAATGACACGGTTTTGGATCTACAAGAACAAATCACGATGGAGGTTAAAACAGATCGTGATGCTGCAATTAAAACGGCAGTAGATACGCTTAAAACAGCATTAACTGAAGAGTTTGAAACTCAATTGGCGGATGTGATTCTTAAATTTAACGAAGCCTTGGAGAATGTCAAAATCAAAGTCGGTGGAGTATATATCTCGACTGATTCAACGAATCCCGCAACAACGCTTGGATATGGAACATGGCAATTAACCTCAAAAGGTAAAGCACTAGTAGGGTACTCAGATGTTGCGAATGATCCGAATTGGACAAAAACTGTGGGAAGTAATTTCGGGGCTTATGACCATACCTTAACGCTTGATGAGATTCCCGAACATGATCATAAGGGCGTTGTAAAGGCATCAAATCAATCGTATTCGGGAGGTAATGGTTCTCGTTTTACATCGGATGGCAACACAGATAAAGCTGGCGGAGGGCAGGCACATAACAATGTACAGCCATCCATGATATTCGCTATTTGGAAAAGAACAGCATAAGCACCGAAAGGTGCTTTTTTTATTGTTAATCAATAGGAATGATAGATCATTCCTGATGTATTGAAAAACCTTAAGGGGAGTATCAAGATGAATTATTAAAAAATGTTTAAATTATTTGATGTGTGAAAAATTAATATTTTGAAGTATAAATGGATATTACTTCAAAAAAACGAGACATTAAAATGCCCCTTATTACAGTTCTTTTTGTTGCTGGATTTGGACCAATTACGAAAATAGATCAAGAAAGCAAGTCTCTGTATCTAGATACATTACAACTTCCAATCAAAGCCATGCAAGGGAATGAATCTTACATGAGCACTGAGGATGGTGAGTTGGATGGTGTGAAGCATTTTGCACTTTGGCCCTTAGCTCAAGCTGCTGAGTCTTGTTTTGGTGTAAATGAATGGCCTGCTGAGTTTAGTATTCCTCAGAGTTGGATTGAGTTTGAGGTTGAAAATATTGTTGAAGCTTCGGCTGAATTGCTTTCTAGAGGGTATCAATTACTTGTAAATAATCGTTTAGAACCTTGGGGGCAATCAGTTACACGATTTCTAAGTCCTGAAGGTATATTGACTGCGTTAACAGTAACGCCTTGGCTACATTCCTCCAATAAGGAATAACTACTTCATCAATTTTATAAACCGCCGAAAGGCGGTTTTTTATTGCATATTGCATAAGGAAAATATATGAACGATCCAATTTCTATCAAAGGCTTGCCATGGCTTTTTAAAATTATGGCTGCGGTGATTGGGGCTATATTTGCCCTCACTTTATCGGGAGATATTGATACTCAGGGACGCATTAAAATCACGATGGGCGTGATTATGAAGTTTACTTTTAGTGTGGCCATTAGCCTTTATGGTGGATCGGCATTCATTGAGTATTATGACCTAAGCCATTACTCACATATGTCACAGGGTTTTGTGATGTTGATTTTTGCCATCTTTGGGATGCTGTGCATTGGTATTGCTTACCAGTCGGTTCAACTACTCAAAGGAAAATCTTTTATGCAAATCATTACTGAAATTAAAGAAGCCTTTGGAGCGATATTCAAATGAAAGCAATATTTGATTATTTACGAAAAATTAGTGGTGGGCGACTGACGCAAAAGCAAGTTGATGCTGCAGATCAACTTATTGCCACTGCTTCAGGTACGGTGGCTGATATGCTCGGTATTGCGATTGATAATGTGATGCAAGTAAGTACGGAAGGTGTTGCTTTAATTTGTAGTTTTGAGGGCTTAAAACTCAAAGCTTATGATGACGGTGTGGGAGTCTGGACCATCGGTTTCGGTACCACGATTTATCCAAATGGTATCAAGGTTAAAAAAGGGGATGCTTGCACTGAAGCACAAGCCAAAACCTATATGGCACATGATTTAAAGAAATTTGAATCTGCTGTGAATAGTGCTGTAACTGTGCCTATTAATCAGAATCAGTTTGATGCATTGGTATCGCTGACTTATAACATTGGTACAGGTGCTTTTAAAGAATCCACATTGCTTAAAAAATTGAATATTGGCGATTATAAAGCTGCAGCTACTCAGTTTGCTGTTTGGAATAAAGGTGGTGGCAAGGTAATGCCGGGGCTTGTGAATCGTCGTGCTGTTGAGCGAAAGTTGTTCGAGAAGGCCCTCTAGAGGGCTATTTCGCATAAGCACCATTATCTTAAATGGAGTTTAATTTAAGTGACAATTTTATGAAAAATTGGATAAGACTTATATCAATTTAAGTTGAATTGATTTAAATTAAATTTAAATTAATGATTTTATTTAAAAATTTAAATTATGAATATAAAAAACCGTTCATTTAAATCAATTGTTTTATCTATATTAGTTTTTATATTATTGATTGTCAGCGAAAAATTAGCAAAATATGTAATATTTAAATACACCTTAATGTTAGTTAATAAAGGGGATATAGATGCACAAAATAACCTTGGAGCACTCTATGAAAAGGGTCAAGGTGTAACTCAAAGCTATGAAAAAGCATTTGAATGGTTTCGTAAATCTGCTGTCCAAGGGCATGTGGATGCACAATATAACCTCGGATGTACGTATCATGAAGGTCTTGGTGTAGCCCAAAGCTATGAAAAAGCATTTGAATGGTTTGGTAAATCTGCTGTCCAAGGGAATGTGGAGGCACAATATACCCTTGGATGTATGTATCATGATGGTCTTGGTGTAGCCCAAAGCTATGAAAAAGCATTTGAATGGTTTCGTAAATCTGCTGCTCAGGGCCATGCTAATGCCCAAGGTAACCTTGGAGGCATGTATATCGAAGGTCTTGGTATCGGACAAAGTTATGAAAAGGGAGCTGAGCTATATAGCAAGTCTGCTGCCAGGGGAAATGCGAATGCACAACATCACCTTGGAAGGCTGTATTTCCTAGGACAAGGCGTAACACAAAGTTATGCAAAAGCATTTAAATGGTATAGCAAGGCTGCTGCTCAAGGGCATATGGATGCACAATCTCACCTTGGATGCATGTATCAGAATGGTGAAGGTATAGCTCAAAGCTATAAAAAGGCATTTAAATGGTATAGCAAAGCAGCTCTTCAAGAATCTGTGGGTGCTCAAAATAATCTTGGCGTGATGTATATTATTGGTCAGGGAATAGTTCAGAATGAAATGAAAGCCTTCGAGTGGTTTAGCAAGGCGGCTACCCAAGGTCTTGCGGAAGCACAAAATAACCTCGGATCAATGTATTACAAAGGTCTTGGTGTAGCCCAAAGTTATGAAAAGGCATTTGAATGGTTTAGCAAAGCAGCTACCCAAGAGTATGCAAGTGCACAAAATAACCTTGGAGTACTATATCAGAATGGTCAAGGTATAGCCCAAAGTTATGAAATAGCATTTGAATGGTTTAGTAAGGCAGTAGTTTTAGGAGATATAGATGCACAAAATAATCTTGCTGAAATGCATGAAAAAGGCTTAGTTTAGCGAAAAATGATACGAAATCTTGGAGTTATACTTACTAATATTTGTAAATCTATAGATAAGCTTTAAGTTATCCTAAAATTAGCATAATACACCTTATACGAAGTCAGAAATGGGAGCTTAAGGCTCCCATTTTTACTAATTTTTTTGATAATTTCATATAACGATCATTATGTTAAATGAAATACTAATAATCTTTATAGTAAACGTAAAAATGCAGAGGTTAAGAACAATCCTAAGGCAAATAATCCCAAATAAATAGATGACTTATTTATAGATTGACTATTAATTTTAATCAAATCTTTGATTGAAAGGTTCCAATTAATTTGAGTCCAAGGATACCAAAAACATAAAAAACCTAAAGTGCTTAGAACTCTAGATAATGTAAAAGATTCAGCTAGTTCATTAATGCTAAGTCCAACAGCTATTAATCCTAAAAAAAATCCAAACCAAGATTTAATTAATGGATTGTTTTGATCTTTTGATAAAGTTTTCATTTTTAATGATGTAATTAAGAATTATTATCAATAATATCAGAAGATGAAAGATTTAAGAATCGCTAAAATTAACATAATAGACCGTATGCGAAATACTTGATATTTAACCATAATTTTAGCACATGGCGATATTTCAACTTAGTGCATTTTTTAAACTTAATACCTAGCTTTTATATCTTTTAAGTAGTGTAAAGGCTATTTTCATCAAATCTAGAATACGGTCACATGTAGGTTAATAATTGTGATATCTCCGAGCTTTCTCGACATACTTTTTGTGAGTTTGTATAAAAACATGTTTGCTCTTTGTAATTTTATATTTTAAATACAATAAGATAGATATAGGTCATGTATGTTTTAACTATATGCATTATGTATATGTAGTACTCAAACATTTATTAATTTGAATCAAGAGGGAATAACAATATGACTAATCATAATGAAATCGATCGCCATGTAGTGAAAGAGCTACCAAAAGATCAACGTGATGAATTAAATGCTGATCCAATTACAGGTGAACCTGGTGCACATCCTGTTGGTACAGGTTTAGGTGCTGTTGGTGGTGCAGCTACGGGTGCGGCTGTAGGTACTGTTGCTGGTCCTATTGGTACTTTAGTAGGTGGCGCTATAGGTGCGGTTGTTGGTGGATTGGCTGGTAAAGGAGTTGCAGAAGCAGTAAATCCTACTGAGGAAGAAGCATATTGGCGTAGCGTAGCACACAGTACCCCTTATTATCTTGATACATTAAATGCTTACGATGATCTTACTTATGATCGGGATTACCGACCAGCTTACCATTTAGGTTATACAGGTCGTGCAGAATATCCAAATGGAACACGATTTGAAGATGCAGAAAATGACTTGAAATTAAAATGGGAAAAAGTGAAAGGTACTTCACGCCTGAATTGGGAACAAGCAAGGTATGCCGTGCTTGATGCATGGGAAAGGGTTAATGGTTGATTTTAAATCAGGAAACTAAAGGAACATCATGTTCCTTTAGTTTCTTAAACTTAGTGCATGATATTAAAATACAAAATAAATATGATAATGATCATCTAGTTTGTTTCATAAACATTTCACCATATTTGAGAGTCTGTTCGATGTAGAAGTAGAGCCATGTTTTCATATTTAATCCTTCCAACTATCAACAATATCAGCCCAATCTTGAAGCATCTTTCTTCGGTCATCGAGCCATCTAGCGTGGTTGTAGGACGCACGCGTTTTATTGTCATCAGCATGCGCTAATTGCTTTTCAATCCAATCTTCTTCATATCCCTTTTCATAAAGCAGTGTTGAAGCAGTCGCTCTAAAATCATGGGCAGTCACATCCCCCAACCCAATATAGTCAAGCATCCTATTAAGAGTCGTCGCAGATAGCATTCCTCCTTTATATACAGAAGGAAATACATATTCACGATTAGCTGTAAATTGAAATTGTTCCTGAAGTAACACATAGAGCTGAGTAGACATTGGCACAATGTGAATACGGTTTTTCTTAGTTGTACGAGTTTGCCCGGTCTTTTTTGAAGATACAGGGAATGTGATTATTTTGTCTTCAAAGTCAACAAATGACCATTGCATACGTCTAATTTCAATTGTTCGTAGCATTGAGTAGAGCATTGCTAGACCGGCATTTTTAACTGTACTTGAACCACCGTAGCTTTCTAATTTATTTCTGAGCATTCTTGCTTCATTTTTTTCAAGCGGTCGGGCATGCTCAACATCAGGGCGTTCAATTGCATCTTTTACAGCGTAAGTTGGGTCGTAATCAGCTCGAAGTGTAGCAATTGCATATCTCATAACAGCACCAATAAACTTCCGATTATCGATGGCTGTGACTTCACCGGTTCCAAAGTTCTTCTGTTTTTTCACACGCTTGATAGTGTTCTTCATGATTTGAAGTACATCTGCGGAAGTAACGTCTTTTACATCTTTATTGCCGATAATTTTTAGGATGTCTTTCTCTAAAGAAGTTTGAAATCTATTCTGATGTCGTTCAGATCGGTTCGCAAGCTTCTCTTGTTTGTATTCTTGAGCGACATTTTTGAATAAGTTACTTGAACTTAAGTTGAGTTCTAGCGTGAGTTTTTCCTTTCGCTTTTCTTCAAGTGGATTTAGATTCTGATCTAGCAGTACTTTTGCTTCATCTCTCTTTTTTCGTGCATCAGCTAAAGAGACGATAGGGTACTCACCCAAACCCATCATTAGTGTTTTTTTTAACCATTGAAAGCGATACCGCCAAAACTTTTTCCCATTTGGTCGGACTTCAATATATAGACCTGCTGCATCAATAAAACGTGTGATTTTTTCAGTAGGCTTAAGAGTTCTTATTTTTGAATCACTTAGCATTGATATTGAGTACCGATTTAAAAAATTAAGTGGTACTCAAGATAGTACTCAATTTTGAGGATTTTGCACAGTTTGTTTTAATTTACTTAGGTTTGCTAACTTACTTATTTTTATAATTTTATATACTTGTGAATTTTGTTAGGTTTTGCTAGATTTTTCAAATATTATCTTTCGATCATGAGAAGCATATTGAACGTATCCCTTTGAATTTTAATGTATCTATAAAAGTCGAGTGTTTCATACCCGTCTTGTTACACACATTGCATAAAGTACCTGACATTCATCTATAAGGTGATAAAAATGTCAGTCACTTACTTTAGCAGATTTTATCACTTTCAGGATAGCTCGATTGCGTTTGTCGTGTGGCCTAGATAATCAATACTGAATCTATGAGAAAGCAATATCATTTGAACAGATGATTCTATTGTTTGATTTAAATGAGGAGTGGTCTAATTTGAAAGATAATGTAGATTTTAGCTTTTTAGATCGGTGAGATCATTTATTTTTTACATACTTTTGATGTATTGATTACAGATTCTTATGTATTTAAAAAAATTAGGAGTCGATATTAAAAAACATAATATTTAGTTTTGTTTAAATGTTGTATTAGATTAATTAAATAACAATAATCAAATTGGTTTTATTTACTAAAATTTTTTTAAAAAGATAAATAAATACATATATTTGTTTAAATTGTTAAATTGATAGGTTTTTATTTAAACAATATCTGAGTATGATGTTTGTACGATTAGATTTGTATATTGAAAAGCATAAATGGTTATGTGAATTATTTTGCATAAAAAACAAAAAATGTTAAAGTGGACACAATTTATGGGCTGGCGAGGGGCTGAATGAAAGAAGAAATTAAAATAGCTATTTTTGGCTTGAGTCTCAATGTGTTGGATAACATAAAACAAAAAATTCGCTTGATGTATGACGATACCGTTAATATTACTTGGGCGAATATTGCCGATCCACATCTAGATATTCTTCTTGTAAATGATATGTTTTTTGGTTCACCGACAATTCAACATTTGGTTGGTTCACAACAAGTCCCTTATCTACGCCTGATCAATAAGTCTGAAGTTGCAGGACAAATTGATGGGGATAAACTATTTTTACCATTCTCTGTAAGTGATGCAACACGGAAGTGGTTTAAAGATCGTTATTTGAAAGTGCCACTAAGTCAAAAAGTTGAAAAACAAGTTGCCCAAATTACGAAAACAACAGATATCAATAAGGTAACGGCAGAATTTTTTAATGAGCGGAATGGAAATCTACAAATTTTTGATGGTCACGGTAATATTGGCTTGATGAATGCACGTAGTGAACAAGTTTGGCTCGATACAGGGCGACGCTTTGCAGGAACAGATACGACATTGAATTTTACTTATGCAACAATGCAAATGGCGCAGAGCGTGAGTAATATTCAGGGTATAGATCTACGAAGATGGTTGTGGAATATTTTATGGTATTCACCAGAGTTGATTAAAAATACCTCAGATAAAAAATTTTATAAATTAAAATATTGGCCACATCCAGATTCAAAAGATGACCGTAAAGATGTTTTTACGATTGCAGCGTGTTTTGAGCGTGGGGCAAGTATTCAGCAAGTTGCAAAGAAATCAGGTGTCTCAGTAAAAACGATTGAACGTTTTGTTTCAATTGCATTATTGAATCATTTGTTGACTGAGATTGATGCAAAAGATGCAACGTTGATTATAGAAGAAGAAAAGCCTGCAGAAGGTGTGCTGAAAGGTTTCTTTGGTAAGCTACGTCGTAAATTGGGTTTATAAAAGTATAAACCTAAAAAATAATTGATTAAATCGTATTTAAATGTACGAGTTAAACAAAAAATCATTTTTTTAGTGTATTAGATTATAAAACGGTTTGAGTGACACTCTGTAAAAGAGATAAAAACAGGGTCGTTCATATAAATAAAATAGGGGTTCAGTGTGATTTTACAGAAGTATAAAATTGTATTTGGTGGAACAATGGGGGCAGGTAAAACAGAAGCCATTAGGTCACTTTCAGAAATTAATGTCTTATCTACAGAAGCGTATAACACGGATGAGCAGTCGCATAGCAAAGCTTTGACTACGGTGGGAATCGATTACGGTGAAATTAAGCTTGATGATGGCATTACCGTTGGTTTATATGGTACACCAGGACAAGATCGTTTTGATTTTGTATGGTCTGTGATCTGTAAAGGGGCAATAGGTGCTGTTGTTCTAATCGACCATTCTAAAAAAACGGCACTTGATGATTTAAAATTCTATCACAATTCATTTAAAGAATATGTAAACAACATTATTGTTGGAATTACACATGTTGATGAAGACTCACAACAATTACTAAAAAAATACCGTGATTGGATGGACTTAAATGGCTATAACATGCCTGTATTTGCCATTGATGCACGTGAAAAAGACGATGTGTTATTGGTCGTTGAAGCGCTGATTGCTCGGGCTGAAATTGAATATGCATAATTAAATTAAAATGAGAAATCCATTTTTTTGTAAAATGGATTTTTTTACAAAAAAAATGTATGTAAAAAGTGATAAATTATATTTATACAGCACCAGATTAAAGCACTATTTATAATGTGCACAAAAATAGTGCAATAAGAATCTCGTTACCTAATTTAGAATGATATGTGTGTTTTGATATGGTGCAATTATAACTGCACTCAGTATAATAACGCTGAAGATAAACCTGTATTGCTTATATTCTGATAAAGAATTCAATATTTTGGAATGTCTCTCAAAAGTTGGTACGGGAATTGCTTAATACTAACCAACTACTAACACGCACTTCTGAAGTGCAACAAAAATTCATTGGAGCAAAATGAGCATGGCGAACAAGGTTCTAGAACTCATCAAAGAAAGTGGCGCAAAATGGGTCGATTTTCGCTTTACTGATACTAAGGGTAAAGAGCAACATGTGACTTACCCAGCAGATACCATTGATGAAGATACATTCGAAGATGGTAAAATGTTTGATGGTTCTTCAATCACTGGTTGGAAAGGCATCGAAGCGTCTGACATGATTTTGCGTCCAGATGCGAATACTGCATTTCTTGACCCGTTCTTTGCTGAAGCAACTGTGGTTGTGACTTGTGATGTGATTGAGCCATCTACAGGCCAAGGCTATGACCGTGATCCACGCTCTATTGCTCGCCGTGCAGAAGAATACTTAAAATCTACAGGTATTGGTGATACTGCATTCTTTGGTCCAGAACCAGAATTCTTCGTTTTTGACGAAGTGAAATGGGAAATTGATATGTCTGGCGCGCGCCATACATTGATCGCTGAAGAAGCTGCTTGGTCAACAAACAAAGACTATGAAGGCGGAAACTCAGGTCACCGTCCACGTGTTAAAGGTGGTTACTTCCCAGTACCCCCTGTAGATTCTTCACATGATATGCGTGCAGATATGTGTGCTCGTATTGAAGATATCATGGGCCCAGGTCGTGTAGAAGTGCATCACCATGAAGTTGCATCTTGCCAGTTAGAAATTGGTGTGAGCTTCAACACAATGGTTCGTAAAGCTGACGAAGTACAACAGTTCAAATATGCTGTTTGGAACGTGGCGCACCAGTACGCTAAAACTGCAACGTTTATGCCTAAACCAATGGTTGGCGATAACGGTTCAGGTATGCATGTTCATATTTCAATTGCAAAAGATGGCAAAAACTTATTTGCTGGTGATGAATATGCTGGCTTATCAGAAATGGCTTTATATTTCATTGGTGGTGTAATTAAACATGCACGCTCATTGAATGCGATCACAAATCCTTCTACGAACTCATATAAGCGTTTAGTGCCACATTATGAAGCACCGATTATGCTTGCTTACTCAGCACGTAACCGCTCTGCATCTATTCGTATTCCTTACGTTTCTAGCCCGAAAGGCAAACGTATTGAAGCGCGTTTCCCAGATCCAATGATGAACCCGTACTTAGGTTTTGCAGCATTGTTGATGGCTGGCCTTGATGGTATCCAGAACAAGATCCATCCAGGTGAAGCTGCTGACAAAAACTTGTATGATCTTCCTCCTGAAGAAGAAGCGAAAATCCCTACAGTTGCGCATAGCCTAGATATGGCGCTTGAAGCACTTCAAGCGGATCACGACTACCTACTTAAAGGTGGCGTATTCACTAAAGATATGCTTGATGCTTATATCGAAGTGAAAACTGAAGAAGTTCGTCGCTTAAATACGACTACTCACCCAGTTGAATTTGATATGTACTACAGCTTGTAATTCTTTTTAGAATTTAAGTGAGAAAAAACCCGCCAAGTGCGGGTTTTTTTGTATGATCTATTTTTAGATCATTTGTGAATGTTGATATGGCACAACGTAAAAAGCATATTGGATTTTTCCCTTGGATTGATCCGAAAGATCAAGAAAAAGGGTTTAAACTCAATTTTTCTGAAGTGACCTATATTGAAGTAGCAAGAACGCTTGAAGGTTATAAGCAAGCGCAATTTGTTGCATTAAAAAATCCTGAATTGGCATTGGATTACCCGTATCCTGAAATATTTTATTTAAGTGCTGAAGGTTTAATCTTGGTGAAAACGCCTCAAGGTAAATTTGAAGTGATTGCTAAAACAGATAATGCTTGAATCATGAGATTTGATCTGAACTTTTTTAACGATATATGACTTAAATTTAAGTTAAACTTCTCACAATTTTAAAAAATGAGCATTGAGCGTATGCGGAACAAGCGGGCAAGTATGATCCAGGCTAAATCTATTCCTATAGCCTTGAAACCATGGTTGTATGCTTCAGGTTCTTTAACACAACAGTTAACTGATATTGCAGGTGGTGTATTTAAAGTACAACCCATTCAAGAACATTATCAAAGAATGTCCAAAATCGACAGTCAATGGATGTCCATGCCGTCACAGCATACCTCTTGGGTTCGAGAGAGTTTTCTGTACGGGTGTGATGATCAGCCTTGGGTTAAAGCCAAAAGTATTTTCCCTATTTTAAGTATTCATGGCAAAGCTCGATTATTTAAACATATTGGTAAAAAGCCCATCGGTCGATATCTATTTCAACGTACCAATCCTGTCTGTGAAAGACGAGTTTTAAAACTTCAAGACGGTTGGACGCGTCAAAGTTGCTATACTTGGCATGGTTGTAAATTTATTGTGCAAGAAACATTTTTACCTGCATTTGAACAATATTTACAGCAACAGAATATTTCAAAATAGCGTATTGAAGGATTGGTCATGGCAATAGCGCAACATCCCACTTGGCAACAACGACTAGAGGCTTATTATTACTTATGCCGTTTTGATAAGCCGATTGGTACAGAATTGGTTTTTTGGCCGACCATGTGGGCACTGTGGATTGCAGCGAAGGGAATACCACCTATTGCAATTTTGATTCCAATGATTTTGGGCACTATTTTCATGCGCGCGGCTGGATGTGCGATTAATGATTTTGCGGATCGTAAAGTGGATGGCGCAGTGGAACGTACTAAAAATCGTCCGCTTGCAACAGGAATTATTAGTGCGAAAGAAGCAATTTTTGTTTTTTTAACGTTAGTAGCTGCCAGTGCTGTGATGTTGCTTTTTCTGCCAATTGAAACATTCTATTGGTCGTTTGGTGCACTGTTTTTAGCATTTATTTATCCGTTTATGAAACGTTATACTCATCTTCCTCAGGTGTTTTTGGGGGCTGCATTTTCATGGTCAATTCCCATGGGATACACAGCGATGGGGGTCACACCTGATTTAACGTGTTGGTTATTATATTTTGGAAATCTGGCTTGGACAGTGGCTTATGATACTCAATATGCTATCACTGACCGCGAGTATGATTTAAAAATTGGGGTGAAATCGACAGCGATTTTGTTTGGTCGTTACGATATTCAAATTATTTCAATTTTACAGTTACTAAGTATGGTGCTGATAGGTGGTGCACTCTATTTAGAAAATATATTAATACCTTTTGGCTTGATTGCATTATTAGTCGTTAGTGCTGATTTCATTTATCAATGGACACGCACGAAAGAACGTAATCCAGAACAATGCTTCTGGGCATTTCGACATAACCGTTGGGTGGGTTTGATCATCTTTTTAGGCATTTTTGTGGCGCTGTATTAAGACATAAATGTTTAAAATAGAAAAGAGAGATGAATTGATCTAATTAAGCTGTCTATTTTATGAGTCAGCTTTCAACCACGCTTTATGTATAGTTTGAATATATAAGATGTATGATCGTTCAAATGATGATGAATATGATTGAGCTTTTTATAGCCGTAATCTAATCGATATCAAAATGATTGAAATGCAATGTGATGCTTTTTAAATAATTAAAATAAAATGTGATTTTTATTGAGTAATGATGTAATTTTGTGAAAATACAATTGTATTTTAATTTGAGTTAATGATGTAAAAGTAGAGTTATTATTCTAATTGTGTTTTTATTGTCATGTGCCTCATGAGGAGGCATAGATAGAATGATTAGGATGATATTGTGAATCAATTATTTAAAAAAACATTGCTTGTTTTGTGCTGTAGCTCTGCATTATTCATAACGGCTTGTAATGATAGTGACAATGACCACGATAATTTTGTAGCACCAGAAAAATTCTTCGTTTCTGAATTACCTTATAAGTTTGATAAGCCAGACGGTGCTTCTGCAGATCCAATTCAGGTCATGACCTATAATATGACCAATGTTCAAGGTAAAAAAGCCACAGCAACTGCCATGGTTATTTTCCCTCAGACAGCACAGCCACAGGATGGTTACCGTGTTGTTGTATGGGAGCACGGTACTTTAGGAAATGCTGACAATTGTGCACCAACCAATAATATTCAGGGTGCACGCTTTAAAGATCCTTTAGCAAAAAGTTTGCTAGAAGCAGGCTATGTAATTGTTGCACCTGACTATGAAGGCATGGGGACTAAAGGGATTCATCCGTATTTACATTTAGAAAGTGAAGCTAAATCTGCGATTTATGCAGTTAAAGCGGCTCAGGAGCGTTACGGCAGTAAATTAAACAAACAGTGGATGTCTGCAGGACAATCACAGGGCGGGCAAGCATCTCTTGGAACTGCTGAATTTGCAAATTCAGATGTAAATTATAAAGGCGCAGTTGCTGGGGCACCTGCTTCAAGTTTAGATACAATTATCTTTAAGGTCGCACCAGCTGCATTAAAACAAGCTGAAGCGTTAGAAATTGCAGCAGGGAAAACCTTAGCAGAGAGAGCAACCGCAGGTTCTATTGGTGCTTATGCAACTCTATTAAGTTATGCTGCATTTGCTGGAGTGGGTATTAAAGCGGTAGATCCTTCATTTGAGTATCGTGATATTTTCCTTGATCAGCGATCTAAGTTAATTGCTGAAAAAGCAGAAGGCTCGACAGGTGAAAATGGTTTATGTTTAGATAGTCCAGATGCTAAAAATTTGCCTGAACAAAGCATTCGCTACTTATTTACAATGGATATTGTTAAATTTTTGACTGAAAACCCTGGTAAATCAGTATTAGATTACCCAGGATTGGATGAAGTTAAGTTCTATCAACTTCCTCAAATTGCTCAATTTATTAAGAATAGTCAGCCTGGAACAAAAAAATTGGATAAGCCAGTTTTAATTATTCAGGGAACAGCAGATATGAGCGTTCCATATCCTGTGACAGAAGCACTTGTGAAAAAATTGAAGGATGATTTAAAGTCTCCTGATATTACTTTCCTTCCTGTAAAAGACGCGTCACATACAGCAGCAATTGTTCAGAAAAATCCTGAATTGCTTGCCTTTATTCAAAAGCATATGCCAGCGAAATAAACTTTAACTTCGGTTAAGTAAAGATATTCCTATCTTGCCATATATGATGTATCAAAATTCATATCATTGATTGGCAGATGGGAATATTTAGCGGACTTAAAATCTATTTTTGCTATAAATAATGACTGGATACTTTAACGTAATTTTGTGCTGAGTACAGTAAAAAGGCTTTTTCTTTGTCGGTTAATGGGCGAACTTTTTGAACAGGGCTACCCACATATAGGAAACCACTTTCAAGATGTTTGCGTGGGGGTACTAAAGAGCCAGCACCTATCATCACATCGTCTTCAATAATCACATCATCCAAAACAATGGTATTAATTCCAACGAGAACACGATTGCCAATTGTGCAACCATGTAACGTAACATGATGTCCAATGGTGACATCTTCGCCAATAATTAACGGAGAACCTTCAGGTTTACTGTCATTTTTATGACTGACATGTAACATGGCATGATCTTGTACATTTGAATTTCGACCAATGCGAATAAAATTGACATCACCACGAATCACGGCAAAAGGCCAAACCGACACATTTTCAGCCAAAATAACATCACCAATCACTACAGATAATTCATCGATATAGCAGGTTGAGTCAATTTTAGGGTGAGTGTCTAAGTAGGGGCGAATATTCTTTTTCATGCGTAGCATCCGTGTTCTAAATAAAAGTAAATTATCATAAAAAAACGTCCATATTAGATATATGAACGCTTCTTTTTATTCGTTAAGTTTTTGAAGTAATTGATATACTTCAATGATCAATACTTAGAATAAGTTGCTAAAAAATTGCTTGATATGATCAAACATACGAGAGAAAAAGCCTGCTTCTTCAACTGCTTTTAATGCAACTAATGGTTTTTCAGCAATCACTTTACCATCTAAAGTCGCTGTTAATTTACCAACCACTTGACCTTGTTTTAATGGTGCTTTGAGGTTTGGTTGTACTGTAATTTGCGTTTTAATGGCATTTGCCTGACCTTTAGGCATCGTGACATTAAAGTTTTCAGCTAAACCAATTTGTACCGTATTTTCTTTTCCAAAGTAAACTTTAGCTTTTGCTAAAACTTGGTTTGCTGGTTGAACACTGATGGTTTCAAAATTTGAGTAACCCCAAGCCAATAATGATCGTGTTTGGTTTGCACGTTCATTCATAGATGGTGCACCAAAAATTACCGAGATTAAGCGTAGTGGACCACGTTTAGCAGAAGTGGTTAAGCAGAAACCTGCTTCATCGGTATGACCTGTTTTTAAACCATCAACACTTGGATCAGTATAAAGCAAGGCATTACGGTTACCTTGTTTAATACCGTTGAAAGTAAACTCTTTTTCAGAATAGATCGGATAATATTTTGAGCTGTCATGAATGATATGTTTTGCAAGTGTTGCCATATCTTTTGCAGTTGAATAATGTCCCTCAGCAGGCATGCCTGTTGAGTTAATAAAATTGGTATTAGTCATGCCAATTTTTTTGGCTTCTTGGTTCATTGCATAAGCGAAAGAACCTTCGTTACCCGAAATATGTTCAGCCATGGCTTTAGATGCATCATTACCAGACTGAATGATAATGCCACGTAACATTTCCAAAACAGTGGCATTGCCGTTTAAAGGAACATACATACATGATTCTGTACTGCTACCTTTACACCATGCTGACTCATTCATGCGAACTTTTTCATTTTCAGTCAGTTCACCTTTCAATAGTTTTTGTTCAATGATGAAACTGGTCATCATTTTTGTCATGGATGCAGGGGCTAACTTCTCATTTTCATTTTTAGATGCCAGTATCTGTCCAGTTTCATAATCCATTAAAACATAAGATTTGTTATTTAATTCTGGTGGTGTGGACAGAACTGTTGCTGCGTAAGTAAAAGAGGGTAATAGTAGTAATGCAGCAAAGGCGCTTTTACGGGTCATTCTGGTCAGTTCCAATCATTATAAGAGCACAAACGAGCTTGGTATTCTAGGACAAAGCAAAGCCGACTTCTATGGGGTAAATCGGCTTATTTTCTATGAATTGTAACTAATTCATTGGCTAAAGCACTTATGAATTAAAATTGGTTACATCCTGACAGATTTGGATGTTATCGGCATCGCTTGCTTTTTTAGCATCATTGCGTGCTTCATCAAGCGCAGCTTTAAATTTATCTTGCTGTACGATGGTATTTAAAGCAGCAACTGGTTTTTTTTCATTTGGTAAATACGCTTTGACTAGTTTTGCATAACCTTGATCAAACTGATCACCAGCTTGGTCTAATGTTGGGCAAACTTCAGATAAAACAAAAATAGCAGCCAATTCTTCATTGGTCACGTTGGCTTGTGTGACATCAATATTTTCATCAGCAGCATGGGTTTGACTCAGCACAGAACCCAGCAAAAGAATAGTAAGAGAACAGCGTTTAATTAACTTCGAATTCATGAATATCTCAATTTTTGCAGTTGAACGTATTTGAGTAGTTTAACGTGATGTTTTATATAGCCTAATAGAAAAGCATAGAAAAAACATAGAGAAAATGTATTGAAGATGTAGGCGTGAAGCCTTTTGGGGTTAAGCACTATCTATTTGATGGAAAATTGACTTTTTATTGAGGATTTATTTTGAGCATCCTTGCTCACAGTTCTAACAGTAATCAGTGTAATCTTACATATTCAATAAGTCTTCACATGCAGATTTTTGTTCTGCTGTATCTACTGCTATCGCATCTGCTTTAGCTTCTTTGAAAATAGTTTGGTATTCAGCATCTTGTTTGAGTTGTTCAAGAGTGATTGATGGATTATGTAACTCTTTTAGAAAAGTGTGTGTCATGCTATTAAGCGAAGATAAAATTTTAGGATTATTTGCGGTTAAAGCAGGGCAAACCTCAATGAGAACCTGAGTTGCGGCAATATCTTCTTTTATAATGCTATCTGATTCTTCAGCTGTAAGTCCTGAATCTGCAAAAGATGATTGAGCGAAAATTGTGAAAAGCGTTGATAAAAGTATAAATTTAAGTGAACGTATTGGCATGATTTTTTCCAAAAAATTTCTGTAAATTCAGCGTGTTCAATATATATAATTTACTAACAAGTTGAAACAAAATCACCTGAGCAGTCACGTGAAAAAGACTCGCTCTGTAATACAATAGGATGAAATGTGAATATTTTAATAGCTAATGACGATGGTGTTTTTGCCCCTGGAATCCAAGCCCTTGCACGAGCATTAAAACCACTTGGTCGAGTGATTGTGGTTGCGCCAGAAAGTGAGCGTAGTGGCTTTTCAAGTGCATTGACACTTGATCGTCCTTTGCGTCCTATTCAGGTTGCACCTGATATGTGGGCAGTCAATGGCACACCTGCAGATTGCGTTTATTTATCAATGAATGGACTCTTTGATTTTGAATTCGATCTTGTCGTTAGTGGAATTAACAGTGGGGCAAACTTGGGCGATGATGTATTGTACTCAGGAACAGTGGGTGCAGCATTTGAGGGTCGTCTCATGAAGCAAGCTGCGATTGCTGTTTCATTGGCGGGTAGTAATGTTCGAAGTTATGAAAGCCCAGATGATTATGCACAAGCAGCAAAGTGGGTACATGATTTCATTGCACGTGGTTTACCACAGTTACCTGCTCGACATATTTTGAATATTAATATTCCTGATGTTGCCGAAATACAAGGTCAACAAATTACTTACCAAGGTCGTCGAATTCAATCTAAACCGATCAGTAGTCATGTTGATCCTAGAGGACGTCAAGTCTATTGGATTGGGCTTGCAGGTGAAGCAGTGACAGATCCAGCAAAAAGTAATCTTGGCATACAATCTGACTTTTTTGCTGTAGCAAATGGCTTTGTCAGTATTACCCCAATTCAGATGGATGCGACCAATTACAGCATTTTGACTGATTTACAAGCCCAATTTATATAGCTTTAACGTATTAAGAAGACATAATTCATCATATTACAATGTTGTTGCATCATCATCGTGCAAGATCTACACGGATTTTTCACATTTGAACAATGCGTCACCTGAAAGATACGATCAGTCACAAAAGCACTGAATGATTGATGCTACCTTATGTTATAAGTTTGTGAAAATACGGGGTTGTACGCCGTATTTTGAGCATTTTTTGCTACTCTTAATTGCATTTATAGCTGTATTTAAATTTTAAAACTTAAACTAGGAGAGGGACGTCGATGTTTATGGCAGGATCACAGCAGTTTTTATCTAAACCACAGGTATGGGTTAAGACCATTTTTTTATCGGCTGCTTTGACTTCAACTGTATTGATTACAGGCTGTGCTTCAAAGCCACAAATCAATAATCCTGTCCGTTATGCCAATGCACCCGAATATTATACCGTTCGTTCGGGAGATACCTTGAGTGCGATTGCTGCCCGTTATGGTTTAGATTATTTAAGTATTGCCAATATGAATGATATTGCTGAGCCTTATCGTATTTATGTCAATCAATCGCTGCGTTTGAAAAAATCAGGCAATTATCGTGATAATCGTTCTACGACGCAGGCATTGAGCAGCAATGAACCTCAAATTCAACGTCAGACCATTAGTATTCCTGCACCAAATAAAACACCTACGCCACAACAGCAAACAGTACAGACTACACCAAATAATACCATTAAAAATAATTCGGTAACTCAACCTGCGCCTGTCGTGAGTGTAACCAATTTACGTTGGGTTAAACCTTCAACTGGGCGAGTGCTTGAAAACTTTAATTTAACAAAAAATGTTAAGGGTATTCGCTTCGGTGGCAATGTCGGTGATCCGATTGTAGCAGCCGCCAATGGACAAGTGGTGTACGCCGCAGATGGTTTGAAAGAATATGGCAATTTAGTACTCATTAAACACATAGATGGTTATATTACTGCCTATGCGCATAACAGTAAGATGTTGGTGAAAAGTGGTGACAATGTTATTGCTGGTCAGAAGATCGCAGAGATGGGTTCGAGTGGTACAACACAAACGATGTTGGAGTTTCAAGTTCGTTTAGATGGCAAGCCAATTAACCCTGCAAATATTTTACCGATTAATTAAAGATATTTAATGCAATGTGTAGATTTCTTCGTATAATACAATGAGTTGCTAGATAAAAAAATGTGAAGCAGCGCATGATTTCAGAGGGAAATTTATGTTAGATCAACTTCGAGCAATGGGCGTATTTGCCTGCGTTGTTGAAAAAAGTTCTTTTAGTGGTGCAGCCCGTGATTTGGGTATTACTACGAGTGCTGTCAGTCAGCAAGTTCGTTCGTTGGAAAATGAGATGGAAGTTACACTTCTGCACCGTTCTACACGAAAACTCAGTTTGACTGAAGCAGGACAAGCCTTTTTTCACAGTTGTCAGGAAATGTTAGCCGCAGCAGAACGTGGAAAAATCCGTTTAAATGAGTTGAGAGACGATTTAGTCGGTGATTTACGTATTGCCACAACGCCAGAGCTAGGAGCAACTCATGTTGTTCCTGCACTATCCCATTGGATGTCTGCACACCGTGGCCTGATGGTTCACTTTGAAGCAGACAATCATTTTATTGATCTGATTCAAGAACGAATTGATATAGCAATTCGTATGTGTTCGAAAGTCGATGAGTCAAATAATGTTAGCAGTGTACCATTAGCCCGTGTTGATCAGGTTTTGGTTGCATCACCAAGTTATTTAAACCAAACATCGCCAATTTCGCGCCCAGAAGATTTGCAAAATCATGATTTGATTCCAATCAATATTATGAAGAACTATCAACATTTTTCATTTCAGCATGGTGCAACGGGTGAAGTTGTTTATCTTGAAATGAAGAATCGTGTACAAACCAATAATGTCTTTGTTGCAAAATCACTGTGTCAAAACGGTCATGGCATTGCACGCATTCTTTATTTGGATGTACAAAAAGAACTCATCAATGGAACATTGGTTGAAGTGTTACCGGAATGGAAACTCCCGACATTTACACTCAATGCTATGATGCTAAAACGTGAACAGCAACCGATGAAAATTCATCGTTGCCTTGATGCATTAAAACAATATTTTTGCCAATTACCTGGTGGCAGAATATACCAAGAAGCATCTTAAAAAGATCGATTGAATAAAAAAGCCGCTTGTTAAGCGGCTTTTTTACATCTGAGGAAAAACGTTATAATTGATTAAGCCAAGTAGTTTTTAATTGCAGGAACAAGACGTTGTAACAAATCATCTGCTTGTTCATGTGTCATATTGAGTGCAGGAAGCAAACGCACGACATTCCCAGAAGTAACATTAATAATCAGTTTATGTTCATCACGTGCAATATTGACTAAGTCGCCACAATCTTTCGGTAATTCGATACCAATCATCATACCGAAGCCACGGACAATCACATTGAGATCAGTAAGTTGCACGCGGAATTGATCGACTAAATATGTACCAATTTCGGCAGCATTTTCAACAATATTTTCTTTTTGAATCAGATCAAGCACAGTGTAAACAACGCGTGAACCTAGGTGAGTACCGCTATATGTTGAGCCATGATTACCTGCGGTTAATACACCAACACCACGACCTTGAGTCATTACTGCACCAATAGGAAAGCCATTACCTAAACCTTTAGCAGTGGTCATCACATCAGGAATAATATTGGTGTGCTGATAAGCAAAATATTTTCCTGTACGACCATTACCAGTTTGAACTTCATCAAGCATCATTAACCAATTATGTTGATTACAAATATGACGAATTTCTTCTAAGTAGCTAAATCCTTGAGGTGCGGTATTCACACCACCTTCACCTTGGATTGGTTCAACTAAAATTGCCACGATGTCAGGATGGTTGATGGCTGCTTCTTCAATCGCTTCGATGTCACCAAAAGGTACACGAATAAAGCCTTCGACCAATGGACCAAAACCTTCTTGAACTTTTTTATTTCCTGTTGCAGACAATGTTGCCATTGTACGACCATGGAAAGAACGGTCAGCAACAATAATTTTAGGACTTGCTACACCTTGTAAATGACCAAATTTACGGGCAATTTTAATTGCACCTTCATTTGATTCTGCACCACTGTTTGAGAAGAAAATTTCTTCCATACCTGAAACTTCAGCAAGTTTTTGTGCTGCAGCTGTTTGCCAATTTACTTCGTAAATATTGCTTGTATGAATGAGGGTTGCCGCTTGTTCTGCAATGGCTTGAGCGATCACAGGATGTGCATGCCCTAGACCACATACAGCAATTCCTGTAAGTGCATCTAAATATTCAGTGTCATCTTCAGTGTAAAGATAAGAACCGCTGCCTCGGACAAAGCTGATCGGTTGGCGGCTAAATACCGGCATTAAATGCGATGGTTGATCAGGTTGTACCGGAGCGAGGGTAATGTTATTCATGACTAACTCTTATCTGTTAGGAAGGAAATAGGGGGAAGTTTATATAAGCAAAATACGGAACAGATTTAAAGCCCAAATGTAAATTAAATTGGAAATAATCATCTTGGCGTACTCTTTATGGTGGATTTAGGTATAATGCACGCAGAATGAGTTGAGGATTTATCAATGACTGAACAAGCACGTGATACAGAAGCGTTAATTCGCGATCAGATTGCTAAACATGCTGTACTTCTTTATATGAAAGGCACACCACAATTTCCACAATGTGGTTTCTCTGCACGTGCAGTCGAAGCACTTAGCCAAATTGGTCGTCCTTTTGCTTATGTAAATATTTTGGAAAATCAAGATATTCGTGCACTTTTGCCACAAATTGCAAATTGGCCAACATTTCCACAATTGTGGATCAATGGTGAATTAATCGGTGGTAGCGATATCATGCTTGAAATGTTCCAAAATGGTGAATTAAAGCCATTGGTTGAGCAATACAGCGCAGCACCAGAAGCTTAATTTAACCTTCTGATGTTCAAAAAGCACCTTATGGTGCTTTTTTTATGTGTAATAAAAATGTAGAAATAGCTTAAAAAATTCAAAATGAAGATCAAAAATAAGCCCAATACGACATATAAAAACAGCGCTGAAAAATTCAACGCTGTTTTTAAAATGGTTCAAGGTAACATCATGAATCGACTACTTTAATCTACCAAAGCTTCAGCCACCGCATCTTGAGGTGTTTCACAGATGATCGGTACTTCTATTTTTTCAATCTTTTTATTTTTTTTCTGTTTCTTTTTTTTCTTTTTCTTCTTCGATTTTATGCTGATGTCTAAACCATCTTCAAGCGCTTGCCAATATTCGAGTTGTGCCATAACCACTGAATAGATAGAACCTTTGGTATAACGACCTTTCTTGTCGAGCTTACCAACAGGGCGTGCCATTAAAATTTCAAGAGCTTGATCAATGGTATCAATCGCATGAATGTGGAATTGACCATCAGCCACAGCTTCAATGACATCTTGGCGGAGCATCAAATGTTGCATGTTTTGACGAGGAATAATAACGCCTTGTTTACCAGTCAAACCTTGCAATTTACATGCATCAAAGAAGCCTTCAATTTTAGCATTCACTCCACCAATGGGTTGAACTTGACCAAGTTGGTTCATTGAACCTGTAATCGCCCAAGATTGATCAATCGGTAGTTGGCTGATTGCCGAAATAAGCGCAGATAGTTCTGCGACCGTTGCACTATCACCATCAACCTGACCATAGCTTTGCTCGAAAGCAAGCGCGGCTGAGAAGTGCAGAATTTGCTCACGACCAAAATGTGCTTTGAGAAAGCTCGACATGAGCAACACGCCTTTGGCATGTAAAGAACCACCAAGTTCAACGCTGCGCTCAATATCGAGAATATCGCCACCACCTTGATAAACTGAAGCGGTTAAGCGTGAAGGTAGACCAAACTCGACATCGGCATATTGAATAACCGAAAGTGCGTTGATCTGACCTAAACGATGCCCACGTGTTTCAATAAGTTGTGTGCCACGAGATAAATCTTGCCAATACAATTCACGTAAATAACCTAGACGATATTGACGATGTTTCAATGCAGTATTGATATGCTGCGCTGTCACCATTTTTTCATCAGATTGCAGTGCATGGTGATGTGATTCACGAATCAGATCACCCAAAGTCAAAGCATGTAATGACAATGAACTTTGATCTTCAGCTTGACGACTAGAATCGGTAAGTAGTGCAGACAGGGCAGAACGGTCAAAAGGCAACAGTTTGTCTTGTTGAACATAATCGGCAATGAGCTGCATATAAGCTTGTTCATTTTCTTCATTGCGTTGTAAGGTATCTGTAAAATCAGCACGGATTTTAAACACGCTACCGAGTTCAGGTTCAACCTCTAAAATTTCATAATAAACTTCAGGTTCAGCCAATAAAACCACTTTTACATTCAGTGGAATAGACGCAGGCTCAATTGAAATGCTGCCTGTGAGCGTGATCATGTGCTCAAGAGATGATAATTTTAATTGCCCCGATTTAAGCGCACGTTTTAACCCTTGCCAAGCATACGGTTGCTCAAGCAGTTGTTCTGCTTCAAGCATTAAAAAACCACCATTGGCTTGATGCAATACACCCGGACGAATTAGGGTGAAATCGGTGGTAATCGTACCATTTTGCGTCAATTGTTCAACATGACCCAACAAGTTGTAATGTGTCGGGAAATCTTCAAAAATAACAGGTGCACCAGCATTAGGTTTATTGCTAATGACGACATTGGCTTGATAGCGTGAAGGTACGCTGTTGAATAATGCAGGTGCAAATTCATCACTTTCACTATCAATCACATTTTCAACATTATCAATAATATCTTGTGCATACTGTTTGAGATATAGCTCTAAGCCATCAGTATCAAATTTATTTAAAATGGCTTCCATACGAGGAATAATGACTTGTTTACCAATATCTCGATTCAGTTCCGAAACTTGATCTCGTGCATCATCCTCTAAATCGCCTAATTGTAAACCTAGACGTTCGAGCTTTTTATCCATATAGCGGATATTGGCTGCAATTTCGGTGCGCTCTTTACTGGTCAATGCATTCATGTCTTCTTGCGACATTTCCTGCATTTTGTCATCTTTATAATGCGTGGGAATAAACACATGCTCATCATGGCGATTGATCAGTTTAAGATCAAACTCTTCGCCTTCACGAGTCAATTCAGCCAAAGCATGTTGTTGTTCATTACCAGTGATTTGGCGAATACGTTCAATTTGATTGTGATAGGTTTCCGCACTAAAGCGTCGTTCAAGCTGTTTTAAAATGGTTTGCCATGTTTGATGTAGTAATGTTGCAAATTTACTACCTTGACCTGCGGGAAAGCGTAGAGTAATGGGTTGGCGAGCATTTTTAAAATTATTGACATATACCCAATCGTCAGGCGTCGGCATAGACTTGGCATTTTGTTGAAGTAAACGCTTGATCATGGTGCGTTTACCAAGTCCGGCTGTTCCGACAGCAAAAATATTGTAGCCTGAATAAGGCAAGGCAATACCAGCTTCTACTGAAGCTTTAGCACGATCTTGACCTAAAAAATTATTCAGTGGTTTAATTCGTTTAGTTGAACTTGGAACACGAGGTAAATTTAACAGGTGCGTCAGTTGTTCTGGTTTTAGTGCAGTCTGCATTAAGGTTTGTTGTATATCCGTCTGGTCAAAAGCAGTTGGAAGTAAATTTGGACTTTGGAGTGCTGTCGTTGTAATGGTCGTATTTGAAACAGGGGTTGAGCTCATTTGATCATGTTTCTGGGTCACAGGTGAAATCCAAAACTGCTAAAGGTTGAAAGTTTAAAGGTATACAGTATTGGGCGTAAATATCAAGCAGATTCAAATCAAATATCTGGATTTCAGCAATGCAGTAGCATAAAAACCATTGAAACTAATGTGATTAAGCGGTTGAATAGCGATATTTCTTTTTGCAGAAAACAATAAACGTATGTCTACGCAAAACTCAGCACAAAATGCGTCACCACCATCGGGGTGGAAGTCCGCATTTATGGCATTTATGGATCGCCGTGCTCTCATTATGTTATTTCTTGGTTTTTCAGCCGGGATACCCATTTTATTGATCTTTTCAAGCCTATCTTTATGGCTTGGTGAAGCCGGTATTGAAAAAAGTGCAGTAACTTTTTTCAGTTGGGCAGCTTTGGGATATTCCTTTAAATTTGTTTGGGCACCATTGATTGATGAAATTCCTGTGCCTTATCTAACCAAAAAATTGGGACGGCGTAGAGCTTGGCTTCTCATTGCACAAATTTTGATTATTTGTGCAATTTCGATTATGGCTTTTTCAGATCCGTCACTTGGGCAGAGCTATTTGTATCAAATGGCAGTCGGTGCTGTATTACTTGGTTTTTCAGCGGCAACGCAAGATATCGTGATTGATGCTTATCGTATTGAATTGGCTGAAACGGAAATGCAAACCGTATTGGCTTCGACCTACAACGCAGGCTATCGTATCGGGATGATTGTTGCAGGTGCGGGCGCACTTTTTCTTGCCGCATCGCTTGGAACATCAAAAGGCAATTATATTTATGATGCATGGAAATATACTTACTTAGCGATGGCAGGTGTCATGGTAGTAGGTATTATAACCACACTGAGCATTCGTGAAGCACAAATTAATCGTGTCGATAAGCATTATAAAAATACTGATTATTATCGCTTGGTTGCTGTCTTTTTTGTTGCAGTGGTGAGTTTTGTTACAAGTTATATTTTTTCAGGTAGTTTAACGGAAGCTTTGGCAAAACAATTTGAAATCAAAGATAGCTTTTTACTCTTTGCTTTAGAGGCTGTGCGTTTTATTGGCTCAGGTGCAATAGCATTTTTTGCAGGCTATGGATTGGTGCAGGCAGGTGCCGTAAATAAGCAGATGGCCTATGACACTTGGGTCAGCCCAATTGCAGATTTCTTTAAACGCTATGGAGTGAAACTTGCTCTAGTTTTATTACTATTGATAGGTTTCTATCGTATTTCAGACATTATTGCTGGGGTAATTTCCAATGTGTTTTATCAAGATTTAAATTTTACCAAAGAACAAATTGCTGAAGCCGTTAAAATTTACGGTGTAATTTTCAGTCTTGTTGGTGGATTTTTAGGAGGCTTACTTGCACAACGCATGAACATTATGAAATTGATGTTTATTGGCGCAGTGTTGGCAAGCTCAACCAATCTGATTTTTATTGGTTTGGTCAAATCGGGACAGCCTTTAGCACCTGTCGATATTCAAGTCGGTTCACAACAGTTTACAGCACAGCCTGATGAAGTAGGTGCGTGGAAAGTTGCTGTACCTGCTCAGCTTCTTTCAGAAAATCAGCACATTTCAGTCAAAGCACAATTTGCCGATCAGTCAGAGCAGATTGAAGTTCAAGCACCCTATTTGGTTGAAAACGGTCATGCACAGATTCAACTTTTACCTATAACAGGTGATAGCAAATTAACTACACAAGAGCTGAAGCAAAGTGTGGTAGTCAAAGGGCAAATTCTAGGTGTGAAAGATACCGATTTAAATGTAGATCAACCTGTACTTGTCAGCCTTGATGGTCAAACATTTAATACCAAACTTGATAAAACAGGGATGTTTACTGCGATTGTTGATGCGGATGCTTTGCAAAAATCAGAAAGTAAAAGTATTGAAGCACGTTTGAATTTTGTTCAGTCAGAGCCCTTGGTTGCTGTTACACATGGTTATCTGATAAGTGATGTTGAACCACAGTTAAATGTTAATATTGAACCTATTGCGGTGGTTAATATAAACTCAAATACAGCATCAGTTGATATGGTTGAACTGAAAGGTAAGGTTATTGAGAAATATAGTTCCGCTTGGCTATACTTTGCAATTATTGTCGATAATTTGGCTTCAGGTTTGGCGGGAGCCGCATTTATTGCTTTCCTTTCAAGCTTGACAAGCGTGTCATTTACTGCAGTTCAGTACGCCATTTTTAGTTCACTCATGACTTTAACTCCTAAAATTTTAGGTGGATATTCAGGTACAATTGTCAGCAATATTGGATATCCAAAATTCTTTTTGATGACGACTTTAATTGGTATTCCAATTTTAATTCTTGTGGTCTGGGTTGGAAAACTATTAGGTGAACATCAAAAAACCATTCAAAATGAAAAAGGTGAATCATAATGCGCATGTTACATACCATGCTACGTGTAGGCAATTTAGAACAGTCTTTGGCGTTCTATACTGAAGTTCTCGGTATGACTTTATTACGTAAACGTGACTATGAAGAAGGACGTTTTACCCTTGCTTTTGTTGGCTATGGTGATGAAGAAAATAATACGGTACTTGAGTTAACGCATAATTGGGACACAAGTAGTTATGAGTTGGGTAATGCCTATGGTCATATCGCGATAGCTGTTGATGATGCTTACAAAGCGTGTGAAGACATAAAAGCACGTGGTGGTAATGTTGTTCGTGAAGCAGGACCAATGAAAGGTGGTGTGACGGTTATTGCATTTGTTGAAGACCCAGATGGTTATAAAATCGAGTTGATTCAGCAAGATCAAGATGCGAGAAACAATTAAGTTAAACGTGGAATGTTTAAAATAAATAATGAACATTTTCCTCATAATATGACTTAATCAAGTAAGCTCGGTAAGATGGTTATTTATCTTTAGGTAAAAATCATTTTACTGAGCTTTTTTATATGTATTTGAAAAGTTCAGCATAGATTTTTTATCACTGACAGGATGTTGAATATGAATATATTAAAAATATTAGCATTGGATCGTTTTACGATACTACTTATCGTCATGGTTGCTTTAGCTTCATTTTTTCCTGTGCAAGGGCAAAGTGCAAGCATATTTGGTCAGATCACCACCATTGCGATTGCGATTTTATTCTTTTTGCATGGTGCTAAACTTTCACGTGAAGCGATTGTGCAAGGCATTATGCATTGGCGTTTACATGGCGTTGTCTTTGCTTTTACTTTTTTAATTTTTCCAATCTTAGGTCTACTTGCAAAACCATTTTTGCTACCTTTACTTGGACAACAGTTGTATTGGGGCTTTCTGTTTATGTGCTTCTTGCCATCAACAGTACAATCCTCCATTGCCTTTACTTCAGTTGCAAAAGGTAATGTTGCTGCGGCGGTGATCAGTGCATCATTTTCTAATTTGGTCGGTATGTTTATTACTCCCATTATGGTGAGTCTATTTATTTTTGGACAAACGCAGCATAACTATGATGCGACCTCATCGATCGTACAAATTGCATTACTCTTGCTTTTGCCTTTTGTTGCAGGGCAGGTGTTACGTCCTTATGTTTTTCCATATATGCAAAAAGTTCCCAGCATTGTGAAAGCCTTTGATCAAGGCACCATTTTGATGGTGGTTTATGGAGCATTTAGTGGTGCTGTCGTAGCAGGCTTGTGGAATCAAGTGAGTGGGATGACTTTGTTTATTCTTACAGTCGTTTGTTCAGTGTTCTTAACTATTGTTATGCTTTTGGCTTGGTATATTCCACGTTGGTTAGGCTTTAGTGTACCTGATCAAAAAGCGGTATTTTTTTGCGGTTCTAAAAAGACTTTAGCGAGTGGCGTACCGATGGCGCAGATTTTATTTGCAGGGCAACCTCTTGGCATGATTGTTTTGCCGATTATGATTTTTCACCAAATTCAACTGATGGTCTGCGGGATCATCGCCAATTATTGGGCGAATCAAAAGTCGGTTGACGTTGTGGAAGAATTGAAAGCCGAATAATTCGCTTATTGTATTATTTTGCAGTATAATATTGCCCACTTGTTGTGCTTAGCTCTGACACTTATAGTCTCGGTGGGCTCAAAAGAAATGGTCTGTTGTGGTGTTGATCTGCGGGTTTATTGAAAAAATTTATTTTAAAATAAACTGCTTATTTCCTCATTTTGAGAGTGATCAATTGCGATGACAGCGAAACCTTTCTTAACTTAGGAGAATCGTCCATGCGCGCCGATATTCACCCAAAATACGAAACTTTAGTTGCGACTTGTTCATGTGGTAACGTAATCGAAACTCGTTCTGCTCTTGGTAAAGAAACGCTTTATCTTGACGTATGTTCAGCTTGTCACCCATTCTATACTGGTAAACAGAAGAATGTTGACACTGGCGGTCGTATCGACAAGTTCAAACAACGTTTTGCTGGTATGTCACGTTCTATCAAACGCGACTAATCTGCGAAAGCAAAAAAACGGGCATCTGCCCGTTTTTTTATGCCTAAAATAAGTGCAGAAACAATTTACGATTATCATGTGTAAAAAACCAAGTCGAAACTTGGTTTTTTAATGTGGAAAATACTTTAATTACTGATCTTGTACATCGGTTAAATGATCCATTCTCTTTTGGAAATAATCACCTTGAATAAAGCGTACATCGACATTCCAAGCATTAGCAAAAGCATTCATATCATTCAGATTTTTGAGTAAAAATACCAATGGTTTTATCATTGTGTAATGTTGAATCATATTTTGTAGTTCTGCTAATGATTTTTCATCAGCCAACATGTCCGTATATTTTTCATCTAATGACAGTAGTGCTAAATCTGTTTGTTTTACAATAGCTTCAGTTGAAATTGTTGAGCCGAAGTTACGTATAGCAATTTCTGCACCATGTTCACGTAATATATTAAATTGCTTTTGTGCTTCAATCGGACTTTTGGCAATATCTTCTTCATCAAACTGTAGAATGAGAGGATGTGATAATTTACTACCCACAATGGTGATGAGTTTTGCTACTAATTCAGGAAATTGCTTATCTTGAAATAAAATATGTCGATTCAAGTTGATGATGAGTTTAGCATCAGGATATTGCGTAATAAAATTATGTAATTGTTTACATGCTTCGACCATAATCCAACGATCAAGTTTAATTGATAATTCAACATCATCATCTAATTCGACTAAACTACAGGTTTTTTTCCAATTGTTTTCATAAATGAAACCACTAGTGACTTCATAAGTATATAAGTTTGTATCTTGTTTATCATACAGTTGCTGATACTTCAGATGAATTTCACCTTTTTCTAACTTCTGTTGAATTTCTTTTAAGATTGGTGACTCACGTTGTACAGGTTCAATATTGAGCGTAGGTTGAATGATTGGTGTATTGAGCGGTTGTACATTAGGTACTGATAGTTCTTCGTTTGAAATCAGCTCAATTGTGGTTTCTTGTAGTGTCGCTTCCAGTTGTAAGTCTGATGCAGATTCACGTTTTGGTAAAGACGTATCATAAGCCTTCGCCAATAAGCCTTCAAAATTTGCTTCGCTAAATGTTTCTAGTTGAATAGGGCTAAAACCAAGTTTGAGTTGTAAGGGGAATGTACGATTATTAATATTGAGTAATTGCTGTTTTTCTAAAGAGTTGAGTGCGGAAACTTTAGACTCAAGTGCTGTGGCAGATTCTGCTTGCATGATAATTGCGTGAAGAACGGTATTAATTTTAAAAACACGTTGTCCAGTTTGCTCTTTAATAAATGCTTTGAGTTGAGACAAATATGCTTTGGTATCAGCCCAATTTAAATGTAATATTTCGTCATCACATTTAGAAAAACTAAAAATAATTAGTGCATTGGCTGTAGCAGGTTGTTGAATCAAATGACGTTGAATCAAATGGAAGGTATCGTCTGCATTATTTGTTGGCGCTGATGCTACACTTGGTTGAGCGATTGGTGCAGTATTTGCAGTTTCTATTGCAAGTTGTACCGTACCATCTTCACCTGGTAAAAACTCTATTTTGAGTGGATTTTCAGACAGTGCTTGTTCATTTTGTGTAGTAATTTCAAAACGACTAAGTTCTGTTTGCCCTTGCGTAAATTTTTTGAATCGAGTTTTGAAATCATTGAGATTTTTGGGTTTTAATACATCAAGAATCGGTAAGCCGAGAATGTCATCTTCGGAGCCGATACCAAATAATTTTAAATATTCCTCATTGGCTTGTGAATGCATACCTTCTTCAAGAGTAGCTACAGCTTTCTTTTGCTCTTGAACCAATGCTTGTGCTTGCGTCTTTGCTGTATCTAAATCGCAAAGTAAGTTTTTTTGTGCTTGTAATGTTCGGCTATATGATAGTGCACGTATAGTACTGATATAAACGCGTTCAGGGTGAGCAATATTGACAATGTCGTAAACACCTTTATGAATTAGGGTTTGATAATGCTCAGGCTTATAGTCTTGTGGTTTGAGTAATAGTACTGGAATATCAATTTGTGACGATGCATGAATGAGGGTAATCGCTTGTTCAAGTTTTAAATCATAAGCCTGACCAAAAATGACCAAATCCCAACGGGTATGCAATTGTTTTTCAAAGCTACTGAGGTCATCAAGCAAAATGGCATGGACGGGATGATTTTTATTTTGAAATATATTAAGAATTTCATTATATCTGATTTGGTTATCATCAATGATTAACAGTCTAGTTTCAGACAGTTTGAGTTTCTTAGATAATAATAAATTTCTCATTTCAAGGCTTCCCATACATCTTGATTATTTAGGTCATTGGATTGCTGGTGAATATATTCATCAATTAGGATTTTTTGTTCATCATTCAAAAGTTCAAAATCAAATTGAACAACACTTTGAGTAATCAGTAAAGTTTTGATTAGATAAAGTTTAATTTCCTGATCATTTAAACGAAGATGAATGGCTTGCTGTTCTTTAAAGAAGGGAAGATTGGGTAGAAGTATAGAATTGACTACCTGATCGAGTTCTTGTGTCTGAATCAACAATGCAGGGTGATAATTGACATTTGAGTGGTCAGTAGAGACTTTGACAGCACATGGGAAAATATCCTGTGCCAATATTTCAATACCAACTTCATATGTTTTATTGATGGATTGTTTGATCCAACGGACAGTTGCGCCCTTCCATTTATTTTGTGAATTTTCATTGACTAATAAAAACTCACCTGTACGTAAGCTTTTTGGTGCTTCATTTGCCCAACGAATACGATAGCCATGAATACTGATGTCTAAGACAGGAATTTGATGGATCTGCTTGGCTTCACGGTCTAGGGTTTTAATCAATTTAGGTGCACTAGAATCATTATTATTGGCAATGCTTGATTGCACATTGGACTCTGATTGAAATGCGTAATTATTTTTAAGTTGTAATGTTTCAGCAAAATTTTTCGCTTTAGATAAATAAAAATGCGCCGTTTGTAAACCAAAACATACACGTAACTGAGCAGAATACTCATAACGTTCATGTTGACGCTCAGGCGTACTGCCTAAAACATTTTGTACATGAAATTTGAGTGCAGTCGATAAATACATCTGCTCATTTTTGGACAAATATTCATTGTCTCTTTGAATAGTGATGTTGATATGTTCGAGTAGGCTTTGTGTCGAAATATATAAATTAGGTTGAAAACTTTCGTGTTGTCTGCGGTTATATACTGGTGGATGGTCTTTAGTGGTATCGACAATATAACGAGAGATAGATGATTCTCTTGGGAGTACTTGGATCATTTTTGACCAATCAAAACTACATTCATATAACGCTTGAATTTCACTTGGACGAATTTGATGGGTATTAAAAATATCGAGTAATAAGACTTGCGCATAGGCTTGTTGTATATTTTGAACAACATGATGCGTACCTTGTAATTGATTAATATTAATTAGGTATTCTTCATTTTTAATCGCCATTTCATACAGGTTGTGTGTTGTATACCATTGATTTGATAATGCAGAGCTATATAACATTTGTTGCTGAACGAGCAGTAAACAAATTTGCTCAAGAGCATAATAGGTGGCAAGCGTACGTGCTGTTTTTAGATTTTTTCGCTCATTAAACTTGAACAGCGAAAATTTTTGGTTTAAGAGCTGATGATGGCTACGATGTACAATATCAACATAGATATTGGTGAAGTAAATGCGCAAGCGAATGGTCAATTCAATAATATGTTCATTGCGATCTGAGTGAAAAAGTCCTTGATTATTAAAATGTTTTTCTAAGCTAAGCAAAACATTTTCAATAAATGGGTGTAAGACCTGAATGAGATCAAAGCGCAGGGTTTCATCACAGCGTAATGTAGATATTTCATGAACCGCAGTCATAATGGCTTCTGAGGTATCGCCCAACTGCATAATTGAGAGTTTTGAAACCCATTGACTCAGTGCTTGTACAGTTGGCTCAGCAAAGCTCAACTGATCACGACTGAGAACCGTATTAGATTGGAAAATTTCAGAAGTTTCTTTATTTATCATTATGTTTTAACTCTTAAATTTAAAAGATTGTTACTCCATACAACGGGGTTTTATTTTGTTCTCCCGCAATTTCTCGGACAAGCTTAGGAACCAAATAGCCTGGTAAAGTCGCTAAAACCTCAGTGTAAATTTGATCAATTTTATTTGCTTCCAAATCAAAATGGTGAGCACCTTTTACTTTGTCTAAAACATGTAAATAGTACGGCATGACTCTCGCTTGAAATAATCTATGGCTCAATTCAGCTAAGATCTCGGCAGAGTCATTGACGCCTTTGAGCAAAACAGATTGATTTAAAACCAAAATATCCTGTTGAACAAGATTAGCTAATCTGCGACAAGTCAAATCATCCAATTCAGCAGGATGATTTGAGTGTACCACTAGAATAATCCGTAGCCTACTGTTTTTCAATAAGGAAACAAGCGCTTCATCGAGACGTTCTGAGATAGTCACAGGAACTCGTGAATGAATACGCAAAATTTGAATTTGATTGAGAGATTCTAGGCGTTCAAGCCATAAAGCGAGCTTTCGGTTGGATAATGTCAGTGGATCACCACCACTCAATATCACTTCATTAATATGTGGTTTGCTTAGAAGGTAATCACGAATATTAAGCCAATCATCATTTTTAGGAAGATTTTCTTGATAAGGAAAGTGACGACGGAAACAGTATCGGCAATGAATGGCACAGGCACCTGTTAAGGTGAGTAAAAAGCGAGATTGATATTTGTGTAGTACGCCAGGAAGTTGATTAGCTTGTTCCTCACCTAGAGGGTCTGTGATAAATTCGATATGTTCTTCTAATTCGAGATGGTGTGGTAAAACTTGCAATAATAAGGGATCGAGAGGATTACCAATTTGCATTTTACTGACAAAAGCACGAGGGACACGTAATTTGAATTGTTCAGAAGCGAGCAATGCTCCCGAAAGTAAATCTTGTTCAGAAAGATTTAAGAGTTCGAGCAGTTCAGTCGGAGAGGTGATTAAATCGCTCATTTGCGATTGCCAATTTTGCTCTTGGTATATAAAGTTTGTCATGCCACGTTTGAATAAAATAATTAATTAATCGGTTTGGAGTTGTTTCAACTTTGCACTATAGATGTGCAACACCAATTGAAATGAAAGGGAATTGAAGATTTTACCCCCAAACTGCTTGGACAGGAATATTTTTTCGTTGCCCTGACATAGGTTGCTCATTTAGAATACATCCAAAATATGTAAAATGCATGTTTAGGTGACATTGCAAATGTTCGTTGTCTGAATACTTTGCCAATACCTATTTTGCATGTGTTGATTAATATAGTAAGTTTGGAGTGTGCCTGAATGGCCAATTATTCTACGAATGACTTTAAGCAAGGTCTTAAAGTAATGCTTGATGGTAACCCATGTTCAATCATGGAAAATGAATACGTTAAGCCAGGGAAAGGTCAAGCCTTTAACCGTGTAAAATTACGTAACCTAAAGTCAGGTAAAGTTTTAGAAAAAACGTTTAAATCAAATGAAACACTAGAAAGCGCAGACATCGTAGATGTAGAGATGGAATATCTTTATAACGATGGTGAATTGTGGAACTTTATGGATCCTGTAACATTTGAACAAATCACTGCAGACAAAGTTGCAATGGGCGATGCTGCAAAATGGTTAAAAGACGATTCAAATGAAAAATGTACAATTATGCTGTTCAATGGTGTTCCATTGTCAGTGAGCCCGCCAAACTTCGTGGTATTGAAGATTGTTGAAACTGATCCAGGCGTACGCGGGGATACTTCAGGCGGTGGCGGTAAGCCAGCTAAACTTGAAACAGGTGCAGTTGTACGTGTTCCATTGTTTGTACAGCAAGAAGAAAGTGTGCGTGTGGATACACGTACAGGTGATTATTTAGAACGTGCATAATTACGTATAAATGATCTATGATTGAAGGGATGATGAAAATCATCCCTTTTTTATTGAATGATAGAAAAGTATAAGAATCAAAAAATGATGAGTATGACTAATGCTAAATTTATGTCATATTCGTCATATAAGTTTAAAATAATGTTATGCCAAAGTCGTAGATGAAAATAAAAAGATGAGGAGTAGAGTCAACAGAAAAGTGTCACACGAAAATGCATTGCGCTTTATAAAAACAATGGAACTGCTTTTGTAATCAGGATGTGAGGTCTGCATGGAAAATACAGAAAAAAAATCATCACCCTTATCAAAATTGATTTGGGTGATTGTTGCTATTATCGGAGCCGTATCTTTTGGGATACTAGCTGTCAGTCGTGGTGAGCATGTCAATGCTGTTTGGCTCGTGCTTGCTGCTGTGTGTGTGTATAGCATAGCCTACCGTTTTTACAGCTTATTTATTGCGACAAAAGTTTTTGAACTTGATGCACGACGTTTAACGCCTGCGCATCGACTTGCTGACGGTTTGGATTATGTGCCCACCAATAAGCATGTTCTTTTTGGACATCATTTTGCAGCCATTGCAGGAGCGGGTCCATTGGTGGGTCCTATTCTAGCTGCACAAATGGGTTATTTGCCCGGTACGATTTGGCTTCTCGTCGGTGTGGTATTAGCAGGTGCTGTTCAAGATTTCTTGGTTCTGTTTATTTCGACTCGCCGTGATGGACGTTCGCTCGGTGAAATGGCAAAACAAGAATTGGGTTCATTTGCAGGTGTGATCGTAATGCTCGGTGCATTAGGGGTAATGATTATTATCCTTGCCGTACTTGCGTTAGTGGTCGTAAAAGCATTGACCAATAGTCCATGGGGTGTGTTCACAATTGCGGCGACTATTCCAATTGCACTGTTCATGGGCGTATATATGCGTTATATCCGTCCCGGTAAAATTGCTGAAGTTTCCATTATTGGTTTTGTCTTGATGATGGCTGCCATTATATATGGTGGTGATGTTGCTCAACATGCCTATTGGGGACCATTCTTTACTCTAACAGGTACGCAACTGACTTGGGCACTGATCATTTATGGCTTTGTTGCTTCAGTTTTACCTGTATGGTTATTGCTTGCACCGCGTGATTATTTATCAACATTCTTAAAAATTGGTGTGATTGTTGGTCTAGCAATTGGCATTTTGGTAGCAATGCCGATGTTGAAAATGCCTGCTACAACACATTTTATTGATGGTACGGGTCCTGTGTTTGCAGGTTCTATGTTTCCATTCCTATTTATTACGATTGCTTGTGGTGCAATTTCAGGATTCCACGCACTTGTTTCATCAGGTACAACACCAAAACTGATCGATAACGAAGTTAATATTCGTGTGATTGGTTATGGTGGTATGTTGATGGAATCATTCGTTGCAATTATGGCAATGATTTGCGCAACAGTTCTTGAGCCGGGTATTTATTTCGCGATTAACTCACCTGCGGCAGTTTTAGGTACAACCGTTGAGTCAGCTGCTGAAGCGGTACGTACTTTAGGTTTTGTCGTTACACCTGAAGCACTGAGTTTGTTAGCAAAGGAAGTGGGTGAAAATACCATTTTATCTCGTACAGGTGGTGCACCTACATTTGCAATTGGTATGGCACATATCATTACCGAGATTTTCAACAACCGTTCAATGATGGCATTTTGGTATCACTTTGCTATTCTGTTTGAAGCACTGTTTATTTTAACTGCTGTTGATGCTGGCACACGTGCTTGTCGTTTTATGGTTCAAGACACAGTGGGTATAGTAGTTCCTGCTCTAAAAAACTCACATAACTTTGTGGGGAATTTAATTGGTACAGGTGTCGCAGTTGCAGGTTGGGGCTTCTTCGTTTATCAAGGTGTGGTCGATCCACTCGGTGGTATTAACAGCTTATGGCCGTTATTTGGTATTGGTAACCAAATGTTGGCAGCAATGGCATTGACACTCGGTACAGTAATTTTGTTTAAGATGAAGAAAGAAAAATATGTTTGGGTTACCATTGTCCCAACAGTATTCTTAATCATTACCTGTATGACAGCAGGTTGGCAAAAGATTTTCCATTCCAATCCTAAAATTGGTTTCTTGGCACAAGCAGATAAGTTCAAGGCTGCAATTGCGAAGGGTGAAATTTTAAAACCTGCCAAAACGCTTGAAGAAATGCAAACGATTGTATTCTCAAATCAGATCAACGCTGCGCTGTGTGCATTTTTTATGATCGTTGCGATTATTATGATTATTGCTGCAATTGGAGTGATTCGCCGTGCATTGGCAAATCCTGAACCAAGCGTAAATGAAAGCGAAGCGATATATGTTGATCCTTCAGAAACCATCGTGACGTCAGCGAAACATTAAGATGAGAAGGTGAGTGGTATGAATCTAAAATTTGCAAAAAATGGTAAAACAGTGATTTATAAAATCATTAAAATGACCGTGATGGCGCAGAAGGATTTAATCTTTTCTCCAAAAAATTGGTCACGAATTGCGACTTTATGGACACGTTTACAGCAAAGTTTCAGATTGATGGTTGGGGTTCCTGATTATCAAACTTATGTGGAACATATGCAAAAAAATCATCCTGACTTAGAGCCAATGGACGAAAAAACCTTTCATCGTTATTGTGTCGATGCTCGTTATCCAACAGCAGGTGGAACTTTGAAGAAGTGTCCGTGTTGATGTGTAGATAAGATATTAAAAAGTAAAAACGGCTCTTCGGTGCCGTTTTTTTATATTCTGAATTTGATGCATTAGTTAGGCATAAAATTAGACGAATGATTAATCTTTGAGTATTTGTTAAAACCGTGTATGTTGAACCGAGCATCATCAATTAGATTAGGAAAAATAGATTATGATTTGGGGATTGAAAAAACAACAACAAAATGAAGAAGTCACATTACTTGCTGATGATGGACTGACACCATTTTATCCTCAAATTGATGCCTTCTTAAGCCAGATCAATCAAATCATTTTAGATAAGCCTGAGCAGACGCAACTTGCTTTATGTAGCTTGCTCGCAGGTGGACATTTACTTTTTGAAGATTTACCTGGTTTAGGGAAAACCACGTTGGCAAGCAGTTTGTCACACCTCGCAGGCTTGCAGTTTCAGCGGATTCAATTTACCAATGACATGCTTGCAAGTGATGTGATTGGAATCAATATGTTTAATCAAAAAGAACATCAATTTGATTTTAAACAAGGTCCTATTTTTACTCAAATTTTATTGGCTGATGAAATCAACCGCAGTAGTCCAAAAACCCAAAGTGCTTTGCTTGAAGCGATGGAAGAAGGCAATGTCACCGTCGATGGTACACGTTATGAATTACCCAAACCATTTTGGGTGATTGCGACACAAAATCCACTGTTTCAAAGTGGTACATATGCCTTGCCTGAATCGCAACTTGATCGCTTTTTGATGCGCTTGTCTTTAGGTTATCCATCTCGCTCGGCAGAAAAACAACTCTTACAACAAGATGCTCGTCAAAAAATGATCAATACGTTGCAAGCAGTGTTTAAGAGTGAAGATATTTTACAATTACAACAATGGGTGCGTCAGATTTATTTAAGTGATGCTGTACTTGAGTATTTACTTGATTTAACAGAAGAAACACGGAAAGGACGACATGGTTTGTCTACGCGTGGTGTGCTAGCACTGAAATTGGCAGCTCAAGCACATGCTCTGATTAGTAAACGTAGTTTTGTGACTCTTGATGATGTCCAAGCTGTTTTTGTTGCGGTGGCATCCCATCGGATTGGACTAGGCGAAGCGGAAACACGTTTATTGATGCAGCAGGTTGAAGCGAAAGGATAGTGTCATGTCAATGCGGATGAAGTTTCGACAATGGCTCAGTCAGCGTTTTCAATACCATGGCGTAAAAACTTTACGCCAAAATGATGTTTTAGTATTTATTTATAAACAAGGTTTCCTTTATTTAGTCTTGATTCTCATTACATTCATTGCAGGAATTAACTATGCAAATAACTTGATTTTAGGTTTTTGCTTTTTGATGAGTGCAATTTTATGTATCAGTTTTTACGTGACATTTAAACAACTGCATGCTTTAAGTATTGAGGTGATTGCACCTAAAATTGGACGATCAGGTGACGCTTTAACGCTACGACTATCTTTTAAGCAGGCAACGTTGAGCCCTAAATATTTACAAATTCGCTATGCACATCAGGTGGAGCCTGTTTTATTACAACAACTTAATCAACAAGTAGAACTAATTTTTCAGCCAACTGAACGAGGGTGGTTTGTTGTTCCTGAAATCCAAATATTTTCGACTTATCCTTTGGGGTTAGTTCGTGCGTGGACGTATTGTTATTTTCAAGGAGAGATTTGGATTGCACCAAAAGCTATGGATTCTCAGAAGGAAAATTCACAAGCTTCGAGTAGTGGTGAACCTGATCTTGATGAATTTCGGGAATTAAGAGCATTCAGAGAAGGTGATTCTTTACAAGCGGTGTCTTGGAAGCAGGCTGCACGAGGGCAGGGCTTATATATTAAACAATTTGAAGATCAATTTGATGCAAAAATAGTAGAAATTGATTATGCACAGATGCCATCGACATCACACGAAGAGCGTTTAAGTTTAATGATGGGTATGGTGGATCGTTGTGAAGCTGAAAATATGTTGTATAGCATGAAATTACCAACACAACAGTTAGTTGTTGGGCATGGGGAAATACAATTTTTCAATGCACAATTAATGTTGGCAAAGGCGTGATATGAATATTTTTAAATGGCGCTCAGTACAGCCTAGTCAACAAGATCAGAAACAACAAAATTATGTGCAGCAAAAGCCTGCAAGTACAACAATTACAAGACTTACACGTCTAAGTGTATTGTTAACACTTGCGATTATTTGGATTGCTGAATTAGCGTATTTCTCCATAGCATTGAGTGTGATTTTTGCATGTATGTGGATCAATTTGCTATGGAACTATAAAAATTCAATTCAGCCATTTCACATTCAAAAAAGATTATCAAATCAAACTAAAAATAGAATCCAGCAGGGGATTAAAGTCATTTTGACGCTATTCGCTTTAATGGTGATTTGGCTGAATTATGGTACTTTTGTTGGTGTTGAAGCAGGCACAGCAGCACTCGCAACATTTTTATATGGCAAAGCGCTCGAAACAAAACAATCACGGGACTATATCGTGTTGTTTAATTTTGCATTATTTGTTAGTGCTAGTCTTTTCTTGCACAGCCAATCGGTGTTGATGGCGATGATGGTACTGTGTAGTTTATTAGGAAGTTTGGTTGGTTTATATCAACTGCAAACGGGGCATTATGTTCAGAGCGGTCAAACGCAGGCCTCCTTAAAAACAGATACAGTGCATGTACTAAAAGTGATAGGACTTGCGGTTCCTTTTTTTGTTCTACTTTTCATGTTTTTTCCACGCTTGCCGCCATTATGGCAAATTCCTGTGAGTAGTCAGCAAGGTGTAACAGGAATCAGTGATCGTATGTCACCGGGCGATATTGCGGAGCTTTCGCAATCTTCTGCGCTTGCGTTTCGAGTGATGGGTGATTTAAAGAAATTACCGCCCCGACAAGATTTATATTGGCGGGCAATGGTGCTTGATCAATATGATGGTCAGACTTGGACAAGTCATCCAAGTAATCAAAGTGTATTCAATATTACGCCTGAAACGACATCTACCATTAAACAGACTTTTAATTATCAATATCTTGCGGCAGATAACCAAACGCATTGGGTGATGGGGCTTGAGGCGTCTATTCCCAGTCAACGTGGTTTTCAGGTCAATCTAGATGGTGCAATTATTCCAACACGTGCTGTGCAACGTACACAACCGATTCAACTACAGTGGGTTGGCAAGCAACTTCCTGTCGAGAGTGATGTATCCTCAAATACATTTTTAAATCAAAGAAGTACACGCTTTCAACAACACTATGATCCAAAGTCACAGCAGCTTGCTATGCATCTTTGGAATACGGCACAACATCAACCAAAGCAGTATGTTCAGCATGTTTTGGCTTGGTATAAACAGAATCATTTCTCTTATACGCTCACGCCTGGAACATTGGCGCAGAACAGAGTGGATGGGTTTTTATTTCAAAGTCGTCAGGGTTTTTGTGAGCATTATGCTTCGAGTTTTACCATGTTGATGCGCTATGTTGGTATTCCTGCACGTGTAGTAGTGGGTTATCAAGGGGGGCAATTTGCCCCTGATGGTCAGAGTTGGGAAATTCGACAAATGGATGCACATGCATGGACGGAAGTTCAGTTGGATGGAAAATGGCAAAGAATAGATCCGACTTTTATCATTGCACCGAACCGAATTGATCAGGGTATGCAAGATTTTATGCAAAATGATCAATCTGTATTTGGTGACAATTCAACGAGTATATGGAAATATCAGCAATTTAATGCTTTAAAAACGCTACGTGTATGGAGTGATTACGCTAGTTATCAGTGGCAAAGTAAAGTAGTTGGTTATGACGCTGAAAAGCAGACTAGTTGGATGGCAAAACTAGGTTTAATATCAAGTTATTCATTTGCTTTAGTGTTAATGCTTGGTTTGTTGGGGCTAGGAGGACTCTATTTTATAGTTGTTCAAATTCGACAATATTTAGCCATTTCAGCAGTAGATCGAATTCTGTATCGTTTTTCGAAGCATTTAGATGAGCCATTTTATAAACAAACATCTGAAACATTTGAGCAATGGATGTTTCGCTTATCTGAGTATGCTGATATTCAAACATCATTCTTAGAGGCAAATCAGATTTATCAAAAAATTGTATATATGAAGCAGGAAGATAAAATGCTTTTAAAACAGTTGGATGTTTTGCTTAAACAATGTGCATCTGAATTAAAAAATAATAAAAAGGCTTGTCATGTGCTATGAAAATGAATACTATTCTCAGCACTTCAGGTGTATAGCTCAGTTGGTTAGAGCGCTACGTTGACATCGTAGAGGTCAGCAGTTCGAGTCTGCTTATACCTACCAAAATTCAAAGCTAGAAATAGCAAGGGTTCTAAGCAAAAACAATGGCTTAGAGCCCTTTTTTATGCCTATAATAATATGTGCTATAGTTTCGGTAGTTTCGGAAACATGCGAAATTGAGTAATTATCGAAACTAATTTACGTCATGAAAATACCAAAACCTAGAAAACGCGGTGAAGCTTATTACATTGAGATTATGATTAATGGGAAACGCTCATCTGCAACTCGTGACACGATAAAAGAATGCACTCAATGGGCTTATAAACGCCTCATGGAACTGCAACTTAAATATGAAAAAGAATTAAAAGACTTAGATAAGCCCAAATGTAGTCTGCGTGAACTTTTTAATTTATATTACGAAAAAGTCGGGCAATATACCAAATCCAAAACTTATATTAAAAACCATATTAAATGGCTTGATCGTTATTATGGCGATTTAGTTGAGTGCTCGGTTCACGACTTTTCAAGTTTGTTAAGAAGTTTATGGTGTACCTAATTATCTAAGTATTAATACCATTTTACTAAACGAAGTTACAATGCTGTTCCGTCGTAGTGATTATAAAAATGGGGCACATGCAGGTTTTATTTTACATATGACTGATGCACTACAAACTCAGGAAGATGTTCAGAATTTAGAAGACTCTCTTGAAAATTCAAAAGGGACAGAGAACTTTAAGAATCTATTAATTTACACAGCTGGTGGGATGAAAGATGGTGTTAAAGTTATTCCACTGGCAGAAGTTGCAGCTAAAGATGAATTTTACAATATAAAAATTGCCAGTCGTGATGATCAACTTGCAGGGCATCGCATACCACCACAATTGATTGGCGTGGTACCACAAAATGCAGGTGGTTTTAGTAATGTCGAAAAAGTAGCTAAAGTTTTTTATTAGAATGAAATTGTGTATTACTAAAATCCACTGAAACAGATCAATGAAAGGTTAAGGATTGAGGGCATAAAATTCAAAAATTATGAACTTTTATCACGAGGTGTGTAGTCAAATTATTTATATGTAGAAATTTTTGGAAATAAAAAAAGCCCAACATCCTGTTGGGCTTTTCCGTACTAATACCTGACACTCCGTGTACTTTATCTTATTATCTTTGTCAGAACATCATGTTCCTGATGTTTCATAGTATAGAAAGCTTTTTTTTAACCACATATTGGCAAAATTCTTAAAATATTGTGAGCCTAAGCGCACAATATTCTATGCTCAAGTTACCATACATAAGCATTAGCGTACTAAATTTCGATTTAACTATAAATATTTAAGAAAAGGAATTTGCTTATTTTTATGTTTAAATTCAGAAAATTTTAGTATTAATGGATATAGTAATACACTTAAAATAATAGTGATTAACCATAATGTTATTACATGATTGACTCCGAAATATTGCCCATGAGTTGTTCCCCATATCGCGACTGAAATGGCATAGAGTGCTTTAAGTACAAATAAATGAACGATGTAGAAAAACATTGGTACTGAGCCAAAAACTATCAAAGGTTTTACCCAGTTTTTATTTTGAACTTTATCTAACAGTGCTAAGAGAATAAAGCCAACACCTACATTAAAAAGCGTAAATAACAATGATGGTGGATATTTTGTTAAGTTAAAAAAACTCATAATTGTTTCGAGTAAGCTAGGCATCGTTGACCATGCTTGATCACCGTAAAGATTAATAAATCGTAAAATAAAAAATAAACTAATGCTTATGACACCAATGCCAAGTAATGCAATATTACGATTATGACTCTCTTGTTTAGAATCAAATAAGCGGCTACCTATACAGTAACCTAAAGTAATAATACCAATCCAAGGCAAGACTGGATAAGATGTTCTTAGGCGAATTCCGCCTAGCTCTATCCACCCTCGTTCATAGAAAATAAACCAAAAATTCTGAAGAAGTGGCATATCTACAAATGAAATTTTTTCTAACAAGTTGTGACCAAAGATAATGAATAGACTGATTATCCAAAGCCATTTTTTGGAAAAACCAATCAATAATGATAAAGCCACCATACTTAGACCAATAGCCCAAATGACTTGTAAGTAAATGACATCTGGTGGAAATTGACCTGTCCAAGCAAAATTAATAACGACTAATTCTAGAAAAATGAGGAAGAAACCACGTTTAAGTAAAAACTCTCGTGTCTTTGTTAAGCTATTGTATTTTGCTTGATATAAATAGGCTGATAACCCAGTAAGTATGACAAAAACAGGTGCGCATAAATGAGCTAATGTCCTACTGAAAAATAAGAATCCTTCTGTGTCAGCTATAACCATTGGATCTGTAACTTGATGATGTAAGTAGAATGTCTCTCTAACATGATCTAGCATCATAATCAGAATCACGAGGCCTCTTAATGCATCTATTGCTTGTAAACGATCAAATGTACGAGTCATAAGAATAAATCATTAAAACAAAAATGTAATGTTATACCATTACATAAATAAGGTGAAGCTATAATAGGAATTATTCTTATTTAATTAGAAGTATTGAATTTTTTTGATCAATTATGATGGTTTTATCTAAAGAATAATTCTAGGAGTAATAATAATGGCTGGTGATTCTAGAATTTTAATAAATGATCAAGGAATTACAATTTCTACTGAGGGAAAGATTGTATACCAAGCAGGGCAACATAAATTTGAAGGAGGCCAACAAGTTGTATCCGAAATATATAAATTACCTGATGCTCCAACAGACTATAGTCTAAAATTTAAATATACATCTAACTTACCAAATCAAGTAGGTAGTGAAGATACCAATTTATCTCTAGGCAAAGAGTTGTTTATAGTTTCTAAAAAAGATCATAGTTTAGTTCAAAAATTTATCTTAAATCAGAATAATCAAGATAAGCAACTTTCAAACTAAGGGAGGTTTTATACACAAAAATCTGAAGACATCAGCGCAATGCTATTTATAAGTGAGGTACCATATTTATTTTTTAGTCAAGACTTAGAAAATAATAATGAACAATACGGTTTTGATGATGAATCTCACATTAGTGAAGCAGACAAAGAATAAGGTATAACATGTCAAATTTAATAGAAATAGATCTTTTAATCTTAGATTCTAATGGCATAGCTATAAAAAATATTAATGTTAGAACCAAGTATACTAATGGAACATCTTTAAAAGATGAAAAAACTAATAATTTTGGTCATAGAATAGTTTCTGCTTCCAGTAATAAAAAAATTGAGATCTATGTTGAAGATCCAAATGGGGAAATGGAGTTTAATAAAACATTAAACTCCACTTCAGCAAGCACTCAAGTACAACCTATAAAAATAAAAAGACCTATTAGTGCCTATTCGAAAAAGAATAATAGTAATTTACGAAATTTAAAAATAAAATTAATAGATTCAGATGGTTCTGTTTTAATGAATTTTCCAGTAAGAACAGGATATAAAGATTCTTCACGATTTTCTAACAGAACAACTGATGATAAAGGTTTTTTAGAGTTTTAAGCATCACCAGATAAAATAATTGAAATTAAATCTATAGATTTAAGTGATAACTTTATTCCTATTGAATCTTTTTGTTCAAATGAAACTGATATTATCAGTGTTCAGCATAAGTTTAAAATAAGCCAATTTTTATCAAAAACAACAGCAAAAATAGTTGACATTGATGGGAGCCATATCTATCTAAAGGCAAAAATTAAAATTACATATAATGGTAGTTCAGGAATAAAAACTATAACAAATGGATCATTAAATATAGCTACTTTCATTGGATATCCGATTGAATTTACTATATATAAACCTGACAACACTCCATTACAAACAAAAATATATGTAGCATCTCAAATGAAGCCATCCTCCGGCTTTGAAATACGAGTTCCCGTAAACTTAACTAGCGGAACAACTAATACAGATAAACCAAATATCAGACAGCAAGCTCCATCTGGGGTAAATGATTTTTTGACCTCTTGTATTCCATTGTATACTGGAGAGAAAATTACAGCAGATGACTATATAATTGCCGCCTCTCAGCTAAATTGTGAAGTAGCTGCAATTAAAGCTGTTGCTCAAACCGAGAGCCCTAGAGAAGCTTTTCAAGATTTTCTTGGAAAAAAAATGCCATCTATTTTATATGAACGCCATTATTTTAAAAGATTAACTGGTGGTAAATATAATAAGAGTCATCCTATTCTATCTGGCCCGCGAGGAAACTATGGATTATATTCAGCACAATACAAAAAGTTATTAGAAGCAATGTCTTTAGATGAAGAGGCTGCCTTAAAAAGTTGTTCATGGGGAAAGTTTCAGATTATGGGGGCAAATTATAAAAACTGTGGGTATTCTAATGTAAAAGAAATGATTAAAGAATTGGTTAAAAATGAAAAAATTCAGTTAATCCAATTTGTTAATTTTATTAAATATGACCCTAATTTATTAAATGCAATTAGAGCTAAGAAATGGGCTAGATTTGCAGAAGGATACAATGGGACAGGATATAAAGAAAATGCTTATGATACGAAAATGCAAAAAGCATATGATGTATTTAAAGCAAACTCAAATAAAATGCCTTAGGATTCCCATTAAATGAAAAAATTATATGTATGTATCATTGTTTTATCTAGTTTGTATCCTGTGAAATATAGTTTTGCTAACACAAAATATGTATACAATGAAAATGAAAGACAATGTTTCCTTCAGAAAAATAATCAAAAAATTTTATTAGCAGGTGCTAATGAAAAAACATACTTTTATTTTCCTTGTAGTAAAATCATAACAACTTATGAAACTCAAAAGTCAAAAGAGTTTTATTTAATATCTGAACTATTATTAGCAACATCACCTCAAGAAAACCAAAGATATATTAGGATCATTAAAGATGAAGGTAACAAGTCATATGATGATACTCAATTATCTTATTTACTGTCATCGTGTATCCAATTAAAAAAAACTAACAATAGAGATTTGGTTAATTATATTGTTGATAAAAATAATTTAGAAAAAATATGTAGTACCGATGATGGCTTAATATCCATTAACAAAAAAATATTCTTATATGATAAAGTTGGAAATAACTTTAAAATTCAAAAATCCTATTTAATAAAGAGTGATAAAATTAAGGTAATAGATTATTTTTTCAAAAATAAAAGCTTATGGCTATATATTAACTACAACGACTCTGTGAAAAAATGGATTCCTAGTAATTCTATAGATTTATAAAATCGCTAAAAGTTTGGTGATCCACCATGATCATCTCTGCCCATTTAGAAGATTTTATACGACAAACGTTCTATGCATTGCGATATTGAAACAGGAAATATGCGACTTGCGACAGATAACGAGCAAAAAATTAAATTATGGTGTGAGGTGCTGTTGCTGGGTCAGGTGAAACAATATTCTTTGATCGTATTTTTCAATGTTTTATAAGTATTAAAGAAGATGCTATTCAGTTGAATCAAAATCAAATAGATATCATTCATAATGAAATTGAAAAAATGAATTTTAGAGGGTATTCTTCTAAAGATAGTGATTAATAATGTTGTTATATTTTCTGTGTTTGATGGTATTTAAACATTGCTGTACTCCATCCCAATAAAACCATTTTTCAATCATATGAAAAAAAATGTTATTGAAAAATATATTTATGAAATTAAAGAATGGGGAGTAGATGTATTCTGCTTTAATATCCCACCAGATATGAGCAATTTGCAATAATTTCAGCGAAACTTAAAACCGATGGCGTATTTCAAGAACCCAGAAGAATTTATTGATTACTATATTGAGAACCTAAAATATATTTTTGCTCAACATTTAACTATTGATCCAAGTATTACAACATCATTTGATTTATATATTCAGCCCTGTGAAACAGGAAATAGTCTTGTTCTGCATGTTTCTAATTATGTTTTAACTCAAAATATTTCTAATGGTATAAATTATTATGATATATGCTGAAAAGGTATTAGATGCTGTAAAGATAAAAATGTCAGAATTAAATTAACTTAAACACTTCATGTGAAATAAAAAATGGGAGCCTTAGGCTCCCATTTTTACTGCTTTTAAGGGGAATTTTCCTCCAATATTTTGGCTAGGTTTACCTGATCAAATTGTTTAGATTATCAAATTAAAATTTTTATTGGTTTTATCAAAGAGAACTTTTATCTGTGAATCATGTAATTGTTAATGATTATCATTAGCAATTAATTTCTTATTAAGATATAGTATGGAAATTTTTTTCATAATTCACAACATATTAGGCGTATTTAACATGAATAAACAATTAGTGCTAAAAGTACTTTCTTTTTCAGTACTCTCAGTAATGTCTGTCTCAACTTATGCCAACAATACAAATGATGAAATGGAGAAGTTACCGACAATTGTAATTTCAGCAAGTAGTCAAGCAGTAGATATTAAAGAAGCACCTGCAAGTATTAGTGTTATCACAAGCGAAGATATTGAAAAACAACCAGTAGGAAGTCTCGCAGAACTCTTAAGTAAAGTTCCTGGTGTTACTGGTGGTATTAGTCCATCAGGTGACGGATCAAAAATTAAGTTACGGGGTTTACCAGACAATTACACGCTTATTTTAGTTGATGGTAAACGTATTGGATCTTCTAGAGATACTAACTATCGTCCAGATTTAGGTCGTCAGGATTTAAATTGGATCACACCCGATATGATTGAAAGAATTGAAGTTGTTCGTGGACCTATGTCATCTCTTTATGGCTCAGATGCAATGGGAGGGGTTATTAATATTATTACTAAAAAAATCCCAAATAATTGGGGGGGGGGAATGTCACTTTGAATTATACCCAACCTACAACATCTTCAAATTTAGGTAATTCTTTACAAACAGGTGTAGTCGTTGCAGGCCCACTAACAGATACACTTGGTATACGACTAACTGCTGGATTAACTGAGCGTGAAGCAGATAAAAAATATATTGATGGTAGTGGTACAACGGGTTCTCAAGACCAAAATTACAATGCAATGTTGCATTATAAGCCAACAGATAAACACGCTTTAAGTTTTGAAGTTGGTCATAGTATTCAAAAAAATGAAGAAGGTTCATCTATTGATCTAGAAACAGGTGATCAATACACAACAAGTTGGGGAGCAAGTAAATTAGAGCACAATTCAATGAGCATTTCACATGATGGTGAATGGAGTATTGGGAAATCTAAATTAAGTGCATATTACAATGATTATGACTCAAGTATTTCAGACTCAAAAACAAAGTCCAATGAATTAATCATAGAAGGTAGTTTAAGCATGCCATTTCAGGCAATGTTTGAACAAGAATTAACGGTTGGTGGTCAGTGGAAGAAACAAGAATTAACCAACTCCGACACAATAGGAACTCTTCCTGGTGGTAGTTGGGATGGTCAAAGTTATACAAATCCTAAAGTAGATAATAAAAGTTGGGCATTTTTCCTCGAAAACAATATTAATCTTCTAGATAATTTGAAATTAACTGTAGGTGATCGTTTAGATCATGATGAAAAATATGGAACACATCATAGTCCACGTGGTTACTTAGTTTTTAGCGCTACAGATGATCTAGTTGTTAAAGGTGGAGTTTCAAAAGGGTTCCGTGCACCCACCGTAAAAGAGTCTACAGCAGGTGCGGCAACTCAATCTGGCGGACGAGGATGTAATGGTTTAAAAGGTCAAGTTTGGAAAGATATGGAAACTGGTAAAGACCTGACTTACGTAAGCGGTGGTTGCTATATGACAGGTAACCCTAATCTTCAACCTGAAGAAAGTACGAATTATGAAATTGGTATTAATTATACAGGTTTAGGGACAGATATCGGTTTGACATTTTTTAATACAGATTTTAAAAACAAAATTGACTATTCTCCTTTAGGTGTTAGAAACGGTGTTTGGTTTACACGTAATGAAAATATTCAAAGCGCTGTAACTCGTGGTTTTGAAATGGTTGTAAACCTTCCAATTTTAGAAAATCTAAAATTGAACAATAATGCAACTTATTTTTTAAAAGCAAAAAATGAAGATACAGGAAATACTCTATTAACAACTTCAAAGTTAATCATAAACTCTTCACTAAATTGGCAACCTACAGATCCACTAAATATTGATTTGTCTGCTCAATATTTAGGTAAGCAATATTTAACAGAAACGACAACAACTTCATCTATGCAAAAACCCCATACGATTGTGAATTTGGCAAGTAACTATAAGGTAAACGATAAGTTGATAGTCCGTGGCGGTTTCATTAACTTATTTGACAAAAAACTATCAAATGGATCAGATAGTTATTTAGTTGAACGTCAAAAAGTATTTGTAGGTGCAACTTATAAATTCTAAGTCACTAAAATAGTTTGAAATTCTATGTGAATACTTCATTTCTACTTATCGTGGATAAGGTAATTAAAAAGCTACTTCACATAGAGGAAGTTTTAAGCAAAATGTAAACTCAAAAATGGGGGCTTAGGCTCCCATTTTCACTATTTTTTTAAATTTGCTATCTATGGTAGTTAGGTTAAATAGAAACTTGACCTCAAGTTAAGATTAGGTTTTATAGTTAAAGCATTATAAACATTGATGATAATTTATGAGTAATTTGAGTAAGAACTTTTTAATCTATGGTGTTAGTAAAGGGCTAGGTAAGGCAATTATTCAATCAATACCTGAGTCACATGATGTTATTTATGGGATTTCTCGTTCCATTCCTATTAGCATGGCTAATCTAAATTGGATTGAAGCTGACCTATCATCTAGTGAGACTTCAGTTTATCAAATAAAAGAAATCATAAATGATAATAAAATAGATGTTTTAATTTACAACGTGGGTATTTGGGAAACGAATGCTTTTACAGATGAATATGATTTTGAAAAAATATCACCACTTGAAATTAATCAAATGATAAGTACCAATATCACGACTTGTATTCAATCTCTCCAAGCATTACTTAAAAATTTAAGAGCCTCTAATAATGCGAAAGTCATTTTAATTGGGTCAACTTGGGGGGTAGAAAATCATAATGGAAAAGAATTAATTTTCTCTGCAACTAAATTTGCTTTAAGAGGGGTTGCTGAATCCCTAAAAGAGATATTACGTAATGATTTGATCGGTGTAAGTATTTTAAACTTAGGGTACTTAGCTACAGAATATGAAATAGATACCGCTATAGATAAGGTATTAAAAGAAACAGATTACTCTTTAATTCCATTAGCAGATGTAATACACGCTATTAAATTTATTATGTCTACTTCTAAGGGAACTTGTGTTAAAGAAATTTTAATGCCAGCAATGAAAGACATAAATGTTTAACTAGAATAATAAAAGCCCAACATGATGCTGGGCTTTTTCCATATTTTTACTTTAAGTTTAAAGAATTTTCAATTTCAATAGCATTTCTCCAACTCGCCAGCATTGTTAAACCATCGACATAACTTTTAATATGTGGGTAATTTTCTGCCTGATTTAATTTATAAATTAGACTATTTAATGCGAAGCCCATCATAAAATCGGCACCCGTTAAACGATTTGCAACAAAGTACTTTTTATTTTCTAAATAGTCATTTAAAAAACTAAACACTTTGTCAAATTCTACTTGGGCATAATTTTCTAAAAATACTAATCTAGTGCCATGCTGACTCTCAATAGAATTAAATATTTTTAATAAGTAGGGCACCATTGCCGAACTTTCGGAAAAATGAATCCACTGTAAATAATCAGCATAATCTGAGTCATTAAGATCGGGTGCTAATTGAGGCGCTAATTTTTGAATTAATAATTCAATTATTGCACCAGATTCAATAATTGCTTTTCCATTCCATTCAATCACTGGAGATTTACCCAATGGGTGAATCGTTTTCAATGCTTCTGGGGCTAAATGTGTGGTTGGGTCTCGATAATATTTTTTTAATTCATACGGCTGTTTAATTTCTTCCAATAACCAAAGTATACGAAAAGAGCGTGATTGGTCTAAATGGTGTAATGTAATCAAAACAATTTCTACCTTTTAAAACTGAAACAGGTTAATGAGCTAGATTACTTTTATAAGTTGATCCCTTATTTATAAAAGTATTTTAAATCATTGGGTTGTTAAATAAATTGAATATTTAAATAGCTTTGGATAAGGCTTGAACTAAAGACTGTATTTCACTTCGCAATTCTCCAATATTAGATATGTTTAACTGATCGGAAAGTTTTTTTGGAATATTTACAGCCAATTCTTTTATCTCTGATCCCTTAGTCGTAAGCGAGACTAGAACTCTTCGTTCATCATTAGAGTCTCTACGACGGTTAATAAAACCTGAGTTTTCCATCCGTTTAAGTAATGGTGTCAAAGTTCCACTATCTAAATACAAACAATGTCCAAGATCACCTACACTCACATAATCACGTTCCCATAACACAAGCATTACTAAATATTGAGAATACGTAAGACCTAAAGGTTCCAGTAAAGGTCTGTATACTTTTACTAGCAAGTTTGATGCAGCATATAGAGGAAAACATAACTGCTTATCTAGTTTCAGATGATCATTAGACATATAGAAATCTTTATCGAGTTTTTACAGTGAGCGATACGTCTATATTACCTCGAATCGCATTGGAATAAGGACAAACCTTATCTGCTTCACTGACAATTAATTCAGCAGTTTCTTGATCTAGATCTGTAATCGTTACTTCTAATGCTACTGTTAGAGCAAAACCACCATGATCATTTGATTTCAATCCAACTGTGCCAATTACTTCAATATCATTATCTCGAACTTTATTGTTTTTATTTCGTGATACATGAATAACAGCATTACCAAAACAAGATGCATAACCTGCCGCAAATAATTGTTCAGGGTTTGTTGCATCACCTTTACCACCTAATGCTTTTGGTAAAGCAAGACTAAGATTTAATAAGTCATCTTCGCTATGAATATTTCCGTTACGACCGCCAACTGCTTTAACTTGTGTTGAATATAGAGTGCTCATTATTGCGCCTTTATTTGGATGGCAATTAAATTGATAGCAATATAATTGCTTAGTATTGTAGATATGTCAAATTTTAAAAATTATGTCTGAAAAATTTCCTTTAAGATCAATATACTATATTAATGATTTTTCGCGTTAAGCCAAACGCAGTCTCTACTCCTAATGGACCACTTACTAAATGTCTTGTTTTTGATACATGCAGAAATCAAATATAAAGCCCATTTTTTAAAGGCTATCTGGCATTTTAATTAATTGATAAAGCCTTTTGAAATTATATTGTTGAAAATGCTTTTTATAGTAGGTTTGTTCAACAAAGGCACTTTAATGTATAAACACCATATTTACCATTAGTTCTCTTTTATTCTAACTATTGGGCATTCTGGTTTTAATAAAGTATATTTTTGTCTGATTTACGATTAGTCCAAAACAATAGCTAAAGAATCATGATATTTTTTATCTGATTACACTAAGGGCAGACTATCGATAAATGGTTTTGTGAGCTTAAATCTTTGAGTCATTTTATGTTAGGTGATATGAAGCGATATATGGAAATATAGCACAATATTTCTACTGTCTACCATATACCTACTTCTATACAGTTTTAATGGAAAAATATACGAAAAAGTAATTAAGAGTTTGTATAAATTGTTGTTGTTAAAAATAAAATACTCCGAAGATGCCGCTGCACAGTCATTACCCTGAACCCGATGAGTTCAAGGTGGACACGACGCATACTTGCTGGGTTTCCCACTCGAAGGTGGGCATACACTCTAAATATGCAGAACGCATCCGGAGATATAAGTATCGGCAGGGATATAGACTCACTGGCAAACATCTCAGAGTTGTACTTAGTATACCAAATCTTGCAAATCAGGCAAATCATCAGTGCTTAAAAAAGCATAAAACAACGACTTTGTCTTAACAACCGCACAAAGAAAAAGCAGTTTTATACTGCTTTTTCAACATCTTCGATAATAGTGTTAAGTAATCGTTCACACTGTGCATATTCTTGTAACGATTTATTCATGCTGAGAACTTCTTGCATTAATTCTAAAGCCACCATGATCATTAACTTATTGTGTTCCATATTCGGTGCTTTACGGCGGAACTCTTGAAATTTTTCATTCAGTAATTGACCCGCACGTTCCAAATCGGCTTTTTGATTATTGGTGGTTGAAAGACGGAATGTTTGTTCAATCAGGCGTAATTCGACAGTGACATTTTCAGACATGATTAAACTTCCTCACTTGAATCAGATGGGTGAGCAAGCTGTTGGATTTCTTGCGCATGCTGATCTTGCTCTGTACCTAAAATAGACAGTCGTTGAATAATCGCTTCAACTTTGCCTTTTGCATGTTCATTTTTTTGAATGAGATTTTCACGTTCAGACTGCAAATTTTTAATGTCTTGTTGAGTCCGCTGCTGTTCAGCTTGCAATTTTTCTTTCAAAAGACGCAATTCATTACGTTCAGCCAAAATTTCTTGGAAACGATTTTTAAGATCAGTACAACTTTTTTCAAGACGGCTATAACGCTCAGCCAGTGCAGTTGCATCGGTATTGAGCTGAGAGTGTGTGCCTTTTAAGCTATTCAATTGTTCAGTCAGATTGTCAATTTCATCCTGCTTTTGTGTTATCAGATTGTTTTTATGATTAATTTGGGTATGAGTTTGCTCAGCATTATGTGTTTTATCTTTCAATAATGCGGCATTGTCACTTTCAGATTTTTCAAGGCGTGTTCTTAAAACGCCAATTTGCGTCTGTAGACGCTGTAATTGTTCTAACATAACGAGGTCGCACAGATCTGCAATCAAAGGTAATATATAGAGAAGTATAGAGATTGGATAAGCGAATGCAAGACGATATTTCAGGTTGGTCGGATTGGAACCAAAATTTTGATGAGATTGAAGAAATTTCAAGCCCGAGTGAGTTACATGGCTTACTTACAGGTATAGTTTGTGTGACAGAATCGCCGAACCGTGAAGAATGGTTACAAATATTATCGACGCTTGATGTACCTACATTAGATGAAAATGCGGTGAATATGCTTGCAGAAGAAGCAGAAGACATTGCACATTCATTATCTGAAGATGAACTCGATTATTTGCCGATGCTTCCTGATGATAGTCATACACTTTCAGAGCGTGTGCAAGCACTAGCCGATTGGTGTGCGGGCGTGGTGTTAGGTTTTGGTTTAGCTTCAGGTCGTATTCGTGCGGAAGAAGAAGAGTTGATCGAAAGTTTACAAGATGTTGCTTCAGTTGAATTTGATGAAGATGACAATGATGAAGAAGGCGAAGAAAGCTATCAAGAATTGTATGAATTTGTTCGCTTGATTCCTGTTTCATTGTCAATGGGACGTAAAAAAATTCCTGTTTTAGAAAGTTCATTGTTACAACACTTTCACAATAAAGCGGCTAAAACTGTTTCAGAAACAGAAGCACAAACAGTTGTTGAAATGTTTACGCCTCATCGCCCAAGCTAAATTGAGCTAAATATCAAATTAGTATTATTAAAATGGATGTGCTTTCGAGTGCATCCATTTTCTCCTTAAATTTTATTAATCATTAAAAATAAGCTGAATAGTGCATGAAATTAACGCAAGCCGATTTTCAGGAACGTCGTGACCGCCTGGCTGAACAAATGGGTCCCAACAGTATTGCAATTATTGCAACAAGTCCTGAAGTAATGCGTAATCGAGATGCCGATTATAAATTCCGTGCAGACAGTAGCTTCTTCTATCTGACAGGATTTGCAGAGCCTGAAGCTGTTGCAACCATTGAAACAGATGAAAGTGGTGAAGAATATGTCTATACACTCTTTTGTCGTGAACGCGACCGTGAAATGGAAATTTGGAATGGTTATCGAGCAGGTATTGATGGTGCAGTCGATGACTATGAAGCAGACGAAGCGTGTGCAATCGATTTGCTCGATGAAGAAATTCTAGAAAAACTTAAAAATAAGCAAAAGCTTTATGCTCGATTAGGGCAACGTACAGATTTTGATGCGCGTATTACTGGTTGGATTCAAAAAGCAGAACAGCAAAGCCGTGGTGGCGGTGATGTACCCTCAGAAATTCAGCAGTTAGATCGTATACTTGATGAAATGCGTTTGCATAAATCCACCAAAGAAATTCAGCTCATGCAAATTGCCTCTGATATTTCAGCGGAAGCACATACGCGCGCTATGCAAGCTGTTCAACCGAACATGATGGAATATGCCCTTGAATCCGAACTAAATTATGTCTTCGGTAAAAATGGCTGCGTACCATCGTATAACAGCATTGTCGGTGGTGGTAGAAATGGCTGTATTTTGCATTATGTAGAAAATAATCAACCGTTGAAAGATGGTGATTTGGTGCTGATAGATGCAGCATGTGAATATCAACTTTACGCCTCAGACATTACCCGTACATTCCCTGTAAATGGCAAGTTTAGTCCTGAACAAAAAGCCTTATATCAAGTGGTTTTGGATGCACAAATCGCCGCAATTGATGCTATACGTATTGGCAATAACTATAAAGAACCACATCGTGTTGCAGTGCAAATTTTGGTTCAAGGTTTACTTGATTTAGGTATTATGCAGGGCACTCTTGAAAGTATTATCGCCGATGACAGCTATCGTCAATTCTACATGCATGGTACAGGGCATTGGCTCGGTATGGATGTGCATGATGTTGGATCGTATAAACTGGATGGCGAATATCGTACTTACGAAGAAGGTATGGTTGTAACTGTTGAACCTGGTTTGTATATTGCGCCTGATGATGAGTCGGTCGATGAAAAATGGCGTGGCATTGGCATTCGGATTGAAGATGATGTGGTTGCAACAGCAAGTGGCCCACTCGTTTTGACTAAAAATGTTGTTAAATCAATTGATGATATTGAAGCATTGATGGCTCAATCTTAAAAATGCTTTTGAAGTGGTGACGGAATATTGTGTGAATAAAATTACATAGCAAGAAAGAATGGATGTGAATGGCTTAAATTTTTTGTGATATTTTAGATTTCCTAAAGATAGGGCAGGGAATAATAATGACCACTTTATTTATTCCCGTCACTGCTGAAGACCATATTCAAGGCGATACAACTCACTTGTTGAACTTGTTATGTATGGCGATTATGAATGTCCTTATAGCGGCAAAGCGTATCCTGTAATGAAGCAAGTTCAGTAAGCATTAGGCAACCAATTAAAATTTATATTTAGAAATTTTCCGCTAAGTTTCCATCCACATGCTTTACATGCGCAATTTCTGCTGAGGTTGTCGGTGATTTGGGCTAGTTTTGGGAAATGCACGATATTTTGTATGAAAACCAAACTAAACCAAAGTTAGAGGATTTTTATCTTCTCAGTTATGTACGCCGATTGGGCTTAGATACTGAAAAATTTGAAGAATTACTTCGTAATCCGAAATATATTACAAAAATAAAAAAAGACATGAGAGGTGCATTAAAAAGTGGTTTCAATGGCACGCATATATTTAATATTAATGGTATGAAATATAGCGGCGATTACACCGAAATAACAGAAATATTGGCGTATATTCAGGCATTGAAGTCTAATTATTTTCGCTTAAGTTGATTTTTAAGTTGGCTTTTTTGTAAATATAATTTTTATTCTGAATGATATTCAAGTGATAAGTTGATTGTATATATTTTTCTTTTAGCAATGGTCTTTATTGGTTTGTGCAGTGGGCGAATATTTGTGATGACCCAAGCATAATATCCTGTCTCCCAATATGAAGCACATGCTATTTCTATCTCATCTTCTTGCCATTTATGTATAGATTCAATGTCGACAAGTGCTATGGCTAAGCCTTCTTCCTCAAAAAAATCTTTGTTTAAAAAGTTGTTGTTTTCAACAATTACTAAATCTTTTAATGGAAGTGTAGGGGGTGCCAGGAGCGAATTTCTAAAGTTTTAAGACCATTCATAATTTTCACACCACTTGGAGCAACAATTGATAAAGCACTGTAAATCAAAATAATTCCATCCTTAAATTTGTGTTGAAAATTGAGCATTTAAAATATCAGTCTTACATTTTAATTTGTATGAATTGAGTGCGAAAATGGCGACAAAAAACGATTTCAATATAAAAACCAGCCACCTTGATGTAATATAAAATAAATCAAGATTATACGTATTGGCGCAAAAAAAATTGTGATGCAATACTAAAATAGAAAGGATTAACACATGCAACAAGAAGTCATCATTGTTGGTGGTGGGATGGTGGGATTGAGTCTCGCTTTGATGTTGGCAAAAACCAATATTGCGGTCAAATTGCTCGAAGCAATTAAGTATCCCAATTATGATGATGCAAATCTTGCACCGTACCATTCAAGTTTTGATGCAAGAAATAGCGCTTTGTCACGCCGTAGTGTACAAATTTACCAAGAATTAGGGCTTTGGAATGCCTTGCAAGAACATGCAACGCCCATTTTAGAAGTCAATATTACGGAACAAGGTGGCTTTGGTAAAGCACGACTCAAAGCAGGCCAAGAAAAAGTCGAAAGCTTTGGGCAAGTCATTGAAAATGCATGGTTAGGACGTGTTTTACTCACTGAGGTCAAACAACAACCTTTAATTGAATTGATTGATGGCGTACAAGTTACCTCACTGATACAAGATACCGATTTTGCATATATTGAAGCCAAACGTGGCGACTATACGCATAAGTTACAATCAAAATTGGTCATTGCGGCAGATGGACGAGATTCATTTTGCCGTCAAGCCTTAGGTATTGGTGCATCCGTGCATGACTATGATCAAGTGGCGATTGTTACGACTGTACAAACCTCAAAACCACATGAGCACGTCGGTTTTGAACGTTTTAGTCCACTTGGGCCGTTGGCATTGTTACCATTACCGGGTGAATATCGTCGTTCAGTGGTCTGGCCTGTAAAAAAAGGCACTGAAGGTGAATGGTTGGGCGATGAAAACGATCAACATTTCCTTGATGCCTTGCAGCAGACTTACGGTGATCGTGCAGGAAAATTCCAAAAAACTGGAAAGCGTTTTAGTTTCCCACTTTCACAAGTGCTCGCAGAAAAGCAGGCAGTTGGGCGTGTGGTACTTATGGGTAATGCTGCACACACCATTCATCCCGTTGCAGGGCAAGGTTTTAATCTGTGTATGCGTGATGCTTATGTGCTTGTACGCTATTTAAAAGAGCAAATTGAGAAAAATGCAGATGTCGGTGATGCAAAAGTATTGCAAGACTATGAAAAATCTCGCCTGACCGATCAAAAACGTGTGATCAAATTCTGCGATTCCGTTGTTCGTGGCTTCAGTAATCAAAATCCGGTGCTGAAATTCATTCGTAATTCAGGACTCATTGCTTTTGAAACTATTCCAGGCTTTAAACCATTGGTTGCAAGCTATGCGATGGGGTTGAAAGCATGAACAAGCCTGTAGATATGCTCGATGTGGTGATTATTGGCGGTGGTTTAGTTGGTGGCTTAACGGCATTACTGCTTGCCAAAGGTGGTATACAAGCGACTGTTTTGGATGCTGCCCCTATTTTGGATGCGGAAAAAGTCTTATCAGTAGCCAATCCACGTGTACTTGCCTTGAGTCAGGCGACTATTCATCTGTTAAAGACGGTGAATGTATGGGATAAACTTGCTCGTCAAATGCCCTATACAGGCATGCAAGTGTGGAATAAAAATGGCTATGGTGAAATTAATTTTGGTCAAGCTTCGCAAAAAATGCCGAGTGATGAACAAAGTTTAGGATCAATGGTTGAGCCAAGTATTTTGAATCTTGCGATTCAACAGCAAATGCTACAACAGGTTCAAGATTATCGTACACAAGTAAAAGTGGTACGGGTTGAACAAGGTGTTCATTGTTGGATTGTTCAACTTGCCGATGGTACGACACTTAAAACTAAGCTAGTGATTGGTGCAGATGGTGCAAACTCATTTGTTCGTGAACAGGCAATGATTGAATTGGACGTACTTGACTATCAACAAGCAGGTTTAAGTTGCGCGATTCGTACAACAATGCCGCATCAATATGTAGCACGACAAATTTTTCTACCGACAGGGCCATTGGCATTTTTACCAATGGCAAGTTTAAATGCCGAGCAAGCGGAACATTGGATTTCGATTGTGTGGACACTGCCTGATGATTATGCCGATGAATATTCAGCATTGAATGATGCACAATTTATGCAATTATTGACACGTGAAAGCCATCATATGCTTGGTGAAGTGTTAGAGGTGACACCGCGTGCTAAATTCCCACTCAAAGCACGTGCGGCGCAGCGTTATGTGAAAGCAGGTTTGGCTTTGATTGGTGATGCTGCACACGTGATTCATCCACTTGCAGGACAGGGCGTAAATATTGGTTGTCTTGATGCTGCGGTACTCTGCGATGTCTTGCTCAAAGATAAACAACGTGGTGTTTGGGCACATGAACAGACTTTAAAGCGTTACGAACATCAACGTAAAGGTCAAAATGATGCCATGATGCATAGTATGTCAGCACTCGGTTTTATAGAAACATCTGAATTGTTCCCATTCGTTTGGGCACGTAATTTTGGACTAAAACAGGTGGAAAATCAGGCAACATTGAAGGCGCTATTTTTGGCACAAGCCAATGGATTATCGAGTCTTAAACAGACACAATATGCCATTTAATGTTGTTGGTGATATTTTTTAAACAGTCATTGAAATAAAATTACTAATTTGATCAAAAAAGATACGTTTTTTTTATATTAACCTCTAGTCGAAATCTGTAGAGCTTGCTACATTTCTCTATAAATAATCATCATATTTTGGTGAATGGATTTAAATCATTTATTGGGGAGTCAAAATAGATATGACTGATGCAAATGACGATTATGATGATGACGCTACAGGTGGCGCTGTCGATGATGACGAAGCACAAGCTGCTGAAAAAGGTGCTGCTGCAAGTGACTCTACGGTAAGCGATTCTGATTTGGCAGAAGCAGAAACGCTAACAGTAACAGCAAAGCTCAAGCAACGTGCTGCATTGGAAGATGAAGTCGCTGCATTTTTAGCCCGTGGTGGACGCATTACAGAAGTGCCACCTGATGAGTCTGCAAAAGACTAATCGCTAATGACATGCAAGTGATTGCAAAAAGCACCGAAATTTCGGTGCTTTTTATTTTTAAATTTTAGATTGATTGGTATTGGCTTTAAATTTTATCAGTCAATTCCAAAGCTCGCTGATACGCCACTTTTTTCTTAATCCCAGTTAAATCTGCCGCCAATTGTGATGCCGCTTTAACCGATAAATCTTCAAGTAAACGTAATAATAATTTATCGAGTTTTTCCTGATCCATATCTTTTTCTTCAGGTGAACCACCAATCACCAAAACAATTTCACCTTTTTGTTGATGATGATCACTTTCAATAAAGCTCACTAATTCACCTAAGGTCATTTTCTTGATGGTCTCAAAAGTCTTGGTAATTTCACGAGCGAAACCAACAGGACGATCTGCACCAAAGACATTCGCCATATCTTTGACACTGTCTAAAATACGATGTGGTGCTTCATAAATAATCATGGTTTGCGTTTCATGTTTAAGTTTTTCTAATTGAATCAAACGCTGAGATTGTTTTGATGATAAAAAGCCTTCAAAACTAAAACGATCACTTGGCAAACCAACGGCACTAAGCGCTGCAATCGCGGCACATGCACCTGGAACAGGAGTTACACGAATGCCATGTTCTTGCGCTGCACGAACCAATTTAAAGCCAGGATCGCTAATCAATGGTGTTCCTGCATCACTAATCAGCGCAATATTTTTGCCACTTTTGAGTGTTTCAATCAGTATATCAATTTTGTTACTTTCATTATGATCATGACATGCAGTCAATGGCGTTGCGATATTATAATGCTTCATTAAATGTGCAGATTGGCGTGTGTCTTCTGCGGCAATAATCGTAACAGATTTTAAAACTTCAATTGCACGGTAAGTCATATCATCCATGTGCCCAATGGGGGTCGCAACGACAAATAATTGAGCACTCATGAGATTTCTCCGTGGGAAATAGTGAAAGATAAAAATTAGATCAAACTCGCATATCACGAATTTAGATGGTAGACCGAGTATTTTACCTGATTATCATGGTGAGATGGGTTCTCAATGGTGTTGGATATAGAGGTATTTTAATGATAAGAGTGACGAAGACAAAAAATATCAAAGAGCAACAAATAAATCAAAATGAAGTTGTTGTAAAGATCGCCTCAATTTCACACCAATTGGGACAATGGGGCGAGCAACAGACCGCATTTGAATTAAAACAAGCCGGTTTTGATATTATTGAGCAAAATTTTTATAGTCGTTATGGTGAAATTGATATTATTGCAATCAAACAGCAAGAGCTACTATTTGTTGAAGTAAAAGCACGAGCTAAAACACAAAGAGGTACTGCTGTTGAAGCTGTAACATGGACAAAACAGCAAAAAATGATCAAGACTGTTTTGTATTTTTTAGAGAAAAACCCTCAATTTCACGAGTTTTATTTACGTTTTGATATTTTTTGTTTTGATTTTCATCAAGTATTTGCAAAAAACGTACAGTATGACTTTTCCAAATACACGTATGATCTGCAATGGATAGAAAATGCATTTACAATGGACACAGAGTTTATTAATCTGTGATTAACGATTGAGCAGTTGTCTAAAAAACAAAGAGATATAGAATTGAAGGAGTCTTGCTGAGTGTTGAATAAAATAGTAATGACCATGCTTTGTGTTGTGAGTTTATCAGGTTGTGCCAGCTTTATTGCGGGTGGTACAGGTTCAGCACCTGTGGGTACGGACAGTGGTGTGAGATCTCTAGGACAAGTATTTATTGATTCTTCAATTGATCGTACGGCAAAAATTAATTTATATAAATTAGACAGTCGCTTTAAACAGTCACGTGTAAATATCAATAGTTTTCACAGTAATGTTTTACTGACAGGTCAGGTGCCTGATGCACATTTAAAACAACTTGCCGAGGACAATGTACGCTCAATGAGTGATGTAAAAACTGTACATAACTATATTACAGTTGGTGATCAAATTAGCTACAACACCATTATGCAAGACACGACTGTTACTGCAAATACACGTGGTTTAATTATGAAAGCGCCTATTGTTTCTGACAATAAGGTCATGATTCATACGGAAGATGGCGTGTTGTATGTGTTAGGTCGCTTAAATACGGCTGAATCGAATGATTTAAATGATGTACTACAAAAAATTGGCAATGTGACAAAAATCGTAACGCTCATTGATAATGTAGATGAGAATAATGCTAACCAAGCATCATCATTTGTATCGCCAACAGGGGGTGTACTTGCACAACCTATGATTCAGACCCCTGTAGCCATTGATCCTGATGCTGTTGAACCTGAAGCGAATGTCCAATAAGTTATGTTTAATCCAATACAGTATTTACAGCAACAGTTTGGTCAAAAGTATACGTATTTACGAGATGCTTATGAGGGATTTCGTATTTATGATTTCGGTAGTACCGCAATTAATCGTTTTACTCCAAGTAAAGGCTATCGGGTTCAGCATAACATTGCCTATGGATTAAAAGCACGTCAGCGCTTAGATTTGTATCTTTCTGAGCAAGGACAAAATAGACCGCTGATTGTTTTTGTACATGGTGGTGCATGGTGTCATGGTGATAAACGAGATTATCGGTTTGTTGGTGAGGCATTTGCTCGTTTTGGTTATGATGTTGCCGTAATTAATTACCATCTCGCACCACAGCATAAGTTTCCACGTTATGTTGATGACTTGGCTTTGGCACTTGAGTTTCTCGATCAGCAACAACAAAAATTGGCTGTTTCAACTACGAAAATTGCCTTGATGGGGCACTCTGCAGGGGCGTTTAATATTACGTCCTTACTTTATAATCCACAGAATTTTGGAAGTCATGTTCGTCAAAAAATTAAAACCGTGATTGGTATCGCAGGGCCATACCATTTTGACTATAAAGGTGACCCATTGGCTGAACCTGCATTTGATCAGCAAGTGCCTTATCAACAAGTGATGCCATATTATTTTGTGGAAAAAAATGATATTCAGCACTATTTATTTTTGGCGGAAAATGACCAATTGGTGAAGCCAAAGAATAGCTATGATTTTCAACAGAAACTGCTAGAGCAGGGTAATCATTGCGTTGTCCGGATTATTCCAAAAACAGGGCATGTGTCGATTATGGGTAGTGTTTCGAGCATCTTTAGTCGTTTCTTTCAAACACGCTCTGCTGTGATCAAGGCACTTGATTCAGCAATGAAGAATGATTGAGTAGCGTGTTTTTTAAAAGACATCAGCCTTTAAAAAAACATGATTTAAACTTAGAGCCTTAAAATAAAAAAGATGTCTTAGCATCTTTTTTTATTACAATATTGATTTGCATAGATTCATATACTTAATCAGGCATTTGATTACCGTGAATGACATGCTGAATCATTGAATGTGCAATACTGCCTGCAAATGGAATTTCAGGAAGTTGGTCAAATTTGAAAAACTCTGCATCACTGATTTCTTCTTCCTGTAATACAATTTCACCGCTTTCATATTCTGCTTTAAATGCAAGCATTAGATTGCTTGGAAATGGCCAAGGTTGACTTGCCAAATACTGCACATTTTTAACTTTGATGCCGACTTCTTCTAAAGTTTCACGCTGTACAGCTTCTTCTAGCGTTTCACCGACTTCAACAAAACCTGCAATGAGACCATACATATTGCTCGTATTTTTTGCATTTTTTGCGAGTAGGACTTCATCACCGCCACGCGTAATTACTGTGATAATACACGGTTGAACACGTGGGTATTGATGATAATTACAAGCAGGACAAACCATTGCATATTCAGTTGGATGGATTTCTGTCGTATGTCCGCAGTGACTACAAAATTTATGGTTACGACGCCATTCTAAAAGTTGTACAGCACGACTTGCAGATTCAAATTGGCTTTTCGTCCATTGACTGATGAGTTGTCGAATAGAAACCAATTGAAAGCCTTCAGGAATGCTTTCATCGGCACGTAAGTCACGGGCAATCACTTGATCACCCGCATTGAAAATCAAATCACTTGCTATTTTTTCAACTTGAGGCAGTTGAAAGTTCACATCGACTAATAATTGTTGGCGATGAAAAATATAGGCAAGTGAAAGTTCTGACATTTACGCCACCAATTTGAGTTGTTCACTGCCACGTAAAGCGACATCAAACATAGACTGAAGAACAGGTTGTTTATTTTGTAAATTATCAATCATCATATCTGCGCTCGCAAGAACATCTAAAATGATATTGATTTGTGCAGTATTAGGTACTTGCTCGCTTTGAAGCTGTTGCTGTAAAAATTCAGCACTTTGCATTAGAGCTTTATGACCTTCTTTTTGACCTAAAAATAATAATGCACCACTCACTTCTTTGAGTTGCGATGGAATTGTTTCTAAGTTGGCATTTTCAGTATCTTTGATTTGTGTCACCAAAGCTTGACTACTTAAATCGATTAGGACTTTTGACTCTGTTAAAAGCATATCATGTGCTTCATCAAGACGATCAAGTGAAATATTCATATTGTTGACACGGAGCTGTAAACGGCTAGAACTGTAATTACGCTCTAAAATACCAATAGAATTCATTGCCGACAAAATGCTATTCATCAACTGCTGAGCATAGTTCTCATTTTGGATCATATTGGACTGAGTCAGCAAATCAGCTTGTTGTTTTAATTCAATATAGGCTTCATTGAGATTTAAAACTTTAAATACATGAGCAAGATCAAGCAGTTTAGTTTTCAATTCTTGTGCTTTTTCTTCAGTCATATTCTGATAATTATATTCAATATCATTTCTGATTTGCGCCATTTCTTCAGTGACTAAACTACTTACACTGTGAATGGTATTTTGATCAGGACCATACAAATGGCGGCTAAACACTTGAAGTTGAGCATCTGACAATATGTCTTCACCGACATGAAGTTGTTCACGAATACTTTGTGAGGTTTCATCATCTTGGCTAATACAAAGACTGAGAACGTTAGCAACATCATTTAATGCTGGTGTGTAATGTGCTGTATCTTTGAAGAAATTCGCCATTTGCGTTTCAATAGAAATAAATGTTCTTAAACGTGCTTCATTTATAAACAATTCATCAATTTGATTAAATGCAACGTAAACCAAATTCCAATATTGCGCTGATGGGGTTGAAGTAGAAAGGTTGGCTAAATATGCACCGACCAATTTAATGCCTTGTAAATCAAGCTTTGTTTCAGTTTGCTTAAGTAAGTTCTTGAGGCTGATTTTGTAGAGTTTATGCACATAGTCTGATTTTTCGAGTTCAGGTGCTTGAGGTAAGTCAAATCCAGGGTTGATACAATCAAGTAGCGGAACAATGGCTTGACCTTCTTGGGTCAGCGGTTTGCCTAAACAGACTTCTAAGCGGTTCAGCGTATCAATTAAAAATTGTGGAACTTTAACTTCGCGTAAACTACTGAATTCGATATAACGCTTCAGCATGGTCGTACCTTCGCTCAGTGCAATCACATCCTGTGTTTGAATATCACGAGGGTCTTTCATGATTTTACGCATGAGCTCTGCGCAGTATGCTGTAATTTGCGCAAGGCTTGGCATATCAATTAACACGAGTACTTGAGCGCATTGTTCAAATTGAGCTAATGCATCATCAATCCCAAAAGGCAACGCTTGATCTTCGACCAAACTGCTGACCGCAGATTCAACCAATTGGATTGAATTGTCGACTTCCTTTTTAATTATTAATAATGCTGTCGGGTCAAAATGTATTGAGGTTTGGTAAGACATCGATCTGCACCTTTCCTAAGTCTTTAAATGTTCTGTTGTAGTCTCAAAATGAGACGGATTTGTTCTATGTTTTAATATAACTGAAGTCTGTAGCTTTTACAGAAGAAATACACAGTTAAAATAAATTTTATTTGGCAAAAAGGCAAGGTTCATGCTGTTTTTCTTGGAATTCTTTGATCCAGTTCTCATGTGCTTCAAGCTCTTCAGTTGATGGTGTAATGACAGAAAGAGAAACATCAATATTTCTACGTTCACCTTGAAGCTCCATGTTATTTTGATTTGATGAGAGGGCATCAATGTCTAATAAAACCTGTCCACCTGTCATTGCAAGATAAACGTCAGCTAAAATTTCAGCATCGAGTAATGCACCATGGAACGTACGATCACGTTGTGGAATCTCATAACGACGCACTAAAGCATCTAATGAGTTTTTCTGTCCCGGATGTTTACTTTTCGCCATCGCAAGAGTGTCTGTGACTTCACAAACCTCCGATAACGCCTGAAAACCACTACGTTTAAACTCCATGTCAAGGAAGTTCATATCGAAGGTTGCGTTATGCGCAATGATTTCTGCACCTTTTAAATAGTCAAATAAACCTTGTGCAATTTCATCATATTTTGGTTTATCTGTTAAAAACTCATCCGTAATACCATGGATTCGTTCAGAGTCACCGACTTCTTTACCAGGATTAATATAAATATGAATTGAACTACCTGTCAGCTTGCGATTGATCATTTCAATTGCACCGACCTCAATAATACGGTCAGTATCTTGAAAATAGAAACCTGTAGTTTCCGTATCTAAAATGAGTTGGCGAGTTCCTTGTAAATTTTTTGTCGCAGGGGTAATCACAATTTGTGGATGTAACTCGGTCATATTCTTTATTGTCGTTGTTGGTTGAATGTCAGTCATATTATGTTGAATGCTTGATGAGGGGTGTTCTGTTGTCGCAGCGTGAGTATTCATCGTATGGGTATGCGTAACACCATCAAATTCAATTGATGTATGTGTTTCTATTTCTATATTATCATTATTGGATAACTCTTCCTCAGGTTCGGATTCCATCAAATCGAAGCCGAAGGGATCGTCGAGTAACCAATCTTGTTCAGCTTTTTTTTTAGCGTCAACACTTGCTTGCTCAGATGGGACAGTTTCAATGCTTGAGACTAAGGTACTTGGTAAAATGGATTGTGTTAAACCACCTTTTTTCATTTGTTCTACGGTTTTTTCTACGCCTAAATTTGCCAATTGATCTGCCATTTCATTGCCTGGATGACCTGCATGACCTTTAATCCAATTCCATTCAATGTCACGACCTTGGCAAGTTTGGTCTAACTTTTTCCAAAGATCGGGATTTTTAACATCTTTCCAATTTTTCTTTTTCCAACCTTGAATCCATTCGGTAATGCCACGTTTTACATAGTTAGAATCTGTCCATAAGATGAGTTTTGCGTTGGTCGGGCAAAATGCAATTCCTTCAATGGCTGCGGTCAACTCCATACGATTATTGGTAGTTTCAACTTCACCACCACACAATTTATGCTCTGCTGTTTCAGTAATGATATACGCACCCCACCCCCCTAAGCCAGGATTGCCTTTACATGCACCATCGACATAAAGCGTAATTGTTTCAGACATAGTTTGGACCAACGAATTAAATTTAAGAGTTGAACATCGGGGTTGAAGAATTTATTGTATACGCAAATCGGCGATTTCAGTGCCCGATCTCGGTTTTTTTTAATTTCTTGTAACATTTATATGCAAATTGCATGCACTTCGTGCCTTGTTTGTATTGGGTGCTCAATTAAAATGGCTTTTATAAAATAATTTACTATGCGTTGTTCGGAATCCTGTATGTCTAAACCAACCACAGCAGTGTGGCAGCCCTCTGCTCCAAATATTTTCAAATTTTCGCTTTTAACGTCTGCATTGGCAGCATTAGGTTTAGCGACAGGTTGTTCCTCAACCCCAAATACAGGCAAAGTCCAATCTTCCAAACAGTTAGGAATGTTGGATGCCAATAGTTTAGATTCACTTGAAGATTTACTTTCTGCAACCGATATGCGTGCAGTAGAGGGTGATCGTCTCTTGATTTTAAAACATGGTGATGTGTGGAAGCGCATGACAGTGGGTTTTAAAATGGATGAAAATCGTTGGGATTCTCGTATTGAAGCACAGCGTAGTTGGTTTATTTCACGTCAGCCTTATATCGATCGTTTAAGCGCACGAGCGAGTCGTTATTTGTATCACACGGTAAAAGAAGCAGAGCGTCGTGGTTTACCGACTGAGCTGGCATTACTCCCAGTCATTGAAAGTTCATATGATCCAGCTGCAACGAGTAGTGCAGCGGCTGCAGGGATGTGGCAGTTTATTCCCAGTACAGGAAAGATTTACGGCTTAAAACAAAATACGGCTTATGATGGTCGCCGTGATGTTGTTGAATCAACACGTGCAGCCTATGAGTTTTTAGGTAGTTTATACAATCAGTTTGGTTCATGGGAGCTGGCACTTGCGGCTTATAATGCGGGACCAGGACGAATTCAACAGGCGATTAACCGAAATCAAGCGGCAGGTTTGCCAACTGATTATTGGTCTTTAAAATTACCGCAAGAAACCATGAATTATGTACCACGTTTCTTGGCAGTTGCACAAATTATTAAAACACCCTCAAATTATGGGGTGAGTTTACCACCTATTGCTAACCGTCCGCATTTCCGTGAAGTAGCAGTTGCACCAGGATCATCCCTAAATCAGATTGCTGCGAGTGTTGGTTTAAGCCGTGCTGAGTTGTATCAATTAAATCCTGGTCATCGTGGTGAAGTGGTCGATGCATCAAGCACAATGCGTATTTTAATTCCTGCTGATGTTAATCCTTCAGTCGATGCAAAATTACGTACATTGTCCGCATCATCAGGAGGATTGTGGGCAACGTCTGTACCTACAGCGACCACGCAGTCATCAAACACATTGACACAAACAATTACGCCTTCAAAAATGACACCTCCGTCATTGAACTCATCGACGACAGCTAGTGTGACGACACGCCCTGCGACAACAACAGCCCCAACCAACCCAATAACAACAAACGCCATTACAACATTAAAAAATACCCCTCAGGGTGCTAATGCTTTAGCAAATTTTGCATCTAATGCTGATATTCCGAGCGCGCCACGTATTCCTGTTGCTGTAACGCAAGCTAAAAATATTCAACCGGTGAGAGTTGAGCCACCGATTTCAAGTCAAGAAATAAAGCAAATTCAGGAAGCTGTTAAAGCTGAAGGCTTGAAAGAGTCTGTTAAACAAGTTCTTGAACCGCAGCCAACTCAAGCTGAAAGAGAAGCGGTGGTACGTGAACTGACAGCACTTGCACCACAAGGTACAGAAGTCGTTGATCCTGCTGATGGCAAAATTAAGCTCACAGCAATTCAAACAAGTCAGTCGGTTGCACAGCAAAAAGGTCAGGAAGTTACAGTTGGTTTTGCTTACCCGAAAGGTTTAGCAGAAGCAAATGTAGTAACACCTGAAGAAGCGAAGCTAAATCAAGGTAAAACGTTCACTAAAACAGATAGTGATGTAGTTGTCGTACCACCAAAAGGAAAACGCAGTACTTATATTGTTTTACCTGGAGATACTTTAGCAACTATTGCATTAAAAAATGGTGTGAACTGGCGTGATGTTGCCAAATGGAACCAAGTCGATCCAAGTACAACACTGTATGTGGGAACAACGCTATATTTATATGATGCAAAACCACAAGTAGATACTTCGGAAGTCATTAAAAAAGTTGATCCGAAGTTAAGCTCTTATGTGGTTAAACCCAATGATAGTCTGACAGGCGTTGCTGAGCAATTTGGCTTAAGTGTTTCTGATTTAGCCAATATGAATAACTTGACAGTTACAAGTAACTTATTGGTTGGGCAGAAGTTAAATCTTGTTGCATCTGCTAAAAAAGCAGAGCCGACAAAAGCTCAGACAAATGAGACACATTCGACTAAACAAGCAGCTAAAATTAAGACCAAAACTTACACCGTACAACGTGGTGAATATTTAAAACTCATTGCAGATCGTTATGCATTGTCTAATCAAGAACTTGCTGACTTAACATCGGGACTATCTGCAAACAGTAGCTTGATGGTTGGGCAAAAAATTAATGTTCCTTTAAATGAGGTCGCGAAAGACAGTACAGCTAAACTTGAATCTAAAGTGGTCGATCAGACCAAGTTTAAAGATGTCAAAGCCGATAGCGAATATAAAACCACACAGCTCAAAACGGAAAGTTATAAAGTTCAAAGTGGTGACACGCTTTCAAGTATTGCGATGCAGTCTAAAATGACATTATCTGAACTTGCCGATTTAAATAATCTATCAACCTCTAAAGGTTTGATGGCGGGTCAAACACTCAAAATTCCGGCAGGAAGTGTAACGCCTGACAGTTATACTGTGCAGTCGGGTGATAGTCTGATTGCGGTAGCGGCAAAGTATAATTTGTCTGTAAGTCAAGTTGCCGATTGGAATAATATCAATACCAATGCGGGTTTATTTGTTGGGCAGAAGCTTAAATTGAATGATGATGGTCATTCTAAAACAGTAGCGAAACAGGAAAAAGTTGCACAAGATAAGACGACACAAGACAGCACAAAACAAGATAAAGCGAAGCAAGAAAAACTGAGCGATATTTATGTGGTGAAATCGGGTGATACACTTGCAAGTGTGGCGAAAAAGTATCATTTACAGTTAAATTTTCTCGCTGACTTAAATGGTCTATCTCGCACAGCTCAAATTCAGGTTGGGCAACGCCTTAAAACTGATGGAGAATTACCCAATAAATCCGCAGTGGCTAAAGACAAAGAGGAAGTAATAACCAATGCAAAAAGTAGTTCAAAAGTTACAGGTAAAAATACTGAAGCGTATACAGTAAAAGCGGGAGATTCACTGAATGCTATTGCGAGTCGTACGGGAATACCTGTACAACAACTTGCACAGTTGAATGACCTGAATGCTAAAGCAGGGTTACAGCGTGGACAGCAAATTTTAGTACCAAAAACGGTGACTGAATATAAAGTTCGTAGTGGTGACTCACTGATCCGTCTTGCTTCAAAATATAATATGGATGTGAGTACTTTGGCTGAAATGAATGATTTGAAGCCAAATTCACCTTTACGTTTAGGCGCAGTAATTAAAGTTCCGAATTGAGTGAATGATCTATTCACAACATCTGAAATAAAGCTCAAAATACAGCGCATTTGAAATGCGCTGTATTTGTTTATATAAGGAAAAGGAAACCCAGTTGATGCAAATGTGTGGTTTAAGGCAACAGGATGTTAAATATATGCTAGGTATATTCCTTGCACTATTAAGTCCATTGACATGGTCAGCTGTGCAGACTATGCCTTATATTGCCACGCACACGCAGCCGAAATATACGCATCTTAAAGTCATGCCTTATGCTAATGCGACTGCGCCCAAAGGTGGAGCACTGAGCCGAGCGAGTCAGGGAACTTTTGACAATTTAAACAGTATGAATGGGCGAGGTACTGAAACGCAGGGTGTTAATTATTTATTTGATACTTTGATGGATCCATCATTAGATGAACCGGGTGTTTTGTACCCACTATTAGCGGAGCGTGTAACTTTTGATGTTAATCAACCTAAAGACATTATTTTTCATTTAAATCCTCAAGCACGTTTTAGTAATAGCATGGCATTGACGGCTGAAGATGTGAAGTATACTTTTGATTTATATCAGCAAAAATCGAATTTGGGTTTGCAGATGTATTTATCTGACTTAGTGAAAACCGAAGTCATCTCAAAATATACAGTGAAAATGACTTTTAAAAATAATAAAAATGTTGAAATGCCGCGGATTGTTGCGACTTTGCCAATTTATTCGAGTGCAGAGTGGAAAAAACGTGATTTTAGTAAAGCGACTTTGCAACCGATTTTAGGTTCAGGACCTTATGTGATAGATCGTATTGATGCCGGGCGCAGTATTCGCTATAAACGTAACCCTAATTATTGGGGGCGTACTTTGCCGGTCAATATGGGTCGCTATAATTTTGATACATTGACTTATGTGTATTATCGTAATAACGAGGTTGCCTTTGAGGGATTTAAATCGGGGCAATATACTTTGCATGAAGAGTTATTTACACGAACGTGGGTCACAGGCTACAACTTTCCTGCGGTAACAGCAGGCATGGTAAAAAAATTAGCAATCAAAACAGCCAAACCTGTCGCAACGCAGACTTTTGTGATGAATAATCGTCGCAGTCCATTCAATGATATTCATTTTCGTCAGGCAATCAGTTATGCCTATGATTTTGAATGGATGAATAAGGCGTTGTTTTATGGTCAATATCAAAGGTTACAAAGTTATTTTCAAAATAGTGAATTAGCAGCAACAGGTACGCCTAGCCCTACTGAAATGTTATTTTTAAAACCTATTTTGCCTCGCCTGAATCCTGTACAGCGTCAGGCTGTACTTGCAGAATGGAAAGCGCCTGTAAGTGATGCAAGTGGTTTTAACCGTAAAAACTTACTTGAAGCTCGACAGATTTTGCTTAAGGCAGGTTATCGTTATCACAATGGATTATTACTCGACCTGAAAAATAAACCCATTCGTATCGAATTTTTACTTGATCCTGAAAAACCGCAACAGAGTGTTATTCCATTTGTACGCAATTTGAAGAAGTTAGGAATTTCAGTCAGTATTCGTCAGGTTGATGTCCCTCAATATTTGGAAAGGAAACGTAAAGCCGATTTTGATATGACCATGAATGAAATGCCACAATCGTTGACGCCTGGTAATGAACAGATGCAGATGTGGGGTAGTCATGCTGCAAATGAGGTCGGTAATTACAATTATGCAGGTATTCGTAACGCCGTGATTGATCAAGCAATACAAGAGGTGATTGATGCACCGAATCGGCAACAATTGATTATTCAAACTAAAATTCTCGATCGTTTGTTACGTTCGGGCTATTATCAAATTCTCACTGGGGCAAAAGATAAGACATGGTTGGCGTATTGGAATATCTATCAGCAACCAAGTCGGCAAGCGCGACTGTCTATTGGGCTTGATTATTGGTGGGTCGATGCGATGCAGGCTCAAAAAGTGAGCCGTTATCTGCGTAAACCATAAATTAAGTCAGCTATACGTTGAATCTATCATCAGGTGATGTCTTGATACGAAACCATGCAAAGTAGGTCATTATGAGTCAATATATTTTAAAAAGACTACTGTTGATTATTCCGACATTGTTGGCAATATTATTGATTAATTTTGTGGTGATTCAAATTGCACCTGGTGGACCTGTGGAGCAAGCTGTTCATCAGGCTGAAAATTTTCAAGGAATGGCACAACAAGGTGCTTTGAGTGGTATCAGTGATAGCCATTATCGTGGTGGGCAGGGGTTAAGTGATGACATGATCGCTAAAATTGAAGCGCAATATGGCTTCGATAAACCGATGCATGAACGCTTTTGGCTGATGTTAAAAGGCTACATGCATTTTGATTTTGGTACGAGTTTTTTTAAGGATAAAACGGTCACGGCATTGATTATGGAGAAAATGCCTGTGACCATATCGCTTGGACTGTGGAGTACCTTGCTGATTTATCTGATTTCTATTCCACTTGGTATTCGTAAAGCACGCTTACATGGTACGGTATTTGATCGTACAACATCTTTACTGCTTGCAGTGGGCTATGCAGTGCCGGTCTTTGTCTTTGCGGTCTTACTGATTGTATTTTTTGCAGGTGGATCATATTTTCAATGGTTTCCGCTACAGGGTTTAGCCTCTGAAAATTTTGCATCCCTAAGCTTGATTGGAAAAATTACCGATTACTTTTGGCATATGGCTTTACCATTGTTGACGATGTTGTTGGGTAGTTTTGCTAGCTTAACGTATTTGACCAAATACTCATTTATAGAAGAAATGCATAAGCCTTATGTGGTGTCTGCGCGCGCAAAAGGCTTGTCTGAAAATCGTGTGTTGTATGGGCATGTCTTTCGCAATGCAATGCTCGTTGTCATCGCAGGTTTACCCGAAGCTTTAGTGGGTATTTTTTTGATGGGCAATGTTTTTATTGAAATTATTTTTAATCTTGATGGCATAGGTTTGCTCGGTTTTGAGGCGATTCAACAACGAGATTATCCAGTCATTTTTGGTACTTTATTTATTTTTACTCTGGTTGGTTTGTTACTTCGTTTAGTGGGTGATGTGCTGTATCAAATTATTGATCCACGCATTAGCTTTGATCTTTGGGGTGCAAAATAATGTCACCTTTAATGAGCGCTCGATTTCAAAGATTTCGACAGCATAAATTAGGTTTTGGCTGTTTTAACCTATTTATGTTGATTTTTATTGCCACATTGGCTGTGCAATGGATCGCTAATGATAAGCCGATTTTGATTAAATATGATCAGCAGTATTATTTTCCGATTGTTAAAGCTTACCCTGAAACAACATTTGATGGGGTTTTTGAAACTGAAGCTGATTATAAAGATCCTGCTGTACAACAACTCGTTGAAGCCAAAGGTTGGATGATATGGCCACTGATTCCATACGCAGATCAAACGCCTAATTTGGCACTCGATGTACCTGTACCTTCTGCACCATCAGCACAAAATTGGCTCGGTACAGATGATCAAGGACGAGATGTTTTGGCGCGTTTACTCTACGGTTTGCGTGTGTCTTTGCTCTTTGGTTTAGGTTTGACCTTACTTGCCTCTTTGATTGGAATCTGTGTCGGTGCAATTCAAGGCTATTATGGAGGATGGGTCGATCTGATTGGGCAGCGTATTATTGAAGTTTGGGGTGGCTTGCCGACACTGTTTATGGTCATGGTTTTGGTGAGTATTTTGACCCCCAGCGTGTATTGGCTTTTTGTGATTATGTTGCTTTTCGGATGGTCATCCTTAGTTGGTTTGGTACGTGCCGAATTTTTACGGGCACGTCATTTGGATTATGTTCGTGCAGCACGAGCGCTCGGTGTACGTGACCACGTGATTATGTTTCGGCATATTTTACCCAACGCCATGAGTTCGGCATTATCACAAATTCCATTTATGTTGACTGCAAATATTACAGCACTAACGGCGCTTGATTTTCTTGGTTATGGCTTACCACCGGGTTCAGCATCAATTGGTGAGTTATTGCTACAAGGAAAAAATAATTTAAATGCACCGTGGCTAGCATTGTCTGGATTTTTTACTTTGGCTTTGGTGCTTTCTTTACTCATTTATATTGGAGAGGCAGCACGAGATGCATTCGATCCACGACAACACTAAAACAAATCAAGTGAGTACACCAAATGCTGAACCAATCAAAGAAAAACTCTTATCAGTTGAGCATTTAAGTATTCAATATCAACAACAAATGTTGGTACAGAACCTAAATTTTGATTTGCATAGTAATGAAATATTAGCCATTGTAGGAGAAAGTGGTTCAGGAAAATCATTAACGGCTTTGGCGATGCTGAATTTATTGCCGAATGGCTTGAAAGCCTCGGGAAAGATTAATTATCACAATCTAGATTTAAATCAAAGTCAAAGTTCAAATAAAGATCTAGTCCAGGATGTTTTACAGCTGAATGATGTTGAGCTTAGACAACTTCGCGGTCAAAGAATTGCAATGATTTTTCAAGAGCCGATGACAGCACTCAATCCATTGCATCGTGTAGAGAAAATTGTCGGTGAAGTACTAATATTATCGGGTTTAACACAAGAACAGGCACGCAAAAAGTCAGTTGCATTGTTGCAAGATGTTGGACTTGAAGATGCTGGATTTCTATTGAAACGTTATCCGCATGAATTGTCAGGTGGTGAGCGTCAGCGTGTGATGATTGCGGCGGCATTGGCAACTGAACCTGACATTATTATTGCAGATGAGCCGACGACGGCTTTAGATGTAACCTCACAAGCACATGTATTGAATTTATTGCAATTGTTGATGTTGAACAAAAAAATGGCATTGATTTTGATTAGCCATGATTTGAATCTTGTTCATCGATATGCCAATCATGTCATTGTGATGCATCAAGGTGTTATTGAAGAACAAGGTTCAGTTCGGGACATTTTTCAGCATGCTAAATCGGACTATACACAACACTTACTTGATCATGATTATGGACAACCCAATGGGTTACCCGAAAATGCAGAACGTATCCTGACTTTAGAAAAGGTTGGGGTTAGATTTCCAATAAAGACAGGTTTACTCAATCGGATCAAAGATTATGTGGTTGCTGTAGAGCCACTCAACTTACGCCTAAAGCAAGGTGAAAGTGTTGGCATTGTGGGTGAAAGTGGTGCAGGAAAATCATCACTTGCCTTGGCTGTAGCACGTTTGATTGAAAGTTCAGGTCAGATTTATTTAGTCAATCAAGATTTGAATAAACTTAAAGAGCGTAAATTACGTCCTTTACGTGCCGATTTTCAAATTGTGTTTCAAGATCCATTTTCAAGTTTAAATCCTCGCATGAATGTGGAACAGTTAATTGCAGAAGGTTTAGCATTACGTAATCCAAAAATGCAGGATGTTGATGCGCAGATTGATGATGTTTTGCAACGTGTAGAGCTTTCAACAGCATTTCGTTTGCGTTATCCCAGTGAATTGTCGGGTGGGCAAAGACAGCGTGTGGCATTGGCTCGGGCATTGGTCTTAAAGCCGAAGTTACTTATTTTAGATGAGCCAACCTCGGCATTGGATCAAAGTACGCAAGGTTCAATGATTCGTCTATTGAGAAAATTACAACTGCAAGACCAAATGAGTTATTTGTTGATTAGCCATGATTTACATGTTGTACGTGCCTTGTGTCAGAAAGTCATGGTACTACGTGATGCAGAAGTGGTGGAGTTTCAAGACACGGAATCGTTATTTGAAAAGCCTTTACATGAATATACGCAACGATTGATTAAAGCGAGTCTCTATTAATACTGCACTTTTCAATTTGACAAACAGTATTGTCAACTTTAAACTCAGTACGAAATTAGGTAGAGTAAAAACTCTAAAAGGAAGCCAGAATAATGAATCGAATTGCTGAACCCTTAAAAATTAAAAATACCACATTCAAAAACCGAATCATTAAAGGTGCAATGAGTGAGGCACTTGCCAACCAAGCAGGACAACCGAACCATTTGCATTTGGGATTGTATGAGGCATGGGCAAAAGGCGGTTTAGGTTGTGCGATTACAGGCAATGTGATGGTTGACTACCGTGCTAAAAATGAGCCGGGTGTGGTCGTCATCGAAACCGAGCGTGATCTTGTAAAGCTTAAAGAATGGGCAGATATCGGTAAGAAATATGGCATGGTGCAATTAATTCAATTGTCACATCCAGGTCGCCAGTGTCCTAAAGGGTTAAATAAAGAAACAGTTGCGCCTTCTGCTGTGCCTTTCAGTCCATTGTTGGCAACAACCTTTGCCACGCCTCGCGAGTTGCGTGAGGATGAAATTCTCGACATTATTCAGCGTTTTGCAACGACTGCGGTGATTTGTGAGAAAGCAGGTTTTGAAGGTATTCAATTGCATGGTGCGCATGGTTATTTGATTAGTGAGTTTTTATCACCGTTGACGAATAAGCGTAATGATCAATGGGGTGGTTCAATTGAAAACCGTATGCGTTTTTTATTGGAAATCTATAAAGCAGTCCGTGCGGAAACTTCAGATAATTTTATTATTTCAGTGAAATTGAACTCTGCCGATTTCCAACGTGGTGGTATTACCGAAGCAGAAGTCGTTGAGGTGTTTAAAGCGATTGATACTGCTGGTATTGATCTCATTGAAATTTCAGGTGGTACTTATGAAGCACCTGCAATGGCAGGTGCAAAAGCTGAAAAACGTAAGCAAAGTAGTATTGCTCGAGAAGCATATTTCCTCGACTTTGCTGAAAAAATTCGTAAAGAAGTGAAGTGCCATTTGATGGTGACAGGCGGTTTCCGTACTGTTGTAGGTATGAATGCTGCTTTGGATAGTGGGGCGTGTGAGTTTATTGGTATTGCACGACCATTGGCTGTAGAAACGGATTTAACAGATCGTCTCATTGCAGGGCAAGATGTGCGTTATGCTGTGGAACAGATTAAAACAGGTATTTCTTTTGTCGATAAAATGGCGATTATGGAAATTATTTGGTATGCAGCACAATTTAAAGCCATTGGTGAAGGTAAAAAGCCAAATCCAAAATTATCACCATTTAAAGTATTTTTAGGTTATGCAAAAAATAATGTGAAGGCAGTGATTCAGGGGCGTGTGAACTCTCGTAAATCGGCTTAAGCTTGATTGCCAAGCTGTTTAAATTACTTTGATGTAATTTTCCAGTAATTTTGAAATAGATCAGCAGACCATTGTCCTTTTTGTAGCGATGCTTGAAAGGCAGGTCTGCTTTTTATTTGCTGTAAATAATTTACGAGTGCAGGGTAATGTGCAAAGTCTGGGGAGGCGTAAGCACTTGCTTGTAGTGGGAACCATAAGAGAATATCTGCATAAGTAAAATCTTCTCCTGTGAGCCAAATTTGATTTTTGGCATGGTTTTTTCTAAGTATGTATTGAGTATTTGCAGTTGTGTTTGAATTTTAGGATTTAAATAACCCTTGTTGAATGCAGCTTTAAAGGCAATACTGACAAAGCGAACAAGCCAAGGTGTTTGCTGAGCTATTTGGCTAAATACTTGTTTGAGGGCAAGACTGGGCATAAAGCTTGCATCAGCATAATGTTGATAAAAACAAAAGCTCCAATAGTCTTGTTGGTTAGGATGGATAATGAGCTTCTGTTGTTTTTGACATAAGTATTCAGCAATTGCACTCGTTTCAGTAAATCTAAGTTGATTTTGTGCATCATTATCTTGTATCAGGAGTGTTGGAAATTTTAACGGTTGTCCATTTTCATTTTTCGTATGCGTGGAATGGATTTCAAGTTGATAATCAAGTTGTAATTCTTCAAGCAGCCAAACGATACGTTGTGAGCGAGAGTTTGGGTGGTGATGTAACTTGAGTTTCATTGTATTTTTATTCTGTAAGTTATTTAGTTTTGATCATAAAGTATATTGTATAAGAAAAATAGAAAATATAAGTCGATAGAATTGCATGTTGATCATGTAAATGAATAAAAGATAAATCAATAAGACATAAAAAAACCTGAATCGCAATGCTCAGGCTTTTTTGTTGAATTAAAAAGTAAATTTCAATTCTGAATGTGGCGTCCCTACGGGGATTCGAACCCCGGTTACCGCCGTGAAAGGGCGATGTCCTAGGCCTCTAGACGATAGGGACAATAGAGTGAGGCACTATCTGAAACTTTTATACCAATTAAATTGGCGTCCCTACGGGGATTCGAACCCCGGTTACCGCCGTGAAAGGGCGATGTCCTAGGCCTCTAGACGATAGGGACGTTTCAGAGGTGGGCGTATATTAGGGTGAATATGGGGATGTGTCAAACCTTTTTCTGAGCCAAAATAGGAAATATCGTTCAGATGTTTAAAAAAGTAGCAAAAAATAGATAATCGTTTAAAAATAAAACGTTATTTGGGGGTTGGGTTTAAAAATAATTCTAAAATATTTTGAATGACTGCAGGGTGTTGCAGATAGCCTGTAATTTTATGTGGTGAATTTACAAAAGTTGAAATTGAAGTGTTAATAATTTCGGGATTAAAATTAAAAGGTTCGTTGATTAATGGGAATGTTGTTAAAAAATCATCGGGTGAATAAAAATTATGCCAATCACCATTTAAACTTGTTGGTCTTGTAATTGGTTGCATCAATTTTGATTGAATCACCTTAAAAGCAAGTGGTGAACCTAGGGTGATAAATCGTTGTATACAATATTCAGCATTGAGTTGTTGCAGGAGATTGTATGCAATGACTGTCCCTAGTGAGTGTGAAACAATAATATATTCTTCGCCTTTTTCTAAGCAGGTTAAAATGCGTTGATGTACTTCATTCATAAATTCAGTATTTGCTAAATATAAATAGGTTTCTATTAAAAACTTATGAATTAAGCTTTCATGTAATTTTGGGAAATTATTAAGAATTAAAGAAAATTCTTTTAAAGCTTTGTCCTTTACGAGTTGTGAGCCTAGATATAGGCGTGTAGAGAGTTTTAAATTTTGATTTGGGGTGAAGTAGGGCAGTATTGGAATACGAGTTGTTGGTGTAACGACACTTGGTTGAGCTTGTACGCACTTGTGTAAGTGGGATTTTAAGAGAGATTTGGGTAAGAAGGCATCTAAATCAAAAGTGTTGCTCAATTGGTGTTCAGTGATTAAGTCGGCATAAAAAGGTAACGCAATATCTAAGTTTTCAATTTTTACGGGGAGATGGAGTTCATTAATACCAAGTTTAAAAATATCAAGCCAATGTTGTTTTAAGCTTTCAGCATTATAGGTTTGTTGATTCATACCATGAATAAAAATAATTTTCATTGTAATGCTTAAATATTCTTATATAGATGATTCTAATTTAAGGATTTTATTGAAAATATGCTGTATCAGAATGTAAAAAAGTGTAGCGAAGGGCTACACTTTTTAAGAAAAATATGGCGTGTTTCAATTGGCTTAGCTTTGATCTTTTGCTTTATAGAATACAGCATAGCTAGTATAGCACAGCGTAATAAAGATCAGACAACTGATGAAACCTGCCCACATTTCAGGATCAAATACCATACTGATACAGGTGATCAAACAGAAGAAGAAACCGAGTATAGGTACTATTGGAAACAGTGGAGCGGCAAAACCTAACTCAGTAGTTGTATGTCCCTCTTTATACCATTGGCGGCGGAAGTTGAATTGGCTGAGACAGATACTCATCCATACAATTACCATGGTAAATGCAGCAACACCCAGTAAGTTTTTGAAAATCAATTCAGGTGAAAATTGTTCTGAAAGTAGCCCAGGTAATGCACCCATCATGGTGACCATTACAGCAACATAAGGAATACCACGCTTGTTGACTTTCGCAAATACTGCAGGTAATTGTTTTTTATTGGAGAGTGCCCACATCATGCGTGATGCTGCAAATAACCCTGAGTTGGCAGCAGACAGAAGTGCGGTGATAATCACAAAACGAATAATATCTACTGCATACGGAATACCAATATGGTTAAACACGGTCACGAAAGGACTGCTACTAACACCGTGAGCATCTAATCCTGCCATGTTATGTGGCAGTAATGCACTGATGACGATGATTGTACCGACAAAGAAAATCAATAAACGCCAAATGGCTGTGTTGATGGCTTTAGGGACATTTTTAGCAGGATCTTCGGTTTCACCTGCTGCAACGCCAATTAGCTCAGTTCCTGAAAAGGCAAAGTTGACAATCAGCATGGTGGTGAAAATAGGAATTAAGCCGTTGGGAAACCAACCTGAAGCAGTCAAGTTGCTAAAGAGTGGTGCAGATTCATAACCTTGATAATTGATGATACCGAAAATAGCCAATAAGCCTAAAATGATAAAGGCAATGACAGTAATGACCTTGACCAATGCAAGCCAAAATTCAGACTCGGCAAACCATCGGGTTGAGCTCATATTTAAGCCAAAGACTACCGCTGCAAAGATAATTGTCCATAGCCACATGGAAATATCAGGAAACCATTCTTGCATGAGTAGTGCAGCAGCAGTAAATTCTGTGCCTAATGTTGCAGCCCAAGTGAGCCAATAGAGCCAAGTGATTGTATAGCCAGTGCCTGGACCAATGTATTTGTTGGCATAGCTACCAAAAGAGCCTGATTCGGGCATGTGTACCGCAAGTTCACCTAAACAAAGCATGACCATGTAAGCAATGATGCCACCAAGGATATAGGAAATGATTGCGCCAACAGGACCAGTTTGAGCAATGACTTCACCAGAACCTAAAAACAAGCCTGTACCAATAGCACCGCCGAGTGAGATCATCACCAAATGACGAGTACTCATTGCACGTTTTAACGGTGCAGAGGAAGATGACTGTACAGCATCCTGCTGAGAGTGTGGAGATTGCATAATAAGAAAGTTAACAACGTGAAGCGGGTTATTGTAGTGATATTATGAAATAGTGCAATTGAGAAATGATGGAAATAAAATTGAGGATGATTTTTATAATAAAGATAAAGCAGAATATGGCGTCCCTACGGGGATTCGAACCCCGGTTACCGCCGTGAAAGGGCGATGTCCTAGGCCTCTAGACGATAGGGACGTTTAGAAGATGGCGCTATAATATGGATATTTAATGGGGCTGTCAAACAAGAAATTGGATTTTTTATAGCATTGTGAATCGATTGGATGAAAAATAGCAAATTAAGATAAAAAGAACATAATTTTTATAGAAAACAGGGGCAAATATTTACCCCTGAATAATTTAATAGACGTTCTACGCACAGTTTTTAACGTATCTGTATTTGATCTTTATAAATCTTCAAATTATTTTTTAGGATGATATAACCAATAGTAACTTGCATAACAGGCTGCCATAAAGATTAAGCAACCAATGAAACCTGAAAGCATTTCAGGGTCTGCAGCCATACTTAACCCCGTAACTGTACAGGCAACAAAGCCGAGAATGGGCACAAGTGGGAATAATGGTGTTTTAAATTTCAATTCGGCAAGAGTATGACCTTCACGCAACCATTTACGTCGGAAATTAAATTGACTCCAGCAAATACTCATCCACACAATGACCATGGTGAATGCTGCAACACCCAGTAGATTTTTAAAGATCACATCTGCGCCAAATTGTTCAGAGAGTAATCCTGGTAAACCACCAATCATGGTTACTAAAATAGCAATAACAGGGGTACCTGATTTGGTCAATTTAGAGAACACGCGGGGTAATTGTTTTTGAACTGAGAGTGCCCACATCATGCGTGATGCAGCATAAAGCCCTGAGTTTGCTGTAGAAAGTAATGCCGTGATAATTACAAAACGAATAATATCTTCTGCATAAGGAATACCAATTAGGTTAAAAACAGAAACAAATGGACTGCTACTTAAACCGCTGCCATGTGAGGCATTGAGTCCCGCATCTTGGTAGGGAAGTAAAGCACTAATGACAATAATAGTGCCGACAAAGAAAATCATCAAACGCCATACTGCAGCATGAATTGCTTTAGGTACATTCTTTTCAGGATTTTCGGTTTCACCTGCGGCAATACCAATCATTTCTGTGCCATTAAATGCAAAATTAACAATTAACATAGTGGCAAAAATTGGAAATAAACCATTTGGAAACCAACCATGCGAAGTCAAATTGCTGAACAGTGGTGCAGAGGTGTAGCCTTCAAAACCAACGAATCCAAAAATAGCAGCAAGTCCAAGCAGGATAAAGATCAGCACAGTACTGACTTTGACAAAAGATAGCCAAAATTCAGATTCGGCAAAAAAACGAGTTGATGATAGATTGGAAACCAATACTGCAATAATAAAAACGAGTGTCCATAGCCAAATAGAAGTGCTTGGAAACCATTCCTGCATCAGTAAAGCGGCTGCGGTAAACTCCGTACCGAGGGTCGCTGACCATCCTAACCAATACATCCAGGACACCATATAACCTGTGCCTGGTCCAATATTCTTAGTCGCAAATGCACCAAATGAACCGGTAACAGGATTATTTACAGCCAGTTCACCGAGGCACAGCATCACCATATAGGCGATTAGACCACCAATAATATAGGAAATAATGGCACCGATCGGGCCTGCCTGAGAGATCACTTGACCTGAGCTAAGAAATAGCCCTGTACCAATGGCACCACCGAGGGACAGCATAATTAAATGCCGTTTAGTCATTGTTCTTTTCAGATGGACTGATGTTCCATCAGCAGGATGATGCTGAGATGGCTGTGAAGATTGCATAATGATGATGGCGATAATTTTAATATTGTATTTTAGAATATAATGTGAAAATTCACAAAATACTTCACAAATACATTTGAATATTTTATCAATGTATGAGAAATCAGAATAAAACTTGAAAATGCATTTTAAATCGAACAGTATTTGTTAGACTGCTCATAAGTGAATTGTTGGAATAGCACGTGTTGCCATTTAAACTTTGGGTCGATGCAGATGCATTGCCAAAAATTCTTCGTGAGGTGATTATTCGTGCCTCAGATCGCTATCAATTGGAAGTGACCTTTGTTGCTAATCAACCAGTAGGTATTACACCATCAATACGGATTAATTCTTTACAAGTCATGCAAGGTTCAGATCAGGCAGACAAAGAAATTATTGAGCGTATGAAAGCGAATGACATTGTCATGACGCAAGATATTCCGCTTGCGGCTCAAGTGATTGAGAAAGGTGGGATCGCGATTCATCCTCGTGGTGAAATCTATACTGAAGCCAATATTAAAGCGCGTTTGCATTTGCGTGATTTTATGGAAACGCTTCGTGGTGCAGGTGTGCAAACTGGTGGACCACCACCGATTTCTGAACGTGATAAACGTGAATTTTCAAGTAGTCTTGATCAGACCATTATGAAGCAGAAACGTAAAACAGCGTAATGTTCGTTGTGGATTTTTTTCAAAGAGCCATTCACCAATTAATGTATATGTAAGAAACAACAGCATCGTTTTGATGTTGTTTTTGTCATTGGAAATAAAATGTCTGCGCAAAATCCTGTTTCACAAAGTAATATCATGCTGACTTATGGTTTGTTGGTGTTTATTTGGGCAACAACGCCACTTGCTATTGTGTGGAGTGTGCAAGATTTACATTTAATGTGGGCATTGGTCATTCGATTTTTTCTTGCATTACCTATTGCACTTGCCTTGCTGTGGTTGCTAAAAATTCATTTTCCCTTCGATAAAGTCGCATTACATAGTTATGTAGCGGGTTCTTTTAGTCTAATGGGTTCGCAATTTTTTACTTACCTTGCAACCAATTATTTAAGCTCAGGCATTATTGCTTTGATGTTTGGTTTGTCACCTATTATGGCGGGTTTAATTGGACGATTTGGCTTTCAACAAAAACTACACCGCCTGCAATGGTTCGGCATGTCCGTATCTGTTTGCGGTCTTGCTGTGATTTGTATGAGTAGTGGTGTAGGACAGCATGTACATCCGATTGGAATCGCTTTAATGCTAATGAGTGTATTTACCTATTGTTTGTCGATTTTTTGGGTGAAAAAAGTCAATGCAACAGTTGAGCCTATGGCGCAAGCAACAGGTTCAATTTTAGTGTCAACAGGGGTTGCAATCGCATTATTGCCCTTTATTTGGCAGTATGCTCCGACGCATATTCCTGAAACCAAATCATTACTTGCGCTGCTTTATACGGTGATTATGGCATCCCTAATTGCGATGTTCTGTTATTTTAAGCTGGTACAAAATATTAAAGCGACGACATTATCATTGACCACAGTGATGACACCTATGTTGGCGATGTTATTTGGTTCAATGTTAAATAATGAAAAACCATCTGCGATGGTATTTGTTGGAGCAGGTATTTTGTTGTCAGGTTTATTTTTATATTTTTATAAAGACTTTAAAGCGAATCGAATATTGGCCGAAAAGTTAAAACATATAGATCATCAGTCATAATGTTGATTATAGCGTTAAGATTATACAGAACGAATGGATACTTGAAATAGTCCATTTTTCATACCATTCGTTCTGCTATTTTTATTTAAAATAATTAAATTGTTTATAAATGAATTTGTTGTGCTTATTTTTTAATCACACCTTCAAGTAATAAGCTCAACTTGTTTCAATTTGTTGATTTTTAATGCATTGTGATAATTTCACCTTATCCTGTGGATGAAGTGTAACAAAGTATGCACCAATTCGATAACTCCCTTCATGATGAGGTTCAGAATAAGCGACTTGCGCAATGGCAGCAATATGAAAAAAATTTTCAGGATGGCTGAGTGTGACGTGTAAATAAGCGCCTTGTTTGACAGATGTATTGCTGTGAAAACTAAAACCACTCTCTGAAAAATTTACATGTTGAGGACTAGGTAACATACTTTGTACAATCGAATCGTACAAAGAACCAGTGATGAGGTTTAATTTTTGATTAAATAAGGATAATATTCGAGCAATTTGTTGATCTTTTTCACTTAATTGTTCCAATTCGTATTGAATCGCATGATCAAATTGATCTAATTCTGCAAGTAGTAGAAAATAGCGCGGTAATACAAAATTAGGATCGTATGGATCGTTAAGTGCAACTTCCTCAGCAATGACCTGATAGTTGATTCTTAATGCAGCATCGATTCGAGACATAACACGACGCTCGTTTCCATCATTTTGATGCTGTAACGTTTCCATAAAAACACCTCGGACTGGATGGTATGTTTAAACCAATCTCACTGTATATAGGGTTGAGATATACTCGCGCTCGGCGTAGCAATCACTTTATTTCTTTTATCGCTCTCGTATCCATGATCGGTCTGACCCTTGGGGTCGCTGTACTGATTACAGTTTTATCTGTTATGAATGGTTTTGACCGTGAGCTAAAAAACCGTGTCTTAGGTATGGTACCTCAAGCTACTGTTTCCTCAACACAAATATTAACAGACTGGCCCGTACTTGCAAAGAAAATTGAACAGCATGAACATGTCGCTGGCGTTGCTCCTTTTACCCAATTACAGGGGATGTTGACAGCACAAGGCACTGTTGCGGGGATTATGGTCACGGGGATTGAACCTAAATACGAAAAGAATGTTTCAATTATTCAGCAACACATGGTTGAAGGAAGCATTGATAAGCTACAAAAAGGTGAATACGGCATCGTTTTGGGTAAGCAAATGACGGATGGATTGGGTTTAAGACTCAATGACAGCGTCACGTTGGTTTTGCCTGAAGCAACACCATCACCTGCAGGTGTTGTACCCCGATTTAAACGATTTAAAATTGTTGGTATTTTTAGTATTGGTGCAGAAGTTGATTCAAGTTTAGGTTATATCGCACTCAATGATGCTTCTACGTTACTTCGACTACCTGATGGTGCACAAGGCATTCGAATGAAATTGGATGACATTTTCCTTGCACCACAAATGTCCAATGAAATTGTTCGTGACTTAAATCAATCGGGTCGTGGCAATTTTTATGCCTCTGATTGGACGTATACCCACGGTAATCTGTTTAGTGCTATTCAGATGGAAAAAACCATGGTTGCATTGTTACTCGTGCTGATTGTGATTGTTGCTGCATTTAATATCGTATCTTCACTTGTGATGGTCGTCACAGATAAGAAGGCTGATATTGCAATTTTGCGTACCCTTGGAGCTTCACCGAAAACCATTACTCAAATTTTTATGGTGCAAGGTACTGTAATTGGAGTGGTCGGTACAATCATGGGAACAATTTTGGGCATTACACTTGCATTAACAGTCAGTGATTTGGTCGGATGGGTGAGTACGGCATTTGGTCTGCATTTATTTGATGCCTATTTTATTAACTATTTACCCTCGTATTTGAAATGGCAAGATGTTGTGAAAATTGTCGTATTATCACTTGGCTTAAGCTTTATTGCGACCATTTACCCTGCATACCGTGCTGCGAAAATTCAACCTGCTGAGGCATTACGTTATGAGTAAATTGGTGCTTGAGGCAAAAGATATTTATAAATCCTTCAATGAAGGTAAAAACAATGTCGATGTGATTAAAGGTTTATCGCTTGCTATTGAACAAGGTGAATTTGTTTCAATTGTTGGTTCATCAGGTTCAGGTAAAAGTACGCTATTGCATATTTTGGGTGGACTCGATTTACCTACTCAGGGCAGCATTTTGTTGAATGGCAGACGCTTTGATCAATTGGGCGAAGCTGAGCGTGGTTTTCTACGAAATCAACATTTAGGTTTTGTTTATCAATTCCATCATTTATTGCCTGAGTTTACGGCACTTGAAAATGTGGCAATGCCGTTGATGTTGCGTAAAGATATGACCTTTAAAGAAACCAAACAAAGAGCAGAATATTTGCTTGAACGTGTTGGTTTAAGTCATCGTCTGACCCATCAACCAGGTGAGTTATCAGGTGGTGAACGACAACGTGTGGCTTTGGCTCGTGCTTTGGTGACTCGCCCACAATTGATGCTTGCTGATGAACCAACAGGAAATTTAGACCGTAATACAGCAGTAGGTATTTTTGAATTACTTGCCGATTTACGTAAAGAACTCAATATGGCAATGTTGATTGTGACGCATGATGAACAACTTGCTAAACAAGCCGATCGAGTTTTGCATATGCAAGATGGTTTATGGGTCTAACCAACTATATTCTTGGTCAATAATCCGATAGCGAACCTTGTTAGAGCTCATGTAAATGGGCTTTAATAGTATTATAAGAATAAAAATTGAAGATCATTATGTCTTTTTTACTGCTTTTGTTAGGGTGGATTGTCGGAATTTTGACAATAGGCAATATTTTTCCTAGCACTTTTCAATCGACTGTTTCTTTTGTTGCTACTGTGGTTTTTTTCTTGAGTGGCATTGGTTTATTACTGCCTTTTTTTAAAGCCAAATTGAGTTACTCTCCAATTTATCGCAGTATTTTTGGGATATTACTTAGCTTAAGTGGTTTTTTTGCGGGTCATTTTTATGCTAATACTCAATTAGATCAGCGGCTTGCTAAACGAGTCATGCACATTGAACAAGTTGATGCCATTATCTATATTTCACAGATCAGTCAGTGGGTATTGGATGATCCTTCAGGCGCGAAAATTCGTCAAAAAGCCGTTGTGCTCAATCAAGCACATTCACCGATGTTATGGACACTCAATATTAAGGAAGAATTACCATATGCCAATATGTTGCCGGGGCACTATTATCAGGTCAGTGGTAAAGTTCGACCTGCACATAGTTATGCGGTTCCCGGTGTATTTGATGCTGAAAAATGGATGCTACAAGACAATGTGATGGCAACGTTGCAGGTTAAAACAATTCAACCCGTCACAGCAAATGAAGTATCCAATCTTGGCTATAATTTTCAGCAGTTTATAGAAAAGCAAGCGAGCTGGAATGCACGCTTAAAACTTGCGGTTGAGCAAAAGCGCTTTGATTTTCGTGACTATTTATCTCGGCAACCTTTTCAGCAAAAAGGCTTATTGCTTGCCTTGCTGACAGGTGATGAAAGTCTACTGTCCAAAGAAACACAACAAATGTTTAAACGCTTGGGGATATCGCACTTATTGGCGATTTCAGGACCGCATGTGTTGATTTTTGCCGTACTTTTTTGTTTTGTAATCAATTTGTTGATTAAGCGTTTTAAACCTCAGATTTATCTGAAAATCCCACGACCCTATTTAATGCTTTTACCCTTTGTGCTTTGTGTTTGGTTATACACAGCTTTTGTTGGTTTTGAGATTCCGGCAATGCGCACATTATTGACCGTAATATTGATCAGCACCATTATTTTAATGCAACAACGTATGCGGGCATCGAGTATTTTAATCTTAAGTGCGGCTTTATTATTACTCTTTGACCCATTTAGTATTTTATCCGCTGCATTTTGGCTTTCTTATGGCGCATGTTTTATTCTAATTCGGGTTTATCAAACTATTCAGCAAAAAATCGAGCCTACAACTGAACATGAACAGGTTCAAACTTGGCGTGATAAAACTGTTTTGTGGCTAAAAGTACTGATTGAATCGCAATGGAAAATTTTTATTGCGTTATTTCCTTTAGTGATTCTTATTTTTCAGCAAGTGTCTTGGGCTGCACCTTTTGCAAATTTAATTGCTATTCCAATCATTGGTGCATTAATTGTTCCCATTGAGGTGATAGGTGCATTTTTATGGCTACTGTTTGAACCATTAGGAATGTTATTTTTTCAGCTTGCAGATGCCTGCTTAAGACTATTGCTGTGGATGTTGGGGTGTTTAGACAGTTTAATGGCATCGAGCTTACATTGGTTTGCCATGACACCATTGCTGATTTTTATGCTTTCACTTTCGGTGCTGATAATTTTTTTACCACGTGGCGTGATCCCAAAGGGTTGGGCGGTGCTGTGTGTCGTACCAATATTGTTGGGGGTGAAACATGATGATGCATTTCGCTTAAATATCTTGGATGTTGGTCAGGGGCAAGCCATTCATTTGCAAATGCCTAAGCATAATATGTTGATTGATACTGGTGGAAATTATGATGAAAGCAAGTTTAGTGTTGGACAGCAAATTATTATTCCGTATTTGATGCAACAAGGTATTAAACATTTGAACAGTGTTTTATTGACACATCTAGACCAAGATCATAGCGGTGCATTTAGCCGTGTCGCAGAGGAAATAAAAATAGATCAAGTTTTTTCCAATCAAAAAGATCAACGCTTTGATGGCTATCCTTTTGAATATTGCCATACAGGGCAGGTCTGGCAATATGGTCAGGTGAAAATAGAAGTATTGTCGCCACAATCTGCCGATTTAAACCAAGTTGCCAATAATCAAAATGAATTGTCATGCGTTCTATATATTCAAGCACTACAAGTTGGAAAAGGATATAAGAGTTTTTTACTCATGGGAGATGCAGGATGGGAAGCGGAGTATCAAATTTTACAACGCTATCCGCATTTGAATGTCGATGTTTTAGTTTTGGGACATCATGGTAGTCAGTACAGTTCATCCTTTGCATTTTTAAAACAGTTTCATCCTAAACTTGTGATTGCATCGGCAGGCTTTGGTAATCGCTATCATCATCCTAGTCCAATTACACTCGCTCGTTTACAGGCACTTAAAATTCCGCTACTCACAACTATTGATCAGGGGACAATTCAGTTCCAGTTAGACCATAACCATGAGATGCAAATACGTGAATTTAGGTCAGAAAAGACGTGGCTTAGACGTTGAAAATACACGATACACAAATTGATTTTAAAATTGAAAAATAGATAAGCAGAATAATCTATTCTGCTGAATCTATCTCTAAAGTATTTTGTTGATTCATCAAATTTTCTGTACGGATTTTCTCAATCAGTTGCATTGCCTCTTTATGTGGCAAATTATATAAGCGTCTTAATTCAGGATGTGCTTTGAAACGTTTATAACTCCAATGATAATGCTCAGGATAGCGTTCAATAAGATGCTCTAGTGTTTGATGAATCACATGTGTGCCATGTTCAGCAGAACCTTGGTAAATATCTTCAGAAATAGGTTCAATGAATAAATCAAACTGATCAGAATCCTCACAACGGATGGCATAGAGTAAGACCGTTCGTGCTTTGGTTTTTTGAATCAACTTAGCACTTAGACTGCTTGAAGCAAGAGGAATACCAAAATAGTCAACCATATCGCCACCAACATGTGGGGTATGGTCAGGGAGAATAACAGTTGTACCGCCTTGCTTTAAAGCTTTAAAAATTTGACGAACACCTGATTCATCCGTGGGAACCAAATGGGCTTGTTCACGACTACGTGCAGCTTTGACAAATGCATCTGCATCTTCATTCTTAATAGGTTTATACATAATGGTCATTTGGGTGTGTTGAGCAACCCATGCATTCATAATTTCCCATGTGCCAAAATGTGGAACAATTAACACCAAGCCTTTGCCTTGAGCTAAAGCTTCATGAAAATAAGATTCCCCCTGAATTTTTCGAATGCGTGAGATATTTTTTGTACTTGAACTGCCCCAAATAGCAAAAAATTCAAAGTAGGACTGTAATTCGTTACGAATTGCAGCTTGAGTAATGTATTCACGCTGTTGGCGGTTGTATTGAGGAAGGCAAATTTCAATGTTGAGCCGAATCGTTTTTGAGGTTTTTGTCGAATGAACAATATTTACGAAGCCTGCCAACATACGTGCAAAAAGACGTGAGAAACGAATTGAACGCTGACCTAAAAAATGAAGAAGGCGGGTCGTGGTTGAATTTGTTTTATGAGTCATATTCTTTCGGTAAGTTGTACTTGTATTAAAGACTAGCGTAATTTGAAAATAATTATAAGTTAATTTTGGCAGATTAGACAGATTATGCACATTCGTTGTATATAATGTTGTCTTAAAATTTTTATCTGGATTGAGTCTATGTCCGATTGGCCACCGAAACCACAAAATGACAATATAAATCAGCCCCAAACATCAGGGCAGCAAACAAGCGGGCAAGAATGGCAAATTCTAGAAAAAGTCGTGCTTGCATCTGTGGAAGAACAGCGTCGCAGTCGTAAATGGGGAATTGTTTTTAAAGGATTAACTTTCCTTTATATCTTTATCGTGCTTGGTATGATGATGAAGAGTTGTTATTTTTCAGGCGGTGAAGACGGTCTGAGTACAAGTGATACACATCTTGGTGTGGTTAATATTGTCGGTACAATTGAGTCAAGTAGTCAGGGTGTCAACAGTGAAGATACCATTAAATCACTAAAAAAAGCCTTTGCGACTACAAGCAGTAAAGCCGTGGTGTTGAATATTAACTCACCAGGCGGTTCGCCTGTGCAGTCCGATGATATTTGGCAAGAAATTCGTTACCAAAAACAACAGCATCCTGAAAAGAAAGTCTATGCTGTAGTTGGTGATATGGGGGCGTCAGGTGCTTATTATATTGCTTCGGCAGCCGATGAAATCTGGGTCAATCCTTCAAGCTTGATTGGTTCAATTGGTGTGATTATGCCAAACTATGGTGTCAGTGGCTTAGCACAAAAGTTGGGTGTTGAAGATCGTACGATGACATCAGGCAATAATAAAGACATTCTTAGTATGACTAAGCCTGTCAATCCTGAGCAAAAAGCGCATATTCAAGCTTTATTGGACAATGTTCATAGTCACTTTATTCAAGCTGTGAAAGATGGGCGTGGTACAAAATTGAAATCAAAAGATCCTGCTATTTTTTCAGGACTATTTTGGACAGGTGAGCAAGCGATTGAACTGGGTATTGCTGATAAAAAGGGTAATATCGAAACGTTAAAACGTGAGCTGAAAATCAATAAAACGGTTAACTATACAATTGAACATAGCCCATTCGATAGCGTGCTTGGTCGTATGGGGGCTCAAATGGGGCAAGGGATTGGTGAGGCTGTTGGACAAACTGTTGGTTTGAATCAGAATGATGTGAAAATGCAGTAAAGCTATTGCGGGAGCAAAAACTTCCGCAATTTTTTTTGCTTTAATATTTGAGTGATCTATGTGTTCAATGAAAACTGTAATGTAAAAAGATGGATGAAGAGATTAAAAATATGAGTCATAAGCCTTTAATTCATTTTGCACATGCCAATGGTGTGCCTGCACTTGTTTACAGTAAATTATTTGATTTATTGAAAGAACAATATGATGTGATTTATACACCAATTATTGGTTCTGATCATCGTTATCCAATTACAAATGGTTGGACGTGTTTAGCAGATCAAGTGATTGATAGTATTGTACAGCAAGCTCAGGGTCGTAAAGTTATTGCACTTGGTCATTCTTTAGGGGCTGTTTTGTCTTTGTTGGCTTCTAATAAAAGACCTGAACTATTTGAACAAGTTATCTTACTCGACCCTCCATTGATTGTGGGCAAAGCCTCATTTGTGATGATGTTGATGAAATATTTGCACCCCAAAATGTTAGATAAAATTACGCCTGCAGGTTTAAGTGCTAAACGCCGTGATCATTGGGATTCACGTGAGCAAGCGGCTGAATTATTGCGTCCAAAAGGTTTTTATCAATTGTTTGATGAAACCTGTTTTCAAGACTATATTAAATACGCACTTACGGAAGATCCTAGGCGAGGTGGGGTTGAATTGACCATTTCACGTGATGATGAAGTTAAAATTTTTAGAACCAATTCGACTCTATATTGGCTTCTAATGCCAAAGCCTAAAGTCCCAACGATTTTGGTTTCTGGAAAAGACAGTCCTTTTATCAAGCAGAAATTGCCTCAGGCAATCAAAAAGAAACTTGGTATTCCTTATGTAGTAATGCAAGGAGGACATATGTTTCCTTTGGAGTATCCGACTGAAACGGTTGAATTGGTTAAAACATTAATTCAAAATAAATGATTATTTAAGGATATGTTGAATAAGTTTATTCAATAATTTAAAAATCAATAATGATATTTTTTCAGAGATTTTTCCATTTTTGCCTCAACAGATAATTGTTACTGAATTTGATTTAGAAAATGATATCTGTTTTGCTGAAACAGATAGAGTTAGAAAGCTAGTGAGTTTTGCAGCGAATGTGTTGTGATTTATGAAAAATTCTAATGGATAAAAATTGGTTCTGATGTAGCGTTCTTTCCCGCAAGGAGCTTCTCAAAAAGCTTTTCAAATGTCGTTTTTTTAGTTCCGAAATTTGTCAGAATTGCCTAAAAAAGAATTAAATGTATTTATAAGATTTTTTTATTTGGAAATAACTGTACAAAAACCCTGATTAAAAATCAGGGTTTTATGCAATTTACTTTAGCTTAAGCACTTTTTTCAACTGAAATATTCAAAGGTGCTACTTCTGGTCGAGGAAGACTACGCTGCCATGCAGAACCATAACGGGTATATTGTGGTGGAACTACAATTTCTGTTTTCAAATCATCCGCTGCTGTACGTGCCCAGAACGGGTCTTTTAACATTTCTCGTCCAACAAGAACAATATCTGCACGCCCATTTTGTAAAATTTCTTCTGCTTGACGACCTGTTTCAATAAGACCTACAGCACCTGTCATAATCTTGAGTTCTTTACGTAACAATTCAGCAGCAGGTACTTGATAATTCGGGTAAGTATTGACTGGAACCATCGCAATACCGCCTGATGAACAATCAATAAGATCAATATCCTGTTCTTTCATCCATTGTGCATAAACTAGAAAATCTTCTAATGTATTACCACCTTCAACATAATCGGTTGAAGAAATTCGTAAGAATAATGGACCATCCCATTCACAACGCACAGCATCAATCACTTCTCGAACGATACGATAGCGATTTTCATGACTCCCACCATACAGATCAGTACGTTTATTTGCGAGTGGCGATAAAAACTCATTGAGCAAATAACCATGCGCACAGTGAATTTCGATGACATCAAAGCCAGCTTTTTTTGCTCTCGCTGCGCCTAAACGAAACGCTTCAACTACCTCTTGAATTTGTTCAATATTCATTTCTTGTGGAACACGTGATTCAGCCGTATAAGGAATGGCAGAAGGTGCAATAGAGGGTAAATCAATTCCTAGTTGACGACCCGCATGACCGAGTTGAGCACCTGCTTTCGCACCAAAACGTTGAATTACTTCAATCACGCGACTTAAACCTTCGACATGATGATCATCCCAAATACCAATATCACCTGGACCGATTGGACCATTGGGTAATACAGAAGCAGTTTCCAGCATGATCAAACCTGCACCACCTAAAGCACGTGCACCATAGTGAACAATGTGAAAGTCAGTGATGTAGCCATCTACTGTTGCTGAGTGCATGCACATTGGAGACATTGCAATTCTGTTTTTAAATACAGTATTTCGGATGGTAATGGGGTGAAATAAAAGAGCTGACATTGTTTTCCTAATAGAGTTTGTATTTGACTGCAATAATGGTACATACTAATAAAAATTGTTTATACGCTAAAAATATTCCACTACTTACCAAAAGGTAACCATAAATTATTATGACCAAACTTCGTAACTACGATTCTGCACCCGGATGCTCAATGGAAGCTGCTTTACATATCCTTGGCGGGAAATGGAAAGGGGTTATTTTATTTCATCTTTTTAAAGATGGAACTTTACGCTTTAGTGAGCTACAGCGTCATTTGGTCAGTATTAATCAAAGATTGCTTACTAAACAATTACGTGAGTTAGAAGAAGATGGTTTGGTGATTCGGACGGTGTATCCAGTTGTCCCGCCAAAAGTGGAATACTCACTAAGTGAAGAGGGGAAAGAATTGCATCACTTGATTTTGGAGCTAAGTCTTTGGGGAAGAAAATGGCTTGAGCGAAGAGGGTTAAAAACTGCAATTGATGAAAATTTAGATGCATTAAAAATTTGATTTAAAGACTTAAAAAGCGAAGTTTATAGATATTTTGCTTTGTATAACTGTTTTATAAACTCTTAAAAAATTCTAAAACTAATAGAATACACCATATAGGAAATAAGCTATATTCGTTTAATTATTTCAATAAGTTATAATTCATAAAAACAGCCTGATTTAAATAACTGGGCTGTTTTAAGTGACATTTCATTATTCAACCTATTCCATAAAAAACGCATCCTAAGATGCGTTTTTATTGATAATAGAATCTTAAAACTGACAAAACTGAATAGGTTTATCGAGTTTTTGACCTTTGTAGTGAACGTCACCATTGTCTAAATGCTGAATCGTACCATTACAAATCCATTCAATGGCTTGAGGATAAATTAAATGCTCAAGTACATGAATGCGATTACTGAGAGTTTCTACAGTATCATGTAAGCCGACTTTTAACACACCTTGTGTTAAAGCCTGACCTGCATCAAGTTCAGTAGTTACATAATGTACAGTACAACCATGCAACACATCGCCAGTATTTAACACACGTTGATGGGTATGCATACCTTTGTAATTCGGCAAAAGAGAAGGATGAATATTCACCATTTTACCTTGCCAAGATTGTACAAATGAAGCACTTAAAATACGCATGAAACCTGCAAGAATCACTAAATCAACATCCCAATCAAGCAATTGTTGATGCATTACAGCATCAAATGATTCACGATTTGGATATTTTTTATGCTCAATAATTGCAGTGGCAATACCTGCCTGCTTCGCACGTTTTAAAGCATAGGCTTCAGGCTTATTGGAAATAACACCGACAATTTTCCCTGAAAGATTGGCATCAATCAGGGCTTGTAGGTTACTTCCACTGCCTGAAACGAGGACAGCAATTTTAATCATTTTCTTGACTTAGGCTTATGCAAAAATCACACGGATTTTTTCATCAGCACCTTCAACAGATTCAGTATTGTCAACAATGTGACCCATTGCCCATGCTTTTTCGCCAAGTGTTGTTAAAAGTTCAACAGTTTTATCAGCTTCAGTTGCATCCACAACAAGAACCATGCCTACGCCACAGTTAAATGTGCGATACATTTCGAACTGTTCAACACCACCTTCTTTTTGAAGAAGTTGGAATAATGTTGGCCATTCCCAAGAAGATTCATTGACAATTGCTTGAGCGCCATTTGGCAGTACACGAGGTAAGTTACCTGGTAAACCGCCACCTGTGATGTGCGCCATTGCATGAACATCTACATGTTTAAGCAACTCAAGAATAGATTTTACATAAATGCGAGTAGGTTCCATTGCAACATCTGCAAGTGGGCGACCATCAACGATTTGTGTAAGGTCGACGTTTTTCACGTCTAGAATTTTGCGAAGTAAAGAGTAGCCATTTGAGTGTGCGCCTGAAGAAGCTACACCAATCAATACGTCACCTGATTTTACTTTAGTACCATCAATAATTTTGCTTTGCTCAACGACACCTACGCAGAAACCTGCAAGATCGTAGTCTTCGCCTTCATACATACCTGGCATTTCAGCAGTTTCACCACCGACCAATGCACAACCTGCAAGTTCACAACCCGCACCAATTCCTGTTACGACATTGGCAGCAACATCGACATTTAGGTGACCTGTTGCATAGTAGTCTAAGAAGAATAATGGTTCAGCACCACATACAAGTAGATCATTTACACACATTGCAACCAAGTCTTGACCAATTGTGTCATGACGGTTTAAGTTAAGTGCTAAACGTAATTTTGTACCGACACCATCTGTACCAGATACAAGAACAGGTTCTTCATAACCTTTTGGGATTTTACACAGTGCGCCAAAGCCGCCTAGGCCGCCCATTACTTCAGGACGTTTTGTGCGTTTAGCGACTGATTTGATTCGATCGACTAATGCGTCGCCCGCTTCAATGTCGACACCTGCGTCTTTATAGCTTAAACCAGTGTTTGGGGTAGAAGATGAGTTGCTCATATTTGAAGTCTCCGCATTGGCGCGGAGATTATACCCGAATATACGAAACTCTTATGTTATTTATGCACTAAAATGCTATCTTTATTTAAATATTTTACTTTCTATAATGATTAAATCTGAAAAAGGCGTGATTAGATGCACGATCGGACTTTAAAACGAATTTTCATCCTTGCAGGCATTGCTCTGTTGCTTTGGGTTTTATATTTATTGAAACCTGTTGTTGTACCTTTTGTTGCTGCATTTTTAATTGCTTATTTATTTAGTCCAATTGTAGAAAAACTAGATCGTTTTCTACCACGTTGGTTGGCGATTTCGACTGTATTTATAGGTATTGGTGTTGTGATCACTTGGGCGATGTGGTTCCTTGTTCCCTTGGTTTGGAAACAGCTTATGTATGCCCGCGACAGTATTCCCGCAGGTATTCATTGGGTGAACTCAACGCTTTTACCTTGGGTATCCCAAACATTTAATGTTGAACACATGGAAATTGATACTGATCAGATGTCTAAGGTCATTATGGATTATGTGCAAACCAACTATAGTGTTGACAGCGTCCAATCTCTTGCACTCAAAATTGCCCAATCAGGTCTAAGCTTTATTCAACTTGGCGGCATAGTGGTGCTTATTCCTGTGATTGCCTTCTATTTTATGTTGGATTGGAACCGCATGTTGCAAAGCATGAAAGGACTCATCCCACGTCAATATAAACAAAGTACATTAAAAATTGTCAGTGAATGTCACAGTGTTTTAGGTGCATTTGTAAAAGGACAATTTTTAGTGATGATTCTCCTCGGTATTATCTATGCCGTAGGTTTGCAACTGATTGGACTTGAAGTTGGTTTAATTATTGGTATGGTTGCAGGATTATGTAGCATTATTCCTTATTTAGGTTTTGGTGTTGGAATCGTTGCTGCTGTGATTGCTTGTTTTTTCCAATTTGGTATGGATCCAAAACATCTATTGATGGTGTTGGCTGTATTTGGAATTGGGCAACTTGTTGAAGGTTATATTTTACAACCATTTTTATTGGGCGATAAAATTGGCTTATCTCCAGTTGCCGTGGTCTTTGCTGTACTTGCAGGTGCACAGCTAGGTGGTTTTGTTGGAATGCTTATCGCACTTCCTGTTGCCGCTGTCATTGTTGTACTACTCAAGCATGTTCGTGAGTATTATGAAAAAACGCCATTTTTTCAGTCTGAACCGACAACAGTCACTTTGCATAACCAAGGGGCGAGTGAATTGATTTCGGTACAAAGTGAACAGCTTGACCTTGATATTGAAATTAAAAACACGCAAGATACAGATGAAAAGGTAAAAACAAATCAAGATCCACTTTAAGGAATGAAATAAATATATGCGTCAATTGCAGTTGGATATAGAGCCTCAACTGGATGCTAGAATTAGTGATTTTTCTGGACCCGGATGGGGACCTGTAATTGATGCAATCCGCCAGCTTCATACAGGATTAATGGATCGGTTCTATATATATGGGGGTGCTGGTACAGGAAAGAGCCATTTACTTTCTGCAATTTGTGATTCCTATTTGGAAATAGGAAAAACGGCAATAAAAGTTTCATTACTTGAATTACTTGATGCTCCTATTGAAGCAATTACTTCACTTGAACGCTATGATTTAGTCGCATTAGATGATATTGAGGCTATTAGTGGTGTGCCACATTGGCAAAAAGCAGTTTTTCATTTAATTAATAATAATAATGAAGGTGGTGGTCAATTAGTCTTCTCATCACGTGTAGCACCCATCGAATTAAAACTTGAATTACCCGATTTACAATCTCGATTAACCCAAGCAGTAAGTGTAAAAGTGCCAGCTGGTCATTCACATGCAGATCGTCAAGCACTCTTAAATTCAGTATTGGTTCGTAGGGGTGTACATTTTGACCCACAGATAACGGAATATTTGCTATTACATGGACCACATCAAACCAGTACACTGTTGCAATCGGTTGATCGTTTAGAAAAATTACTTAAGGGTGAAAAGACAAGACTGTCAAATGCAACCTTAAAACAAATCTATGCCTTGATTGATGAATACAGACAGTAATTAAAAATTCTTGAGAATTTTATTGAGCTGTGACAAAGTACGCGAAAAGGATTAAAGCCTGTTTTTTGGGCTGCGACGCAAATAATTAAAATAAACCAAGGAGACGATAATGCTCAAACGGGGCATAAGCTTAGGATTATTGTGTATTACAGGGCATGCTTATAGTGCAAATATTACGGTCAATACAACAGAAGATGTTGTAAAGGCGGATGCACAATGTTCTTTACGTGAAGCAATTACATATATCAATCAGGGGATGCCTGAGGCGGGATATAATGGTTGCGGTGGTAAAGATGCATCAAGCATCATTGAATTGGTCGGAAAGTCAGAATATAAAATCAATAGTCAATTGACGATTTCTAAGCCTCTCTTAATTAAATCTGTCTATGAAAATGCAGCTATAGATTCACTTTTAGGTAAAAATAATGCTGTTATTAAAATGGCAGGTAAAGATCGTATTTTTTTGATTGACCGTACGCTCGCACCAAATTTCGATCAAGTGACAGATAAAGACAGTCTAATTACAGCCTCATTGAATGAAATTACTTTAAATGGTTGTGATCAAGACAGTTGTGCAGATCAAGGCGGCTTGATTTTTAACAAAGAAAATATATTGCTGCAATATGCTCAGTTATTGAATGGTAAGGCACGACAAGGTGGAGCAATTTATAACGCAGGTGCATACACAGAAAGTAAGCCATTAAGTAGCGTTGGAGTCACAAACTCATTACTTCGCGGCAATACTGCAAATCAAGGTGGTGTGATCTATAGTGTCATGCCACAGTTTATTGTGACGAACTCAGTAGTTCGTGATAATGAAGTAAAGAATGCAGATGCAAGCCTTTTTGAAAGTGAACAGGCTTTTGATGAAAAGACAAGTAATAACATTGGCACGACCTCAGGGCGTGGCATGATTAATACAACTATGTTTAGTAATAAAGGCTATACCATCAAAGTCATGGATGGAATGATGGTCAATAACATTACGATGGTCATGAACACGAAAGGCTTAATTATAAATGCACCATTTAAAAATGCTTATGTAGTAAATAGTATTTTGGCTAAAAATGGTACAGAAGATTGTCGTGTTATTGCGGGTGCTGAAGCCAATAAAATTAGTAATAACCTTTACTCAGTGGGCTGTGCAGGCAGTGCATCACAACTGATTGGCACGGCAAATTTAATTGCTGGCACGAGTGTCGAAGGTAAGTGTGATGTCAATTCAGATGGCTTACTGTGTCCTTTTGCTGAGTCAGACAAAACGATTTTAGGTTATTTTAGACCGCGCTTATTGACTAACTACACAACATTAGCGGATTCATTGATTGTCAATAAAGGACCTCAAACGGGTAGTGATTTGATGTCTTGTATTACTGCCGATCAACGTGGTTTATCAAGACCTGGTAGTGTTGAGCTATGTGATCGTGGTGCAATAGAGCTTGTAGTCGATAAAACAACAACTACAAGTGTTGGTAAAGATATCTTTTATGGTGAGATAGCGAAATTTACGCTAGCAGATCAATTGCAAGATGGAGACTTAATTACACCTGCACAATGTAAAGTCATTATGGGGAGTGAGCTCGATCCACAAGGTAAAACATGGTTGCCTGGTTGTCTTAAAGTTGTACAAACGAATACACCATCAAAAGGAGCTCTCAGCATAACGCAGGAAGGTGACATCACTTATGTGCCTAATGGAAATTGGCATGGTGCAGATGAATTTAATATTTTAGTGGTAACGACTACAACACGTTTCAATGATTCTAGAAATCCTTATATTGAAGTACCTGCGAAAGTCGTTCAGGATCCGCCGAATACTTTTGAAGATAAAAAAGTAAAAACATCAGGTGGAAGTACAGGTATTTTTGCACTACTTGGATTAATCGGTTTGGTTGGTTTCCGTAGGTTTAAAAAATAGTAGGAATTCAGGATGAAAAACTATAAAAAAGGAATACTCGCACTCGCAATTTTATCAACGATGTCACTGATGGCAGCTGAAGATAAAACCATTTACGTCACAACTTTTGATGATGAAGATGGGGAAAATGTTGAAAAATGCTCTTTACGAGAGGCAGTAACGGCTGCTTCTACGCATAAAGCATATGGAGGTTGTCCTGTTGGGCAAGTTGATGCTTCAATGACCAATGTTATTCAACTTGACGAGGGTGAGTATAAGCTGACACGTGAATTACAACCCAATTCTTCGCTTTCAATTTTAGGTAAATTACCTGCTAATTATCGTAAAGCGGATGTATTAACAAATACATTTCCTGCAATAACTGCACTTAAAACCACGATTAGTGGACAAGGGAAGTCACGTATTTTTAATACGACAAATTTAAAAAAACCTGCTTTGAATTTAACCAATATAATTTTAAAAGATGGCTATTCTTCAGATACAGGTGGTGCTTTATATTTGGGAAGTACATCAGTACTAACTAACGTACAGATTTTAAATTCAAAAGCAAAATCTGGTGGTGCAATTTTTCTCAATGATATTGACACGGGTTTAACAATTAATCGTGGAATTATTCAGGGTAATGACGCAACCGAAGGTAGTGTCTTGGCAATGACGTGTAATGATAACCTTGTATATACAAATCGAACGATTAATGTAACGGGTGCTAGTATTTTGGGGAATGGCTCAAGTAGTAGTTTAAGTACGATGACTTTCTGTGGTCAGCCAACAGCTATATTTACCGCAAATACAATTACCAATAACATTGCAAATGCACAGTCAGGTCGAATTTTTCAATTTAGCTCAAAAACACCTGAAAAATCTATTAATCTAAGTCCGAGTGCATCTTTGGCTTTAGTGAATAATACCATTGTTAAAAATAATGCGTTTTCTACGTTATTGTATAATTCACGGGGTATTAAGTCAGTACAATACAATATTCTTGCTTTTAATGAGGGTGGTAAATCTTGTCGTTATGCAGATGGTGATGTTACAGAAGTGAAGGGGAGTAACTTCCTTAATATTTATAATGCTATAAAACTTGCAAGTGATAATGATCAATGTGAAACAGCCAAAGAACTTCTTACAGATGAAGTTAAAAAGACTTTGGTTGATGTAAGTGATGTTAACCCAGATACCGTGCTCAGTACGCTACAGACACCTACAGAATATACAGCGTTTATGCCGATGTATTTTCTTAAAAATTTAAATACAGACAAAGATCTTGTCGATATTGGTTCTACAGGATGTGCTGGAACAGATCAGCGTGGTATGACACGTATTTTAAATCGAGATACGACTGATACGAGTTGTGATCTTGGTTCTACAGAAATTCTAAGTTTAACAGCAACGGATTTGGCAACAATAAATACATCTGTTGTACCTATTATAAATAACTACCAAAAAGAATATGATACGTTTAAAGGCTTAATTGATAATAAAGAGACGAACCCTGAATATTTACCGTATTATAATATTATGATGAATAATTATAATACTTTACTTAATAATACCAAGTCAGATCAAAAATATAGAACCTTATTTATAGACCCATTTGCACTTAATTTACCTGATGAGGCTGTTCGTGCTGATGGAGGGCGCGAGATCAAGCATTTAACGACAGAAAATTATGATGTTACAGTTGAAAGTTTAGGCACAGGAAAATTGGATGAGAAAAAACAGTTTGTTGGACGAATTGATCCTGCCTTGCGCTGTGAATGGAATAAGGAACTGAAACAGGTTCTGATGTATCGTACAGATGATTTCATTACTGCAACAGGTGATAATGAGTTCTGTAAATATACTTTGACAATGAAAGGATCTAATCCTGTGAAGAGTTCAAGTGCCTACATCGTTGCGAATTTTATAAACATTGCACCAATTGCAAAAGATGCGAACTTTAACATTCAACATGGTACAGATCAAAAAATTGATATTAATTTACTCGATCAAACGAATGATGATGGGGATGGCCTAGTCAGTCAGTTGTCGAATAACCCCAATAAATCACGTTATTATTTAAATGCAGCAGGTCAAGATTTGGCAATTCGCATTTCAAGTTTGCCTGATCCTGTGGCGGTTACTGCTGAACGTAGTGGTCCATGTCCAGGTAATGATAAAAAATTAACCTGTTTAGGTGGGAAAATTACCGTACAAATCAAAAATACATTAGATCCATTTGACTATAAATTTAACTATATGGTTTATGATGCTGATGGTTTGGTTTCAAATACAGCAACGGTCACATTGAGTAATTCAGCATCTACACCAAGCGCACGTAGCGGTGGTGGTGCAACGGGTATATTAGGTCTGTTAGGGTTATTTAGTTTGATTGGTTTGCGCCGTTTTTACAGCCTAAAAAAGTCAAGAGTTAATTTTTTCCATAACTGATTTAAATGGTTATTGGGAGTTAAAGAAAGCCAATGATTTCGATCATTGGCTTTTTTATAAATTGATTTTAAGTCGGGGAAATAGAATTGTAGTGATTTTGCACAAAAGCATGTTTTTATTTGCAATTTGTTGATTTGAGCCTTATATAAAAATAATATAAATTCGTATATTGAATAAGCATTGCTATGACCGCTTTGATTCCACTTGATCAGATAAATATTGATCCGGATCATCTCTTATATATTAAACGCCATCATCTTGTTCCATTACTTGATGATCAAATGCGCCTTAATCATTTTGCCGATCAAATTGTGCAAGCACAAGCTGTTGTTTTAAATGGTATTGACCCAAAATTAAATCAGCAATTGGGGCAGGTTATTGGTCAAATTGTTACTCAATTGAACAATTCAACAAAGGTAATGAAAAATAAAAAATTTAACGTGCTACAAAAATGGTTAGGCATTGATCTTGAGTTTGGTTCAGCAAAAATTAAATATATGCAGGATCTTGATCTGTTGGTGAAGGAAGCGGGTGTTTTGTCACAACGATTACAATTGGAAATTCAGAAATCACAGACTAAGTTTTTGCAAGCCACAGGTTATCGGGAACAAATGGCAGGATATATTGTGGCTGCTTCAGAATTTTTAGATGAATATCCACAATTTATCAAAACAAGACATCCACTTGATAATTTTGCTGAGCGATTATCTAAAAAAATTAATACTTTGCAGACTTTACAGGCGAGCAATGATATTGCAATGTCGCAAATGATATTGACACAACAATTGTCTATGAGCCTACTTGACCGTTTTAAAGAGGCAGAGCAGGTACTGATTCCTGCATGGCAATATCATGTGCAACAAAGCCAGCAACATCAACAATATTCTCAGACTCAACTTGATAAAAGTCGAGAAAAGTTGATTCAAACACTGCAAGATTCTTTGGATCGAGCGACATCAAAAACTTAAGTACATCATTAAAATATAATTAGGGGCGAAAAAATGTCAGATCAAAAGCAGAATCTTCCTGTTGAGCAGTCAATGGAACTACAACAAAGATTTGAACAACTCAGCCTTAGAGAAATGGGGTTGCAGGAAACAGATTATGCCGATGTCATGACTGCACGCAAAGAGCTTGCAGATATGAATCCGACAGCAGTTGCAGAATACGGTAAGGGAATTGCGACACGGACATCTGTATATACCGATGAGTTGTTGGGCATGGTGAAAAATAAAGACCTTGATGCTACAGGGCAAAAACTCAATGAAGTTGTACAGGTTGCGCAACAATTAAATACGTCAAGTATTTTAAATAAATCGAAGAATAGTGGCTTTTTAGGTGGTTTACTTAATAAATTTAAAGGTGCAAAGCAAAGTTTTGACCAGAATTTTAATAGTACCAAAGAGCAGATTGATACTTTAGTAAAAGAAATTGAAAGTTCGCAAAATGGTTTAAAAACGCGTGTTGGTACACTCGATAAAATGTTTGATGGTGTACAAGATGAGTATAAACAACTCGGAATTTATGCTGCTGCGGGTAAATTGAAACAGCAGGAAATTCAACAGGAAATTACGGCATTAACGGCACAAGAGCAAGATCAGCAGACAGGGCAAAAAATTTATGACCTAAATCACTTAGCCAATAATTTGGAAAAACGAGTGAGTGATTTATTGATTCTACAACAATCTGCGATGCAAACATTGCCGATGATTCGCATTATTCAATCTAACAATTTAATGCTGGTTGATAAATTTTATGCGATTAAAAACATTACTTTACCTGCTTGGAAAAACCAAATTAGTTTGGCAATTTCACTGCAAGAACAGAAAAATAGTGTTCAACTTGCCAATACGATTGATGATGCGACCAATGAATTATTAAAACGTAATGCAGATTTACTGCATCAAAATTCTGTTGATACAGCAAGAGCCAATCAGCGTTCAGTCATTGATATAGAAACGCTTGAGCATGTACAGAATAGCTTAATTAAAACAGTTAATGATGTAATTCAGATTCAGAAAGAAGGCATGCAAAAACGAGATGAAGCCACAGTGCGAATTAAAGCATTACAAGGTAATTTACAACAATTGGTCTTAGATAATGTTTCAGGTAAATCTTGAATATAAGTCTATAATTTTAATTATGTTTTTGAGGAGTATAAAATAAGTTGGCTGATTATCAGACACTGAAAAATAAGCATGATCCTGTTCAAATACAACAAATTGAAACAGGTTTACATGTTTTACAACGCCGTCGCAATCATATCATGGTCATGGCGATTGTGAGTTGTACAGCCCTAATTTTCAGTGCAATATCGCTTTATGTACAACAAGATTTTATTTATCAATGGTTTGGAGTAAGTGAACAGATTCGGCAATTACATATTCCATTTGCTGTTGATGGTGACTTAAAAGCGTTTTTACATCAGCCTGATTATGTTTGGAATTTACTTTCATGGTTTGGTTGGCTTTTTTTGAAAATGGTGGTGTCCTTTATTGGCGCATTTATCTCTATTTCATTTTTAAAAAGAATCAAATTTTTCCGCATTCGTTTTCAGTCATTCATACTGAAATTTATTGGGTGGCTCATCGCTTTTATTGTGCTATGGTCAGGTTTAACGTATGTACAGTATGACTTGCGTGATGATGAAGATAACCAAGTTCAAAAAATGATTGAATATAAAGATAATATTCAGCAAAGCCAGCTATATGATTACTTGCAAAAAACTGAAACTAAACCAACCGTACAGGCATATTTATTGGCTCAAGCAGCACTGATGCATGGAAAATCTGATCGAGATGTCGCATTGGCATATAATACACAGTTGGTTCAAGCAGAACGCACAGATCCGCATTTTTTAGAATATGGTTTTAAGGCGGAACAGCTTTGGGCGATTCAGCACCAACTTTATGGTAAGTCTGAAACCCCTATAGCAAAGTCGATTGATGCTGTGGTGAATCGTGCACAAGTTTGGTCAGATCGAGTAAAATCTATTTTGATCGTAATCACAACAATTTTTGCTGTATTGAGCGTGATTCTTTACTTTTTAAGCCAACGATTAGCAGCTCGGATACAGCGTATTGGTGAACAAATGAAGAATTCGTTATAAGTCAGTCTTAAATAATATAATCATTTTTAATCAAAAAATATTATTAAAAGCGAGGAAAATAAATATATCTCCTCGCTTTTTTAGTCATTAAACAACGAGTATTTTAAGCTGTTGCAACAAGCAATTTTTTTAAATCGAGCGTTGAGAAACTTTCATCTTGAATTTGCCCATCCACAATATAATAGGGTGTTGGATGCTTACCGAGACTTTGCACATATTGAGTAATTTCTGCTTGTTTATCGGCTATTTCTTGGTGCTGAATTGAGCGTAAAATTTTAGTACCATCTAAGCCCATACCTTCAATAATACTTCTCATAACTTCAGGGTTGGAAATATCCTTACCATGTGAAAAAACCGCATGGAAAATAGCTTGTGTCAGTGCAAATTTGTCAAAATTATTATTCAGTGCGAGAATTGCCTGGTGTGCTAAGCGACTGTTTGGCATACGTTTCATATGCTCAACATCAACCGTTAAGTCTTCACTATAAGCTGCAAACTTTGCCATATCTAGTTTACGATTGGCTTCTTTAGAACCATATCTTTCAGTTAAATATTGGTAAACATTTAAACCTTCTTCTGGAATTTCAGGAAGGACTTGTACAGGGAGGAGCTCAATTTTATTTGCTGTTGCTTGATCCCAATGTTTTTTTAACTTTTCAAAAGCAACGTAACTCATGGGATAAACAATATCAAATACAAATTCAATTTTCATATCGGTCTCATCCGTTTTATTTCATTATATGTTGACTAAATAGATAGCAATGATTATTGAATCATTACATTGATTTCAGCACCGCTTTCTTAATTTTTTCTTAAAGCTATGTAAGATTATGTGTGCAGTGTTGAGTCGTTTGTGTAGTTCTAGGATGTTTATATTTGGCTTTTAAGTTTTTTAAACCGTCTTAAAATTCAAAAAACCGATTATAAATATAAAAACAACCTGTTTCCTCTATTCTATGATTTAACGTATT